>NZ_JAGHWV010000006.1:0-65607 GCF_017746095.1 Xanthomonas sp. D-109
CCCCTGCCGCGGACGGCGCACGTCCCTGTGCGCCGCCCCTTCGGGGTTTTTCCCCGTGCTGGCCGCCGCTTCGGAAGGGAACCCGGTAAGTCAAAAGCAAGGGCAACAGCCACAGCCACAGCAAAAGCCACAGCGAAGCCAAGCCAAGCGACCGCGGCTACAACGCTAGCAACCGAAACCGCGACCTTCGCAGCACGCACTTAACGCACGTCTGCACACCGCAAGCGCAACACCTCTAACCCTTCTCCAGGCACCCGATCATGGCCACCCCCGACCTGCCGACCTTCGACAAGATCCTCATCGCCAATCGCGGCGAGATCGCCTGCCGGGTGATCGCCACCTGCCGCAAGCTCGGCATCGCCACCGTGGCCGTGTACTCCGATGCCGACCGCGACGCGCGCCACGTGCGCCTGGCCGACGAGGCCGTGTACATCGGCGCTGCGCCGGCGCGCGAGAGCTACCTGCGCGGCGAGCGCATCCTCGACGCCGCGCAACACAGTGGCGCGCAGGCCATCCATCCCGGGTACGGCTTCCTGTCCGAGAACGCGGAGTTCGCCGAGGCCTGCGCCGCGCGCGGACTGGTGTTCATCGGTCCGCCGCCGGCGGCGATCCGCGCCATGGGCGACAAGAGCGCGGCCAAGGCGCTGATGCAGGCGGCCGGGGTGCCGCTGACGCCCGGCTACCACGGCGAGCAGCAAGACCCGGAATTCCTGCGCGCGCAGGCCGCGGCCATCGGCTACCCGGTGCTGATCAAGGCCAGCGCCGGCGGCGGCGGCAAGGGCATGCGCCGGGTCGATGGCGACGAAGAGTTCGCCGCCGCGCTCGCCGCCTGCCAGCGCGAGGCGCAGGCCGCGTTCGGCAATGCGCACGTGCTGGTGGAGAAATACGTGCTGCGGCCGCGGCACATCGAGATCCAGGTCTTCGGCGACAGCCACGGCGAACTGGTCTACCTGTTCGAACGCGACTGCTCGGTGCAGCGCCGCCACCAGAAGGTGCTGGAGGAAGCGCCCGCACCGGGCATGGACGCGGCGCGGCGTGCGGCGATGGGCCAGGCCGCGGTGGAGGCCGCGCGCGCGGTCAGTTACGTCGGCGCCGGCACCGTCGAGTTCATCGTCGCGCCCGATGGCGCGTTCTACTTCATGGAAATGAATACCCGCCTGCAGGTGGAACACCCGGTCACCGAATGCATCACCGGCACCGATCTGGTGGAGTGGCAACTGCGCGTGGCCGCCGGGCAACCGCTGCCGCAGCGCCAGCACGAACTGGCGATCCACGGCCATGCGCTGGAAGCGCGGCTGTACGCCGAAGACCCGGCGCGCGGGTTCCTGCCGTCGATCGGCACGCTGCAGCACCTGCGCCTGCCCGCCGCCGACGCGCATACGCGGGTCGATGCCGGCGTCGAGCAGGGCGATGTGATCGGCCCGCACTACGATCCGATGATCGCCAAGCTCATCGTCTGGGACGTGACCCGCGAGCGCGCGCTGCGGCGCATGCAGGCGGCGCTGGCGGCCTGCCAGGTGGTCGGCGTGTCGACCAATGCCGCGTTCCTGCAGCGCCTGGTCGGCACCAGCGCGTTCGCGCAGGCGGACCTGGACACCGCGCTGATCGAGCGCGAGCACGCGGCGCTGTTCGACACCCCGGCCCCGACCACCGATGCGCTGTGGCGCCTGGCGGCGCTGGCCTGGCAACTGCACGCGTCGGCGCCCACCGCGCACGCGGCCGATCCGCACTCGCCCTGGGACCTGCGCGACGGCTGGCGGTTGGGCGCGCCAGCCGCGCATGCGCTGACCCTGCAGCATGGCGACACCCAGCGCACGTTGCACCTGACTGCGCATGCCGGCGGCTGGCGGATCCACGCCGCGCAGGCGCAGGAGCCGCTCGAGGCGAGCGGCCAGTTGCGCGACGGGCGCCTGTCCGCGTTCCTCGGCACGCAGCGGGTGCAGGCCGATGCGGTGTTCGCCGGTACGCAGCTGCACCTGTTCGTCGACGGCCACGGCTACCTGTTCGAACGCCACGACCCGGTCGCCGAGGCCGACCAGCCGGCGGTGGAGAGCGGCGGGCTGACCGCGCCGATGCCGGGGCGCATCGTCGCCCTGCTGGTGGCACCCGGCACCCAGGTGAGCCGCGGCACGCCGCTGCTGGTGCTGGAGGCGATGAAGATGGAGCACACCCTGCAGGCACCGGCCGACGGCACCGTGCACGGCTTCCGCGTGCGCGAGGGCGAACTGGTCGGCGACGGCGTGGCGCTGCTGGATTTCGAAGCGGCGTGAGCGCTGCGCCTGGCGCGGTCGCCAAGACCGCAGCGAGGCGTCACACTCGGCGCTGGTCCATCCTCCTGCGCGTGCCATGAAACTCACCGCCCACGTTCTCGACGGCCACACCCTCGACGTGCGCCCGGCGCCGCGCGAGCGGCCGTGGATGGACCGCACCTCCGAGCGTTACGCGTACCGCTGCCTGCCGCTGGACATCGCCAACGCGCACGGCTGGGAGCTGCTGTGCCAGACCGCGTTCGAGGCCGAGTGGAACGGCGGCAACGCGCTCGACGACCTGCGCGTGCAGCCGGCGCCGGGCACGCACGCACCGGCGGTCAGCCACTTCGGCTACGGCGTGCTCACCTTCCACGTGCCGTGCCTGTTCCGCACCGAGGCCGGCGTGGACCTGTACGTCACCGCGCCGGTGAACCGGCCCAAGGACGGCATCGCCGGGCTCACCGGGCTGATCGAGACCGATTGGAGCCCGTACACCTTCACCATGAACTGGCAGTTCACCCGGCCCGGCCGCGTACGCTTCGACGCCGGCGAGCCGTTCTGCCACTTCTTCCCGGTGCAGCGGCGAGTGCTGGCCGAGACCGAGCCGCGCTGGCAACCGCTGTCGCAGACGCCGGAGCTGGAACGCGAACACCAGGCGTGGATGCGCAGCCGCGGCCAGTTCCTGCACGATCTGGAGCAGCCCGATTCCGACGCCAGCCGCGAAGGCTGGCAGCGCAGTTATTTCCGCGGGCCGGCGCCGGGGCAGTGCCCGGCCGGCGTGGAGCACCGGGTGAAACTGCGGCTGGCGCCGTTCACCCGCAGCGACGACGCGGAATGATTCCGGCTCAGCGCGCGTGGCGCTGGCGCACGCGCGTGGACAGGCGAAACACGCCATAGGCCAGCAGCATGCCCAGGATCCCGGCCACGGCATGCGCCCAGTCGAACACGCGCGGACCGATCCCACCGACCTGGTCGCCCCACAGGTTGAACAGCACCAGGACGATCACGGTCAGCCCCAGCCCGGCGAGGAACGCGGCGCGGTTGGCGCCCAGTGCGTAGAACAGGAACGGCAGGCCCAGCCCGACCAGGAAATGCACCGGGAAGAAGTACACCGAGCCGTACGGCCGCAACAGCGACCAGACGATGGCGGCGAACACCGCGACGAAGACGAACAGGCCCAGCGACAGGGTGCGGGTCCTGGTGGGAGAGAGGCGTGGCTCGGTCATGCGTCACCTGCAGGCAATGCGCGACCGTAGCCGAGTCCCGATCACGGACGGGTCAAGACCCTGCACCGCGCACGCGGCGGCCGCTGCTCAGCGCGCGCGCCGGCACCACTGCCGTTCGCACGGCACCCCATCGTGGTTGCCATCCATCTCCACGCCCGGGCAGTGCTGCAGGAAGTACACCGCTTCGTCGCACGAGGTCATCTGCGCGCAATGCGTGCGGCCGTCGCATTGGAAGGCCGGCGCCGGCGATGCGGGCGCCGTGACCACCGACGCGACCGGCGCCGGAGGGGCTACCGGCGGCGGCGCCACGAAGCGCAGCACGGCATAGCCGGCGACCGCGAGCACCACCAGCAGCGCCAGCACGCCGAGCCAGCGGCCGCGACGCCTGCGCGGTGCGGTCGCCGCCTGCGCGGCCGCTACCGGTGCACGCCCCGGCCGCATCACCCGCATCGCGTGCGGCCGTCCCTGCGGATCGTGCTCCAGGTCGAAGGAGATCAGTTCGCCTACCCGTGGCGGCACCCCGTCGGCGGGAAACGCCGCACGTTGCACCTCGGCTTCGGTCTCGCGATGCGCCAGGCGCACCCGGCCGCAGCCGCGCTCCTCGTTCCACTGAATCAAGGTCCCGTGCGTGCGCATGGCGTCACCGCAAGAAAGTGCATCGCCGCAGTGGACGCCGCCGTGCCCGGTGCGTCCACCGTCCCCACCGCGCCTGCCCGTTCCCGCCAGGCGCGACCCCGCACGCAGCATGCCACGGCGGCCGCCAGCGTGCCGGCGGGCCACCCGCTGCGCGCACGATCGACGTGAAGACCCACCGCCGTCTGCCATCGCGACGCCGGCGCGCGCAACTGTCTACCACCGGCTGCGCGGCGCTCGCTAGAGTCCGAAGCGTCGAGCAACGCCGAGGTCCGCGACCACGCGGGACTGGCGATCGACGCGCAACCCGGCATCGCGGCCGCCGCACGGCGCCGCCTCCGCAGCATTCGTCCCCCGATGCTGCCTTGCCGGGCCCGCGCGTTTCCCCCACGCTCGATGCAACAGGATCCTTCAGCGCAGTTGCCTTCCACACGGGGTCAGGAGAGCGACATGGACAGGTCTTCGGTCCGCTAGGCCGTTTCAACAGGACTGCCGTTTCCACAGCAACGTCGCCGCACCCGCGCGGTGGCGATGGGCGGTGCATTTCCAAAAGCGTCTCTCGCTTCGTCTGCGCGCGCAGGCGGATGCGTCCGCCCGTGCCTGCGGCGCGGACCTGGGCGGCGGGCGTCCTTTCATCGCGGCCGCGCAGCAGCGCGGGCGTGCGGCCGGTCCGGGGCCAGGGGATGTCCGGACACAGGACGCGGCATCGCCCGCACGCACCGACGCACTCGACCGGAGGTCCATCATGCAACCATCCCACCCGCGCACACTCGCCATCGCCGTCGCGCTGACCCTCGCCAGCGGCGCCGCCTCCGCCGGCCGGTTTCCGGATTTCGGCTACGCGCCGCCGGCCACCTACAAGGGCACGCTGTTCCAGCTCAGCCAGGACTATCCGCAGCAACCGCCCAGCGGCCCGTTGCCGGCGTTCTTCCAGAAACTGCCCAAGCCGCTGACCAACGACTTCGAGGCCTGGCGCGGCTACGCCGACGCGGTGAAGACCTACTGCCTGGAAGGCAACGTCGAAAGCGACTGGTACGTGCAGAACAACAAGGTGCGGCGCTGGTACCACGCGCCCTGGCAGCATTACGGCCCGCTCGGACGCGAAGGCGTGCACGGGCTGACCAAGGAGGCGCAGATCCAGGTCAAGCAACTGGCGCCGACCCAGCTCACCTCCGGCCAGACCTTCGCGGTGGGCATCTACAACGATGTGGGCGCCTACACCTTCGGCCAGGTGTGGAAGGACCCGCAGAACCCGGATCCGAGCTTCACCACCAAGCCCAACACCTTCCGCGACGGCACCGTGGTCTGCAAGGCGCTGTTCGCCGACGTGGATCTGCGCCAGGTCCCGTTCCTGCAGAACCCGGTGCTGTGGAACGCCTGGGTCACCAACAGCTTCACGTCCGCCGATCGCGCGTTCAAGCAGGTGGCGCTGATCCAGTTGGATTTCGCCGTGCGCGACAGCCGCGTGCCCGGCACCGGCTGGATCTTCGGCACCTTCCAGTACAACGGTGCGGTCAGTGGCAAGCCCGGCTGGCAGAACCTGGTGCCGGTAGGCGTGATGTTCGGCAACGATCCGCAGAACACCGGCGACGACTACACCAACAAGCAGCCGACCCAGACCCGGATCAACCCGCGCATCCTGCAGTCGGCGATCAACGCCAAGCCGGAACTGCCGCCGACCCACCTGGGCTGGAACGGCCGCCTCAACGGCCCGGTGGACAATCCGATCAGCTCCTGCATGAGCTGCCACATGACCGCCGAATCGCCGCAACTGTCGCCGATGAATCCGACCTTCCAGGCCGACAAGACCAAGATCCCGCCGGTCGGTTCCAAGGAATGGATGCGCTGGTTCCAGAACGTCCCCGCCGGGCAACCGTTCGACGCGGCAGCCAAGAGCACCGACTACAGCCTGCAGCTGGCCGGCGGCATCGCCAACTTCTACGACTGGAAGTGCACCCAGGACGGCGTGTTCGTCAGCGGCGGCAACCTGTGCGAGCAGCGCAAGACCTCGCTGAAACTGATGCGCTCCACCACGCCGCCGCCGATCGTGTACCCGGTCGAGCGTGGGGTGAGCAACCAGGAACTGGAGTAACCGCGACACGCCGGACCTGCCGCACGCCGCCGACGGCAGGCACGGCGTTGATCGGCACGACGAAGCCGGTGCAGGACAAGACGTCAGGCCTGCTGCTGCCTGCGCCACCAGCTCACCGCGTCGAGCAGGCCATAGGCCAGGAATGCCACCAGCACTACCTGCACATTGAGGACCGGCAGCGAACGCAGGACATCGTAGGTGCTGTTGTGGACCAGGACCTCCACGGTTCGACCCGTGGGGGAACCACGCCGGTCCAGCACCGGCACCGCATCGCCGCTGGCCCGATCCTGCGTTTCCTGCACGACCACCGCGTCCTGCTGGAGAAAGTGGTTGATGCCCTTGTACAGGAACATCGAAGACGAATACGCATGGAAATTGACCATCACCAGTAGCGCGAAGGCGACATAGACGACGGCACGTCGCAGATGGTTCATGGCGGACTCCCTGGGCACCGGCACGGCGCCTGCGATCGGTGGTGCCGGAGCATGCGACAGCAACGCCAGCGGAGCAACCAGGCGCTCATGCTCATGGCGTGCCGAGAGGCTGGATGCACATAGCGGCGTGCACCGTGCGGGCGCCCTCGCCCTGGCACGTCACGCCCGCTCAACCGACCTGCTGCCCCACCCACCAGGTCGTGCCGCCGGGATCGCGGAAGCCGCCACGCCGGTCCGGATCGTCCTTCTGCATCGGCGCCTGCACCGCCGTGGCGCCGGCGGCCAGCGCACGCTGGTAGGTCGCATCCACGTCGCGCACGTAGACGTGCACATGCGCCGGTAGCGCCGGCCAGCCCTCGACCGCATCGCAGAACATCACCACGGTGTCGTCGATGCGTACCTCGCCATGGGCGAGCAGGCCGCCCTCGCCGGGAATCTGCCGCAAGGGTTCGGCATCGAACACCGCAACCAGGAACTCGATGGTGCGCTGCGCGCCGTCGACGATCAGATACGGCGAAACCGAGGTGTAGCGCTCTGGCTTGAACGACATGAGAAGCTCCTCTGGGCAGGTGTCGGGGACGGGTCAGCGCTTGCGGTGATGGAGTCCCTGACGCGATGGATGCCCATGGCGGGATGCCGTTGTGCGAAGTCGTGCAGCCCCGCTCACAGCGCGCACGTGCTCACCCGCATCGCCAGGGTGAAGGGCAGCTTGCCCAGGTCATCGAGGCCTTCGACATCGAACGCATAGATACCCTTGGCCACGAGCGTCAGTTGCCCGTCGCGCGAAAGATGGAAGGTCAGCGTGTCGACGTCGACCGGATGGTGCGCGCCGGCCAGGTAAAGCGAGCCGTCGATGTAGCCGTCCTGCGGGTTGCGCGGGAAGTCGAAGCGCTGGCCGGCCAGCGCGCCGAGCCTGAGCGACGGCAGCGCGATGCCGTCCAGGCGGATCGCGGTGTCCACGATGTCGCCGTCAAGCAGAAAGGGGCGCAGCAGGATTTCCAGTGCGGCGTCCTCCGGCTGACCGGAGAGGATCGCGTGACGCGGTTGCAACAGGCTCGGCGAGAACGTCGACATCGTGGCGCCGACCTCAGTGCTGCGCCACCGGCAACACCACGTCCATCAGCGTGGCGTCGTCCGGATCCGGCGTGGCCTTGAAGCCGAGTTGCTGGCACATCGCCAGCATGGTGCGGTTCTCGCGCAGCACCTGGCCTTCGACCACCTTGAGGCCGAGCCAGCCGGCGTACTCGATCATGATCCGCATCAGTTGCCAACCGATGCCGTGGCCCTTGAGGTCGGAGCGGATCAGGATGCCGTATTCGCCGCGGTCGTAATCGGCGTCGGCGTGCAGGCGCACCGCGCCGAGCATGTCGCCGCTGCGCGGTTCGATCGCCACCAGTGCGATCGAGCGCGCGTAGTCGAGCTGGGTCAGGCGCGCGATGAACTCATGGCTGAAATGCTTGACCGCCTGGAAGAAGCGCAGGCGCAGGTCCTCGTCGGTGACGCGGGCGAAGAAGCTGCGGAACAGCGCGTCGTCCTCCGGCCGCACCGGACGCACCAGCGCGGCGCTGCCGTCGTTGAGCGCGATGCGCCGTTCCCACTCCTTGGGATACGGGAAGATCGCGAAGCGCGGATGGCCGCGGCCCTTGTGCAGGCGCCGCGACGGCGCCACCGCCACCCGCGCGTCGACCGCGATCACTCCATCGCGATCGGCCAGCAACGGGTTGATGTCCAGCGCGCGGATCTCCGGCAGGTCGGCGGCCAGTT
The DNA here is from genome assembly GCF_017746095.1 of Xanthomonas sp. D-109. Lineage (NCBI taxonomy): Bacteria > Pseudomonadati > Pseudomonadota > Gammaproteobacteria > Lysobacterales > Lysobacteraceae > Xanthomonas > Xanthomonas sp. D-109. The sequence continues at coordinate 8,399 of NZ_JAGHWV010000006.1, forward strand.
GCGCCAGCTTGACCAGCACCATGGCCACCGCGCGCTCGTCGGCGGCGGGCACGTCGCGATAGGCCTTGAGGATGCGGCTGACGCGGGTGCGGCCGATCAGTTCGTGGGCCAGGCGCAGGTCCAGCGGCGGCAGCGCCAGCGCCTTGTCGTCGATCACCTCCACTGCGGTGCCGCCGCGGCCGAACACGATCACCGGGCCGAATGTGGGATCGTCGGCGATGCCGGCGATCAGCTCGCGCGCCTTCGGCCGCAGCAGCGAGGGCTGCACCAGCACGCCGTCGATGCGCGCATCCGGACGCGCGGCGCGTGCGCGGGCGAGGATGCCCTCGGCCGCATCGCGCACCGCCTCCGCGCTGACCAGGTTGAGGCGCACGCCGTCCACGTCGGACTTGTGCGGGATGTCGGCCGAATGGATCTTCACCGCCACCGCCGAGCCCTGCGCCAGCATCGGCGCGGCCACCTGCGCCGCGGCCTCGGCATCGGCGGCGTGCGCCACCGGCGCGGTGGGGATGCCGTAGGCAGCAAGCAATCGCGTGGTCGCCAGCGGGTCCAGCCAGGTCTGCCCGGCGGCCAGCGCGGCGTCGACGATGCCACGCGCGGCCGCGGCATCGAAGGCGAAATCGTCGGGCAGGCTCGGCGGCGTTTCCATCAGCGCCGCCTGCGCCTCGCGGTAGCGCACCAGGTGCATGAAGCCGCGCACCGCATCGGCCTCGGTGGCGTAGGTGGGGATGCGCGCGGCATTGAGCGTGGCGGTGGCGCTTTCGTCGTTGCCCAGCCACACCGCGAACACCGGCTTGTCGCGGTGATGGCGCGGGCGCTGGCCGAGGATGCGGGTCAGCGCCTGCGCCGCCTCGGCGGAGGAAGTGAACGCGGTGGGCACGTTGACCACCAGCACCGCATCGTTCTCCGGATCCTCCAGCAGCGCGCCGGCGGCGGCGGCATAGCGCTCGCCGTCGGCGTCCACCACGATGTCCACCGGATTGCGGTGCGACCATTCCTGCGGCAACGCCTGTTCCAGGCGCTGCTGCGTGGACGCCGACAGCGTGGCCAGGGTACCGCCGAGATCGGCCAGCGTGTCCACGGCCAGGCGGCCGACGCCACCGCCGTTGCTGAGGATGGCCAGGCGCCGGCCGGGAAAGGTGCTGAGCCGGCCCAGGGTCTCGGCGGCGGCGAACAGCTCGTCCAGCGCGCGTACCCGCAGCAGGCCGGCACGGGCGAACGCGGCGCCGTACACCGCATCGGAACTGGCCAGCGCCTGCACATGGGTGTCGGCGTTGGGATCGATACGCAGTTGCCGGCCTGACTTCACCACCACCACCGGTTTGGCGCGCGCGGCGGCGCGGGCGGCCGACATGAACTTGCGCGCGTCGCGGATGTGTTCGACGTAAAGCAGGATCGCGCGGGTGCGGTAGTCGGTGGCGAAGTAGTCGAGCAGGTCGGCGAAGTCCACGTCCAGCGCGTCGCCCAGCGAGACCACCGCCGAGAAGCCGACCGCGCGCGCCACGCCCCACTCCACCAGCGCCGCGGCGATGGCGCTGGATTCGGAGATCAGCGCCAGGTCGCCCGGCTGCGGGCAGTGCGCGGCGATGCTGGCGTTGAGCCGCGCATGCGGGGCGATCACGCCCAGGCAGTGCGGGCCGAGGATGCGCAGGCCCTTGGCGCGCGCGGCGCTCTCCACCCGCGCCGCGGCCGAGCCCGGCCCGCTGCCGAGCCCGGCGGTGAGGATGATCGCCGCAGCCACGCCGCGCCGCGCGGCGATCGCCACGATGCGCGGCACCATCCGCGCTGGCGCAGTAATCACCACCAGGTCCGGCACCCACGGCAGGTCGGTGAGCCGGCGCACCGTGGGCACACCGTCGATCTCGCGGTAGCGCGGGCTGACCCAGCCGATCTGCCCCGGGAACCCGGCCGCGCGCAGGCTGCGCACCACCGCCCGCCCGGCCGAACGCTCGCGCGGGCTGCCGCCGACGATGGCGACCGAGGCGGGGCGGAACACGGACTGCAGGTGATAGGTGCTCATGGCGGCGGCAGAGGCGAGCGAATGCGCTAACGGTACACGGCTGGCCGCGGCGCGGGGATGATCCGGGTCTTGCGGCCGACGGTAGCGCGGGTTCGGCGACTGGGCGCACTGTCGCGATTCCGGCCTCCGCGCGTCGGGGCTGAAGCCCCTCCCACAGGGGCTTCGGTCGGCGGCCAGGCACTCACGGTTCGCGTGTGTTGCTGGATCAGCAGTGGCATCGACGGCAGCACGTCCTCCTTGGAGCGCTTCATGACACCTCGACTCACCCGTTTCTGCCGCGCATCGCGCCGTCTCGTAGGGAGCGGCTTCAGCCGCGACGAGGCGTTACCGGTGAGGCACCGTCGCGGCTGAAGCCGTTCCTACGCGTGTGCGCTTGTGCTTGTTCGATGCCCCCTTCAGGCGCGACGCGACCACGCCACAGGCCACAGGCACAGCGCGCTGACCAGGCGGCGACCCCTCCTCCACAGCAAGGCCAGCAGCACCGCCCATCCGTCCCCACCTCTCGGGTTCGCCGAGCCCAGCGAACACCAGCCCCACAGCCCGGGTCAGCAGACGGTCGCATTGGCGGCCGCATAATGCGGCGATGGAGACGACTCGTGCATAGCGGCGGCCTGGAACTGGCGCTGGTGCTGCTGCTGGCCGCGGTGATCGCGGTGCCGGTGTTCAAGCGGCTTGGCCTGGGCGCGGTGCTGGCCTACCTGGCCGCGGGCGTGGTGCTGGGGCCGGACGGGCTGGGCTTCGTGCAGGACACCGAGCGTATCCTCAACGCCGCCGAGATCGGCGTGGTGATGCTGCTGTTCCTGATCGGCCTGGAGCTATCGCCGGCGCGATTGAAGGTGATGCGGCATGCGGTGTTCGGCGCCGGGTCGGCCCAGGTCGCGCTGACCGCGCTGCCGCTGGGCGCGCTGGCGCTGTGCATGGGCATGAACTGGAAGAGCGCGCTGGTGATCGGCCTGGCGCTGGCGCTGTCGTCCACCGCGGTGGGCCTGCAGCTGCTGGCCGAGCGCAAGGCGCTCAACAGCGACTACGGCCGGCTCGGCTTCGCCATCCTGCTGTTCCAGGACCTGATCGCGATCCCGCTGCTGGCCGCGGTACCGCTGCTCGGCGGCGCCAAGAACGACACCCTGACCTGGACGGAAGTGGGCCAGGCGCTGGGCGCGCTGGCCCTGGTGGTGCTGTGCGGGCGCTTCGTGCTGCGCCACCTGTTCCGCACGGTGGCGCGCACGCGCATGCCCGAGGTGTTCACCGCCAGCGCGCTGCTGGTGGTGCTGGGCAACGCCTGGTTCCTGCAGAAGGCCGGGCTCAGCCCCAGCCTGGGTGCGTTCCTGGCCGGCGTGCTGCTGGCCGATTCGGAGTTCCGCCACGAACTCGAAGCGCAGATCGAGCCGTTCCAGGGCCTGCTGCTGGGCGTGTTCTTCATCGCCGTGGGCATGGGCATCGACCTGGACCGCATCGTCGCCGAGCCGTGGTTGATCGCCGGTGCGGTGGCCACGCTGCTGCTGGTCAAGTTCGCGCTGCTGGCCGGCATCGGCCGCGTGCTGCGCCTGCCCTGGCGCAGCGCGCTGCTGCTGGGCAGCCTGTTGTGGCTGGGCGGCGAGTTCGCCTTCGTGGTGTTCACCGAGGCGCAGCGCGTGCGCCTGCTCGACGACGCCACCCACGACCGCCTGGTCGCGGTGGTCGGCGTGTCGATGGCGCTGACCCCGCTGCTGCTGCTCGGCATGCAGCGCCTGCTCGGCGGCAGCGAGGCCGGCAAGGGCAAGCAGCCACCACCGCCGGCCGCGCAGTACGACACCGTGGATGCGCAGCGCGCGCAGGTACTGATCGCCGGCATGGGCCGCTTCGGCCAGATCGTGGCGCGCCTGCTGACCGCGCAGCGCATCCCGTTCGTGGCGCTGGAACACAATCCGGACACGGTGGAGGACCTGCGTCGCTTCGGCAACCAGCTCTACTACGGCGACCCCAGCCGCCCGGACCTGCTGCGCGCGGCCGGCAGCGACGGCATCCGCATCTTCGTGGTGGCGATGGACGACCCGGAGACCAACATCAAGACCACGCGGCTGATCCGCCGGCTCTACCCCACCGCCAAGGTGCTGGCGCGTGCGCGCAACCGCCAGCACGCCTGGCGGCTGATGGACCTGGGCGCCGAGCCGTTCCGCGAGGTGTTCGCCTCCAGCCTGGAACTGAGCGAGCAGGTGCTGCTCGGCCTGGGCCTGGACGCGGCCACCGCCCGCGACCGCATCGCCCGTTTCCGCGAACACGACACGCAACTGCTGCGCGCCCAGCACCTGGTCTACGACGACGAGGCCGCGGTGGTGCAGACCGCGCGCGCGGCGCGTGCCGATCTGACCAAGCTGTTCGAGGCCGACGTCAACGATCCGACGGCGGGGCCGGCGGATGCGACGGGCGCAACAGGCGCGGGACAGCAGCGCAGTTGATGCGGGTGGCTTGAATGCTGCGGCCGGAGCCACGCGGCCAGCGGTGTCGCAGGCGTGCGCTGCGTGATGTGCGCTCGTCGCTGCCGACAACGGCGGTCATGATGGGTACGCCGTTGCCACGCGCGACGGATCGATGGAGATGCCGACGAGTCGCCGAGGCACGTGCCCACTGCGTGGTGCGCGTGTAGTCGAGCGTGGTCGCGTCGGGGCTGAAGCCCCTCCCACAACTGCAGTCGAGAGCCTCAGGCGCGGTGACGCTTGCTGACTTCGACAACAGGGGACGATGGAACTCCCATGCGTGCCGGTTAGCCAAAGCCAATGCTCGGCAAACGCGCTGTGTCCGCGCGCCGCCAATCCTTCCATTGTGGGAGGGGCTTCAGCCCCGACTGCAGGATCCAGCCGCCGCGGCTGTGCCGCTCCTCCCTGACATGGCGGCATCTCCCCGGACACTGGCGCTCATGCCAGTGCCCGGAGCACCGCTTCAGCGCTTGCGCGCGGGACGCTTCGCGGTGCTGTTGGCCACACGCTTGACGGTTTTCTTCGCGACCTCCTTCGCGGCCTTCTTGGCGACCTTCTTGGCCGCCGGCTTCTTCGCTGGCGCCGAGGCAGTCTCGCGCTTGGTCGACTTGCCTGGCTTCGCGGAAGCCGAGGCATCACCCGCCTTGGCCTCGCGACGCTTCGGCGCCGGCGTCACTGGCCGGGTCTCGGTCGTGGCGGTGGCTTCGGGCGGGCGCCGCGGCGGCGGGCGGCGCCCGGCGGTCAGGGTGCGCCAGGTATGGCCGCCGTTGAGCGCCAGCAGCGCATCGGCCGCCGCCGGGCCGGCACTGCCGGCCGGGTACTGCGGGGTTTCGTCGGCCGAGGTCTGCCAGGCGTCGAGGATCGGCTGCACGATGGTCCATGCCGCCTCGACCATGGTCGCGTCCTGGAACAGGCCGGCCTCGCCATGCATGCAGTCCTGCAGCAGGCGTTCGTAGCCCACCGTGTATTCCTTGGGGAACCAGTCGCGGTAGCGGAAGTCCATGCGCACCGGCGCCAGGCTGACCCGCGCGCCCGGGCGCTTGACGTCGAACTGCAGCGAGATGCCCTCGTCCGGCTGGATGTGCAGCACCAGCCAGTCCGGGCCGTAGCCGCCGATCTCGGCGCTGCGCAGCGGCGCAAGCGGCGCCGGCTTGAAGCGGATCGCGATCTCGGTGGTGCGCTCGCGCAGGCGCTTGCCGGTGCGCAGGTAGAACGGCACGCCGGCCCAGCGCCAGGTGTCCACCTGCAGCTTCATCGCCACGTAGGTCTCGGTGTTGGAATCCGGCGGCACCGTGTCTTCCTCGCGGTAGCCGGGCACCGCGTTGCGGCCGATCGCACCGGCCGCGTACTGGCCGCGCACCACGTCGGCCGGACTCAGCGGCCGCACCGCCTCGATCACCTCGGCGCGCCGGCGCAGCATCGCCGCCGGGGTGAACGCCGCCGGCGGCTCCATCGCGATCATCGCCAGCAGCTGGAACAGGTGGTTGGGCACCATGTCGCGCAGGCAGCCGGTGGGATCGTAGAAGCCGCCGCGGCCTTCCACGCCGATCGTCTCGGCCGCGGTGATCTGCACGTGGTCGATGCGGTCGCGGTTCCACACCGGCTCGAACAGGCCGTTGGCGAAGCGGAAGGCGAGGATGTTCTGCACCGTTTCCTTGCCCAGGAAATGGTCGATGCGGAACACCTGGTCCTCGTCGAGCACGCGGCCGACGATGGCATTGAGCTCGCGCGCGCTCTGCAGGTCGTGGCCGAACGGCTTCTCCACGATCACCCGGCGCCAGCCGCCGTTGGCGCTCTGCTTGACCAGCCCGGCCGCCCCCAGCTGTTCGATCACCGGCGCGAAGAAGCGCGCCGCGGTGGCCAGGTAGAACAGCACGTTGCCGCCGGTGCGGTACTGCGCGCCGATCTTTTCCAGCAGCGCGCCCAGGCTGCGATAGGTGGCTGCGTCGTTGAAGTCGCCGCGCAGGTAATGCAGACGGGAGCGCAGCCAGCCCCACACCTCCTCGTCCAGGCCATCGGCCTTGAACTCGGCGTCGCGGTCGGCCATCAGCCCGCGCATCGCATCGCCGAGCATGCGCCGCCAGGCCACTTCGCTGACCGCGCCGTGGTCCACGCCGATCACCGCGAATTCCTCGGGCAATGCACCGCTGTGGCGCAGGTTGTACAACGCCGGCAGCACCAGGCGGCGGGTCAGGTCGCCGCGCGCGCCGAACACCACGATCAGGCAGGGAGGGGTGGTCTGGGAGGCATCGCTCATGGATGGGTGTCCTGTTCGCCGATCAAGCCATGCAGGCGCAGCGCCGCGTGGACCAGCGCCACGTGCGAATAGCCCTGCGGGAAATTGCCGAGCATGCGGCCGCTGCGCGGGTCGTACTCCTCGGCCAGCAGGCCGACATCGTTGCACAGCGTGAGCAGACGCTCGAACAGCGCGCGCGCCTGCTCGCGGCGGCCGAGCAGCGCGTAGTTCTCCACCAGCCAGAAGCTGCAGGCGATGAAGGTGCCCTCGCCGGCCGGCAGGCCGTCGCCGCTGGCGTCGTCGGCGCGATAGCGCTCGACCAGGCCGTCGATGCTCAGGCGTGCGGCGATGGCGTCGGCGGTCGCGGCCACGCGCGGATCGTCCGGCGGCAGGAAGCCGACCAGCGGGATCAGCAGCGTCGCCGCGTCCAGCCGCTCGCTGCCGTAGCTCTGCACGAAGTAGCCGTCACGGTGCACACCCTGCGCCAGCACCTGCGCGTGGATCTCGTCGGCCAGCGCGCGCCAGTGCGCGCGTTGCGCGGCATCGGCGTCGGTGACGCCGTCGCGCGCGCCGCAGTCGAACGCCAGCCACGCCATCACCTTGGAATGCACGAAGTGCTGGCGCTTGTCGCGGATCTCCCAGATGCCCTCGTCCGGCTCGCGCCAGCGCTGCTCCAGCACCTCCAGCAACTGCCGCGCCAGCGAGCGGCCATGCACCGCCGTGGCCATGCCCTCGTGGTGGCCGCGGTGGAACGCGGCGATCACCTCGCCATAGACGTCGAGCTGGAACTGGCCGACCGCGGCGTTGCCCACGCGCACCGGCGAGGCGCCTTCGTAGCCGGGCAGCCAGTCCACCGTCCATTCGGACATGCGCCGCTCGCCGCCGATGCCATACAGCGCCTGCAACTGGTCGGGCGAGCCGGCCACGGTGCGCTGCAGCCAGCCGTGGAAGGCGGCGGCCTCGTCGAAGTAGCCGGCCGCGCGCAATGCGGTGAGGGTGAACACCGCATCGCGCAACCAGCAGAAGCGGTAGTCCCAGTTGCGCTCGCCACCCAGGCGTTCGGGCAGCGAAGTGGTCGGCGCGGCGACGATGGCGCCGGTGGGCAGATAGCTCAAGCCCTTCAACACCACCAGCGAGCGCCGCACCGCCTCGGTCCACGGGCCGGCATGCAGGCAGCGGTGCGACCAGCCGTGCCAGAACGCCTCGGTCTGCGCCAGCGCCTGCTCCGGCTCCAGCAGCGGCGGCAGTTCCAGGTGCGAGGCGCCGTGGCTGAGCACGAACCAGGTGCTCTCGCCGGCCTCCAGCACGAACTCGGCCTCGGTGGCGAAGCCATGGCCGTGCATGGCCTGCGGGCTGCGCACGGCGATCTGGTCCGGCCCGGCCACCGCCTGCAGGCCGCCATCGATCTGCGAGACCCAGGGAATGGTGCGGCCGTAGTTGAAGCGCAACTGCAGTTGCATGCGCAGCGGCACCGTGCCGTGCAGGCCGCGCACGATCCGCACCACATGGTTGTGCATCACCTCGTCGTGGCTGGCGACCATGAAGTCGAGCAGCGCCACTGCGCCGGTGTCGGTCTCGAACCGCGTCTCCAGCACCAGGCTGCCGTCGCGGTACGCGCGGGTGCTGGTGTAGCCGCCCTGCGGCGCGATCGCCCAGCGGCCGTGGTCGGGCTCGCCGAGCAGGGCGGCGAACAGGGCATCGGAATCGAAGCGCGGCAGACACAGCCAATCGATCGAGCCGCAACGGTCCACCAGGGCCGCGCTGCGGCAGTTGCCGAGCATGGCGTAGTCTTCGATTCGCGAGGCCATCGTCGGCGCCGGGACGGAGGAGCGGCGAGTCTGCCAGCGCCGGTGTTTGCATCGCGTAATCGCCGCGGCACGCCGTTCAGGCGCGCGCAAGCGCGCGGCTGCGGCTACACTGCGGCTGCGCATGACTTCCGATCCCGCTGCCGCCGCCCTGCGCACTCTGGTCCTGGAGGACGATCCGATACTGCGCGATCGCATCCTGGTACCGGGCCTGCGCCGCTTCGGTTTCGCCGCCGACGGCTGCGGCACCGGCGCCGAACTGCAGCAACGGGTGCAGCGCGAGGGCGCCGAGATCGTGGTGCTGGATGTCGGCCTGCCCGATACCGATGGCTTCACCCTGGCCGGCGCGCTGCGGCAGCAGTACCCGGACCTCGGCATCGTCATGCTGACCAGCCTGGGCCAGACCGAGGACCGCATCCGTGGCCTGACCGGCGGCGCCGACGCCTACCTGTCCAAGCCGGTGGAAATCGACCTGCTCGCCGCGACCCTGCACAGCCTGGCGCGGCGCGTGAGTGGGCGTCCGCCGGCGGCGCCGGCGCGCGGGCGCTGGCAGATGAGCGAAGACGGCTGGTGCCTGCTGTCGCCGTCCGGCGCCGCCGCCGCGCTGACCGGCAGCGAACGCCGCCTGTGCCTGCGCCTGCTCGAGCAACCGGGCCTGCTGGTGGCGCGCGAGGCGCTGATCGCCGCCCTCACCGACCGCGTCTACGACTTCGACGCGCACCGCCTGGATTCGATGGTGCACCGCCTGCGCAGCAAGGTGCAGCGCCGCTGCGGCGAACCGCTGCCGCTGGCCGCGGTGCACGGCAAGGGCTACATCCTCGATCCTGCCGGCTGATCCGCCCCGCGCCATCGTGCGCCGCGTGGCGCGGGCCGTCGCGTCAGGCCAGGCCTACGCCGGCACCGCGGCCGGCACCGCATCGGCATGCGGCAGCACGATGCGGAAGCGCGTGCCCGCGCCCACCGTACTGTTTACCTGGATGCGGCCACCGGCGCGCACCACCAGATCGCGCACCACCGCCAGGCCCAGGCCGGTGCCGCTGTCGGCGGGCTTGGTGCTGTAGAACGGCTCGAACACCTGCGCGGCCACCTCGGCCGGCATGCCGTGGCCGTCGTCGGCGACCTCGATGACGGTGCCCTCGTCCTCACTGGAGACGGCGATGTCGAAGTGACCGCGGTCGGCGATCGCGTCGCGGCTGTTGGAGGCCAGGTTCAGCAGCATCAGGTCGAACTGGCTGCGCTCGAAGCGGATCGGCGCCGGCGCCGCCGGGAGCGAACAACGCAGCACGATCCGCGCCTCCAGCAACTGCCGCAGCATCGGCTGCAGCGCCTCCACCGCGGTGGCGGCGTCGAAGCGTTCGACATGCTCGGCATCGCGGCGGCTGAAGCGCAGCAAGCGACGCACGATGGTCATGCCGCGCTCGGCCGATTCCTCCACCGCCGCAAGACTGTCCTCCAGTTGCGCGATGCGCTGCGCGTCGCCGGCCAGGTCGTCGTCGTGGCGCGCGGCGGCGAAGCCGGACATCACCGCCAGGATGTTGTTGAAGTCGTGGGCCAGGCCGCTGGCCATGCGCTCGGTGATCTCGCGCTTCTGCGCGTGGATCAGTTGGGTCTGCGCGCGCTCGCGCTCCTGCATCTCCTGCTGCAGGCGCTGGCCGCGCGCGTTGGACTCGCGCAGGCTCTCGCGCAGCGCCTCGGTGGTGCGGTCCAGCAGCAGCGCCACCAGCAGGTAGCTGAAGAGCACCGGCAGCACGTTGAACAGCGCCTGCGACGGCGCGCCGGCCAGTTCGGCCAAGGCATCGCGGCCCACGCCGACGCCGAGCATCAGCAGCAAGGCGACGAAGGTGACCCACAGCGCGCGGCGCCCGAGCACCAGCCCGGCCAGGATCAGCACCAGCATCTGCGCCAACTGGTCCGGCAACTGCCGCTGGAAGCCGTGGATGGCGGCATTGACCAGCAGCGAACCGAGCATCGCCCCGAGCAGCAGCCGCACGCCGCCGCGCAAGGCGCCATGGCGTACGCGCACGAAACCGATCGCCGCGCACACCCCGATCAACAGGCTCATGCTCAACGAGATCACCAGCCCGGGCTGCACCGGCTGCCCGCGCAGCTGCGGCCACGCCAGCAGCAGCGCGATCACCAGCGTGGCGGGAATGGTCACCGCCAGGAACAGCAGCAGCAACTGGATCACCCGCGCGTTGCGCCGATCCACCTCGTCCAGCAGCGGCGCGCGGCCCAGCCAGTTCCAGAACGCCTTCGCCATGCCGCCGTGCTCCATTCCCGTTCAGTGAGAATCCGATGATGATCATGCGAGAACTTGCAGGTGACAAGCCGGTGACGGCGGGCCTAAGTTCGCATGACGGAACGCGCCCGGGGACGACGGCGCTGCTCCCAGACCACTCCTGACCGATGCGGAGGCGCACGCGCGCCGCCGACGTCACCTTCTGCCCTGTCGTTTTCCAGCCCGAGATCGCCATGAACGCACGCTCTTCCCTGCGCGGCACCGCCGCCCGTCATCCGATTCCCCGCGCGACCAGCACCCTGGCCCTGGCCTGTGCGCTGTGCCTGTCGTCGACGGCCCTGGCGCAGACGCCCGCCGCCACGACGACGACCGGCGCCGCCCAGTCCACCGGCACCGACACCACGCCCAGCGACGCCAGCGCGACCCCGGCCGCGACCACCTACGATCCCAGCGTCTACTTCAAGGCCATCGGCAGCGCCGACAGCAACGCCGGCGCCGAGGCCGATGGCGACGAAGCGCTGGCCGCCGGCGAGGCCGCCTCGGCGGTGGGGACCGGCGCCATGGCGATCGGCGGCGGTGCGGTGGGCTACGCCGACCATGCGCTGGCGGTCGGCCACAACAGCCTGGCCACCGAGATCTCCACCACCGCCATCGGCGGCATGCTCGACGTGGATTACTCGTCGCTGCCCAACGGCGTGACCATCCTGCAGCAGACCTCGGCCACCGGCATGGCCGCGACCGCGCTGGGCGCCGGCGCCCAGGCCAGCGGCAAGTTCAACGTGGCTGCCGGCGCCGGCGCGATCGCCAGCGACCGCTCCAGCGTCGCGGTCGGCGGCATCGTCGACGTGAGCGAGGAGATGAATCCTGGCTTCGGTGTGGAAGGCACCCAGTTGCAGGCCACCCAGGCCACCGGCCCGCTGTCCACCGCGCTGGGCGGCGGCGCACTGGCCACCGCCTACAGTTCCACCGCGGTCGGCGCCCTGGCCGAAGCCAGCGCCAACCGCACCGTCGCCGTGGGCACCACCGCGGTCGCCAACCAGTACGCCGCCGTGGCGGTGGGCGCGCAGAGCCAGGCCACCGCCGAGTGGGCCACCGCCTTCGGCAACGGCGCACGCGCCCTGGGCACGCACAGCGTGGCCATGGGCCCCAGCGCGTACGCGCAGAGCGACGACGCCACCGCGGTCGGCCCGGCCGCGCTCGCCCTCGGCGTCGGCTCCAGCGCGCTCGGCAACGGCTCCTGGGCCGGCGGCACCCGCAGCCTGGCCCTGGGCGGGGGCATGGTGTGGAACGGCGAATTCTTCCGCGAGACCCCGGTGCTGTTCTACGACAGCATCGCCGTGGGCACCGGCGCGGACGTGTTCGGCGACCGGTCGATCGCGATCGGCCCCGGCGCCCGCGTCGGCAACTCGCAGTTCGTCAACGACCAGACGACCATCACCAACAACAGCGTGGCGCTGGGCGCCGGCTCGGTCGCCGAACGCGACAACACCGTGTCCATCGGTGCGGTGGGCGCCGAGCGCCAGCTGACCAACCTGGCCGCCGGCACCATGGACACCGATGCGGTCAACCTGGCGCAGTTGCGCAACGTCGCCGCCGCCTTCGGCGCCGGCAGCGTGGTCGATGCCAACGGCAACCTGATCGGCGGCAACTACCTGGTGCAGGGCAGCCACTACACCGACCTGGGCTCGGCGATGGGTGCGCTGGACACCGCGCTGACCGGCTTCGGCAACCGCCTCGACGCGATCGGCGGCTCCGGCGGGGTCAGCATCGGCGGCGGCGGTGGCGCGGCCACGGCACCCAGCACCGGCGCCGGCACCAATGCCGTGGCCGTGGGTTCCGGGGCAACCGCCAACGGCAACAACGGCCTGGCGATGGGCGCGCAGGCGCTGGCCTACGGCCCCAACGACACCGCCATCGGCGGCAACGCCACGGTCAATGCCGACGGCAGCACTGCGGTCGGCGCCAACGCCCGCGTTGCCGCCGTGGCGACCAATGCGGTGGCGCTCGGCGAGAGCGCCAGTGCCTCGGCCGCCTCGGCCACCGCGCTCGGCCAGGGCGCCTCGGCCACTGCCGCCAACGCGGTGGCGCTGGGCCAGGGGTCGGTCGCCGACCGCGCCAACACGGTGTCGGTGGGCAGCGCCGGCAACGAGCGGCAGATCGCCAACGTCGCCGCCGGCAGCGCCGGCACCGATGCGGCCAACGTGGCGCAGATGCGCGCCGGCGACAGCGCCACCCTGAGCAGCGCCAACGCCTACACCAACACCCGCATCACCGCGCTGGACGACAGCTTCAACCAGTTGCGCACCGACACCGAACACCGCCTCGACGGCATGGACCGGCGCATGGACAAGCTCGGCGCGATGAGCGCGGCGATGCTCAACATGGCGGTCAACGCCGCCGGCACGCAGAGCCCGCGCGGGCGCGTGTCGGTCGGCGCCGGCTTCCAGGGCGGACAGCAGGCGCTGTCGATCGGCTACGCCCGCAAGCTCGGCGCGCGTGCCTCGTTCAGCCTGGGCGGCGCCTTCAGCAACGGCGAGTCCTCGGCCGGCATCGGCGTGGGCGTGGACCTGTGATGTCGCGCGGCGCCACGCGCGCCGCCGTTTTCTTCCTATCACCTCTTTTTTCCAGGATCTGCAGATGATGTCTTCCAACACGCTCGCCGCTGCCCTCGCCGCCGTCCTGTTCGCCGCTGGCGCGCAGGCGGCCACTCCCACCATCGGCCTGGGCCGCGTGCAGGGCCCGGTGCCGCAATCGGCCACCCCCAACGACCTGGGCCAGCGCTTCATCGTGAAGACCCGCGACGGCGGCACCCAGGCGCGCAGCCTGCTCGCCACCACCCTCAGCAGCGCGGTGGCACGCAGCGGCATGCAGCGCGCGCAGATCGCCAGCGACGGCCTGACCGTACGCAGCGCCGTCAGCGCCAAGGTGCTGCGCGACATGGCGGTGCCGGGCTGGCACGTGGTGCAGACCTCGCGCCACCTCAGCGACAGCGAGCGCACCGCCTTCATCAACGAACTGAAGGCCGACCCGTCGGTGGTGTCGGTGCAGGTCGACCGCCTGTACCAGCGCCTGGACGAAGCCAGCGTGCGCCTGCCGGCCGCCGTCGCGGCCGCCGCCTCCACCACCCCCAACGATCCGGCCTACGCCAAGTTGCAGTGGAATTTCCACGACCCGGTCGGCGGGGTGAATGCCGAGCAGGGCTGGACCCGCTCCACCGGCAAGGGCGTGGTGGTGGCGGTGGTCGACACCGGCGTGGCGCAGAACAATCCGGACCTGGCCGCCAACGTGCTGCCCGGCTACGACATGATCACCGACCACCGCGTCTCGCGCCGCGACACCGACGGCCGCGTGGCCGGCGGCTACGATCTGGGCGACTGGGTCGAGGCCGACTACTGCAACGCCCTGGGCGGCTCCGGCAACGCCCCGGAGCCGAGCTCGTGGCACGGCAGCCACGTCTCCGGCACCATCGCCCAGGTCACCAACAACAACCTGGCCACCGCCGGCCTGGCCTACGACGCGAAGATCCTGCCGGTGCGCGTGCTCGGCTCCTGCGGCGGCTTCGGCAGCGACATCACCGACGGCATGCTGTGGGCCGCCGGCCTGCCAGTCGCCGGCCTGCCGACCAACCCGAACCCGGCCGAGGTGATCAACATGAGCCTGGGCAGCAGTTCCCCGGACACCTGCCCGCAGATCTACCAGGACGCGATCGACCAGATCAACGCCAAGGGCACGATCATCGTGGTCGCCGCCGGCAACTCCAACGCCAACGCCGCCACGTACACCATGTCCTCCTGCAACGGCGTGATCAGCGTGGGCGCCTCGCGCATCAACGGCGGCCGCGCGAGCTATTCCAACTACGGCACCCGCGTGGACATCGCCGCGCCGGGCGGCGGCGGCGACATCGACGGCAACCCCGGCGGCTACATCTTCCAGGTGATCAACGGCGGCTCGCAGAGCCCGACCAGCGACTGGCAGATCGGCGGCATGGCCGGCACCTCGATGGCCTCCCCGCACGTGGCCGCCGCGGTGGCGCTGGTGCAGAGCGTGGCCACCACCCCGTTCAGCTGGACCGGCATGCGCGACCTGCTGCGCGCCAGCGCACGGCCGTTCCCGGTGGCGATCCCCACCAGCACGCCGATCGGCGCCGGCATCCTGGACGTGGACATGCTGCTGCAGATGGCCACCACCCCGCCATGCAATCCGTCGGACAGCACCTGTGTGCCGCCGACCAAGACCCTGGTCAACAAGGTGGAGATGCGCGGCCTCGGCAGCCAGGGCGGCGACGCGCTGTACAGCTTCCAGGCCGCCGCCGGCACCGTGGTCAGCTTCATGACCTTCGGCGGCAACGGCAACGTGGCGATGTACGTGTCGGCGGGCAAGGTGCCGACCAGCAGCACCTACGACGCGCGCTCCACCCGTGCCGGCACCACCACCCAGACGGTGCGCCTCACCCCGTCCAGCGCCACGACCTACTACGTGCGCCTGAGCGGCAGCTACAGCGGCCTGACCGTGGTCGCACGGCAGTAACGCGACCGCGCGGCGGCGCCGTTCGCCGCCGCGCCACGTGCGCGGGAGGAGCCCCTCCCGCCGCGGTTCCGAAAGCAGCGATGTGCCTACCATGACGCAGTTCGCCCGCCTTCCGGCGGGCATTTTTTTCGGCGCTGCGGTGCACCGCGATGCCGCAAGCCTTTCTCCCATCGGAGGAGTGGGCGGAGCGAGGGTGCGGTACGAGGCGCGGGGCGATGGGCGGCGAGGGGCTTCGCCCTACCCTCATCCGGCCCTTTGGGCCACCTTCTCCCGGTGGGAGAAGGAAGAGCGCTAGCGGCTTTCGCGCAGGAACCGCGCCATCGACGACACGCCCGGCAGCGCCGGCTGGAACTGCCCGGCGACGTCGACGAAGCCGCGCATCACCGCGATCTCGCGCGGGGTGCGGTTCAAGGTATCGCGCAGTTCCGGATCGGCGCCAGCGCGCAGCAGGCGCTGCACCAGCAGCGGCAGGCCGTGCAGCGCGGCCAGGTGCAGCGGGCCGAAGCCGCGCGGATCCTGCACCTCCAGGCTGACCTCCTCGTCGAGCAGGCGCTCCACGCCGGCCAGCACCACCGGCTCCTCGCAGGCCGTGCCCGGTTCGGCGCGCGCGCCCAGCAGCAACAGCAACGGCGTGACCCCACCGGCGGAACCGCGATCGGCCTCGGCGCCGGCCAGCAGCAAGGTGTCCAGCAACGCCAGCAAACGGGTCTTGTCGCGCGCGGTGAAGCCGTACAGCGCCGCGCAATGCAGCGGCGCCAGTTGCTGCGCGTCGCCGGCATGCACGTCGGCACCGGCGGCCAGCAGCCGCGCGGCGATGTCCGGCAGGCCCAGCGCGCAGGCCAGCATCAGCACGGTGACCCCGCCGGGCAGGCGGTGTTCGATCTGCGCACCGGCCTGCAGCAACGCCGCGACGATCTCGGTCTGGCGCATGCTCACCGCCGCCGACAGCGGCGTGGCGCCGCTGGCCGCGGCGTGCTGCAGATCGGCGCCGCGCGCCAGCAGCAGCTTCACCGCCTCGGCATGGCCGCCACCGGCGGCACGCAGCAACGCGGTGCAGCCCTGCGCGTCCACCGCATCCACCGGCAGGCCGAGGTCGATCAGGCGGCGGATCGCCTCGGCGTCGCCGACCATCGCCGCGGCCGGCACGTCGGCCTCGCGCAGCGGGCGCCGCGGCAGCGGCCAGGTGCGCCAGTCGAGCCAGTCGGCCAGGTCGCGGCGGCCGCTGGCCAGGGCCACGCCGAGCGGGGTCTGGCCGTCGGCGGCGCGTGCGTCCGGCGAGGCGCCCTGCAGGATCAGCAGTTTCAGCGAGGCCTCGCGGCCCAGCGCGGCGGCCAGGTGCAGCGCGGTCATGCCATGGCTGTCGCGCGCCTCGCGGTCGGCGCCGCGCTCGAGCAACTGCAGTTGCAGGCGCAACCAGCCCAGCCGCACCGCCAGCGACAGCGGCGGATCGCCGGCCGGCGACGGCGCGAACGGATCGGCGCCGCGCTCGAGCAGTTCCAGCGCGAACTGTTCCAGCGCGCGCGAGGCGTGATCGTGCTGGGCGCAGGCGGCCAGCAGCCGGGTCAGGCCGCCGCGGCCGGCCGGCGACACGCCGTGGCGCAGCATCGCCTGCAGGCTGGGTACCGCCTCCACGCCGCGCGAGAGCAGCGCGAACATCGGGGTGTCGCCGCAGGCATCGAGCACTTCCGGCGCGGCGCCGTGCGCCAGCAGCCAGTCCACCGCCTGCGCGTTCAGCGCCAGCGGCGCATCGTGCAGCAGCGCGCCCAGTTCCTCGGGCGCACACAGCCGCGCCAGCGCGGCCAGGCCCTCGCGCGGCTGGCCCAGTTGCAGGCCTTCGCGCAGCAGTTCCAGCGGCGGCCGGTCGGGCAGGCCGGCCGGGCCGCTCTCGCCCTGGCCGTCGCTGACCGCGGCCGGCAGCGGATAGTCCGGGTCCAGCGCGGACACGATCGCCCAGCGTCCGGCCTCGGCGGCCAGGTCGACGGCGCGGCGGCCGCTCTGGTCCGGCTGCGCCGGCGCCACGCCCAGGTCCAGCAGGCGCCGGATCAGGCCGGGGGCGACGTGGTCGGCAGTGCAGGCCAGCAGGATCGCGTTGCGGCCGTCGCCGTCGACCGCGGTCAGGTCCGGCTTGTGCGGCAGCAGCCGTTCCAGCACCGCCACGCGGCCGTGGCGAGCGGCTTCCAGCCACGGCGTGCGGCCCAGCGCGTCTCGCGCTTCCAGATTGGCGCCGGCGCCGAGCAGGGCCTGCACGATCTCCACGTGGCCGGCCTGCGCCGCCTCGTGCAGCGCGCTGCGGCGCTGGCGATCGCGTGCGTCGACCCGCGCCTTGTGCTTGAGCAGCAACTGCACGCCGGCCGGATCGTCTTCCTCGGTACCGGCGGCGGCCAGCAGCACCGGGCTGGCCTCGGCCGGCTCCGGCTTGGCGCCGCGCTCAAGCAGGAACTTGGCCATGCGCCAGTTGCCGACCTGGCAGGCCACCGCCAGCGGGGTCAGGCCGTCGCGGTTGGCCGCGTCCAGTTCGGCGGCGGCGTCGCGCAGCAGTGCGGCCACGCCCGGATCGGAACTGCGTGCGGCGTGATGCAGCGGGGTGTTGCCGTCGCCGTCGCTGGCGCGCGGGTCGGCGCCGTTGGCGAGCAGGGTCATCACCGCCTCCGGGCGGCCATGCCAGCTGTCGCGGGTGGCGGCCAGCAGCGGGGTCATGCCCAGGTGCGGGCGATTGACGTCGACCCCGCGCACGATCAGTTCGCGCAGCAGGCGCAGGTCCGGCAATACCGCGGCCAGCACCGGCAGGCTGCGTTGGTCGCGCCACTCGGCGGCGGGCAGCGCGTGCGGATCGGCGCCGGCCTGCAGCAACTGCAGCGCGCGATCGACGCGGCCGCCGCGGGCGGCGTCGTACAGCGCCGCATGCAGTTCGTCCTGCGCCGGCGGCGGCTCGTCGGCGCGCGGCGCGGTGTTGGCGCTCAGTTCGGCGAACAGGTCGGCCGAGGACACCGGCGGGGTCAGCGCCTGCGGCGGGGCCACCCGTTGCAGGCCGGCGTGCAGCAGCGGCGACAGCAGGGCGTAGGCCAGCGCCAGCGGCCAGCGCGCGGCGTCGGCGAGCAGCCCCGGCCAGGCCAGCACCACGCCGAGCCCGGCCAGCACCAGCACCAGCGCGGCCACCGCCAGCCCGCGCCAGGCCTGCACGTCCTGCTGCGCCAGCGCGTGCCAGCGCGCGCCCAGCGCGCCGCCCTCGGCATCGCTGCCGTGCCACAGCGGCCAGGTCCGCCACAGCCCGAGCAGGGCCGCGCTGGCGGCCACGCTCAGCGCCAGCGCCGCGGCCAGGCTGCCGCTGTCGTGCAGCGCCGCCAGCGGCCAGGCCACCAGCACCGCGACCAGCGCCATGCCGCCGGCCCACAGCACCAGCAGCGGCGCGGCTGCACCGACCAAGTCGCGCGCCGCGCGCGGACGCGGCCGGCTGCCGCGCTGCCAGGACAGCGCCAGGGCGAACGCCGGCTGCGCCAGCCAGGCGCCCAGCGCGGCGGCCAGCGGGCCGAATCCGGCGGCCAGCGCCAGCACCGCGCCGAGCGCGGCGGCGAGCATCGGCGCACGCGCGCGGAGAAAGGAGTCAGTCATCGTGTCGATCGGTGATGCCGGGCAGGGACGGCGGCAATTGCAGATGGAAGCCGCAGCCGGCGAGGTTGGCGCGCACCGCGGCCGGATCGGCACGGGCCAGTTTGCGTTCGGCGGTCAGCGCCACTTCGAGCACGAACGCCAGCGGCTGCAGCGACGCCAGCAGCGCCGGCGGCAGACGGCCGAAGTCGTCGCGGGCGGCGAGATACAGATAGGTGTCCGGCTTGCGTTGGCTTTTGTAGACGTAGGCTTGCATGCCCGTGGCGTGCGCCTGGCGTGGAAAGGCAAGCGATTGTGGAGGAAATGCGCCAGCGGCGAAAGCGCACGCCGGCCCTGCGCTGAACGGATCCAGGGCGGCGCGCCATTCACGTTCGCCTCGTTGGCGGTTCACGGCATCACCGAATGCGTCGATATACTGCGGTGATTGTCCTTGTATGGAAGACCGCGTGACCGAAGCGTCCTCGTCGCCCCGGATGGCCCCGGTGGCCATCCGCGCCTACACCGCGACCAACGCGCTCGGCAGCGGGCTGCAGGCCCAGGCCGCGGCGCTGCGCGAGGGCCGCAGCGGCCTGCGTCGCAACGATTTCGGCCCGCAACCGCTGGAATGCTGGATCGGCCGGGTGGACGCGCTGGAGACCGCGGCGCTGCCGGACGCCCTGGCCGCCTGGGAATGCCGCAACAACCGTCTGGCCTGGCTGGCGCTGCAGCAGGACGGCATGGCCGCCGCCGTGGCCGCCGCGGCGCAGCGGCACGGCGCCGAGCGGGTGGCGGTGGTGATGGGCACCTCCACCTCCAGCATCGGCGCCAGCGAGGAAGCCTACACCCGGCTCGAGCACGACGCGGACGGCCCGCGCATGCCCGCCGACCTGGACCGGCCGATCGTGCACACCCCGCATTCGCTCGGCGATTTCGTGCGTGCCGCCACCGGCCTGCGCGGCCCCTGCATCACTGTCGCCACCGCCTGCTCGTCCAGCGCCAAGGTGTTCGCCCAGGCGGCGCGGCTGATCGCCGCCGGCGTGGTCGATGCGGCGCTGGTCGGCGGCGTGGACACGCTGTGCGGCAGCGTGCTGTTCGGCTTCAACTCGCTGCAGGTGGTGTCGCCGGAGCCGTGCCGGCCGTTCGACGTGCGCCGGGTCGGGCTGTCGCTGGGCGAGGCCGGCGGCTACGCGCTGCTGGAACGCGCCGATGCCGTCGACGCGCCGCCGGCGCAGGCACTGCTGTGCGGCTACGGCGAATCCAGCGACGCGCACCACATGTCCGCGCCGCATCCGCAGGGCCTGGGCGCCGGCCTGGCGATGCGCGGTGCGCTGCAGCGCGCCGGCGTGGACCCGGCCGAGATCGGGTACCTGAACCTGCACGGCACCGCGACCCCGGCCAACGACAGCGTCGAGGCCGCCGCGGTGGCGGCGCTGTTCCCGCCGACCCTGCACGCCAGTTCGACCAAGGCCTGGACCGGGCACACGCTCGGCGCTGCCGGCATCGTCGAGTCGGTGTTTGCCCTGCTGGCGCTGCGCGACGGCCTGCTGCCCGGCACCCTCAACAGCGAACTGCCCGACCCCGCCTGCGGCCCGCAGATCCGCTTCGCCACCGCCCATGCACAGGTCCGCTACGCGATGAACAACTCCTTCGGCTTCGGCGGCAACAACTGCTCGCTGCTGTTCGGCCGCGCATGAGCACGCCGATGCTGCACGCGACGATCGAAGGCATCGGGTTCTGGGCGCCGGGGCTGCCGTCGTGGACGCTGGCGCAGGCGTTCGCGCGCGGCGAAGGCGCGCCGCTGGAGACACCCGGCCGGCCGTCGCCGCAGTTGCTGGCGCCGAACGAGCGCCGCCGCGCGCCGGACACGGTGGCGGTGTCGCTGGACGCGGCGCTGGCCGCCTGCCAGGACGCCGGCCGCGACCCGGCCACGCTGCCGTCGGTGTTCACCTCCACCCACGGCGACCTGGCGATCACCGACTACATGTGCACCACCCTGGCCAGCGACCCGCTGTCGGTGTCGCCGACCAAGTTCCACAACTCGGTGCACAACGCCGCCGCCGGCTACTGGACCATCGGCGCCGGCGCCACCGCCGCGGCGACCGCGATCAGCGCGCACTCGGGCAGCTTCGCGCAGGGCCTGCTGGAAGCGCTGTCGCAACTGGCCGCGGGCGAGGACGCGGTACTGCTGGTCGGCTACGACAGCCGCTCGGTGGGCGCGCTGGGCCGCATCGCGCGCAGCGAAGGCCTGCTCGGCGGCGCGCTGGTGCTGAGCGCCGGCGCACGCGACGGCAAGCCGCAGTTGCAGGTGCAGTTGCGCGACGGCACCGCCGTGGCCGGCGACGGCCCGCTGGCGCGGCATGCCGCCGGCAACGCGATGGCGCCGATGCTGCCGCTGTTCGATGCGCTGGCGCTGGGCGGCCCGGGCTGCGTGCTCGACGCCGGCGGCGGCCGCTGCCTGCAGGTGGACCTGCGCGCATGAGCCGCACGCCGCTGACCGCCGCCGACGCCGCGATCCTGATTCCGGCCCTCAACGAACGGCTGCGCATCCGCGAGGTGGTCAGCGACGCGCTGGCGCACTGCCCGCGGGTGATCGTGGTCGACGACGGCTCCGACGACGGCACCAGCGACTGCATCGCCGACCTGCCGGTGACCCTGCTGCGCCACCCGCAGCGTCGCGGCAAGGGCGCGGCGCTGCGCAGCGGCTTCGCCGAGGCGCAGCGCCAGGGCGCGCGCGCGGTGATGACCATGGACGGCGACGGCCAGCACAGCGCCGCCGATTTCCCGCGGCTGCTGGCCGCGGCCAACCGCCATCCCGGCTGCGTGATCGTCGGCGCGCGCCTGCGCAAGCGCGCCAGCCAGCCGCCGATCCGCCGCATCGGCAACGATTTCGGCGACTGGGGCATCGCCTGGGGCTGCGGCTTCCGCCTGGTCGACAGCCAGAGCGGCCAGCGCCTGTACCCGCAGTCGGTCTACACCCTGCCCGACGTGCCCGGCGAGGGCTTCGTGTTCGAGGCGCAACTGCTGATCTCCGCGGCGCGCCAGGCCGGCGCGCGGGTGGTGGCGGTGCCGATCGAGACCCGCTACGCCAGCCAGTCCCCCGGCACGTTCCGCAAGAGCCACTTCCGGCTGGTGCGCGATCTGTGGAAGATCACCTCGCACGTGATCGTGCAGGTGTGGACCTACGGGCACGTGGTGCGCGAATACCGACGCACCCGCGCCAATCCGGTGCTGATCGACGACGCCGACGGCACCCTCGACACGGCCCCCCTGGCCGTCGCCAAGGAAAAGACGACATGAAGGCAGCGCAGGCGGATGTGGCGATTCTGGGCGGCGGGCTGGCCGGGCTGACCCTGGCGCTGCAGTTACGCCAGCGCGACCCGCAGCTGCGCATCCACGTGCTGGAACGGCGCGCGCACCCGGTGCGCGAGGCCGCGTTCAAGGTCGGCGAGTCCTCGGTGGAGATCGGCGCGCACTACTTCGCCGAGGTGCTGGGCCTGCGCGAGCACCTGGATGCCGAACAGATCCGCAAGTTCGGCTTCCGCTTCTTCTTCTCCGACCGGCGCGCCGACATCGACCAGTGCACCGAACTGGGCGTGAGCCAGTTGCTGCCCACGCCGTCGTGGCAGATCGACCGCGGCCGCTTCGAGAATTTCCTCGGGCAGCGCGCGCGCGAGATGGGCGTGGAGTTCCTCGACGGCAGCACGGTGCGCGGCGTCGACCTGGCCGAGGACGACGGCGACCATTGCGTGCGCTACAGCCGCGACGGCGCCGACGCCCACCTGCAGGCGCGCTGGGTGATCGATGCCAGCGGCCGCGCCGGCCTGCTCAAGCGCAAGCTCGGGCTGGCCCAGGACAATGCGCACCAGGCCAACGCGGTGTGGTGGCGGGTGGACGGGCTGGTCGATCCCAACGGCTGGTCGCAGGACAGCGCCTGGCTGCAGCGCTGCACGCCGCCGGACCGCTGGCGCTCGACCAACCACATGTGCGGCCCCGGCTACTGGTTCTGGCTGATCCCGCTGTCCTCCGGCGCGCATTCGCTGGGCATCGTCTGCGATGCCGCGATGCATCCGCTGGAAACCATGAACACCCACGCCAAGGCGATGGACTGGCTGCGCACGCACCAGCCGCAGGTGGCCAGCACGCTGGAGCGCAGCGAGCACACGGTGCAGGACTTCCTGTTCCTGCGCGACTTCTCCTACGGCTGCAAGCAGGTGTTCTCGGCACAGCGCTGGGCGCTGACCGGCGAGGCCGGCGTGTTCCTGGATCCGTTCTATTCGCCTGGCAGCGACTTCATCGCGATCAGCAACACCTACATCTGCGAGCTGATCGGGCGCGAGCGCGCCGGGCGCGACATCGCGCCGTATGCCGAGCTGTACCAGCAGTTGTACTTCTCGTTCTACGAGAACACCCTGACCCTCTACCAGGACCAGTACCCGCTGTTCGGCGACGCCCAGGTGATGCCGGTCAAGGTGATCTGGGACTACACCTACTACTGGTCGCTGCTGGCGCCGCTGTACTGCACCGACCGCATCGCCGACCTGGCGGTGCTGGGCCGGCTGCGCCCGGCGCTGCAGCAGGCCAGCGCGCTCAACCTGGGCATGCAGGCGCTGCTGCGCGACTGGGGCGCGGCCAACCGCGCGCAGGCTGCGGCGGTGGCCGACGGGCGGCTGCTGGACCAGTACCTGATCGGCTGGTTCCACGAACTCAACCGCGCGCTGAGCGACCGGCTGGACGACGCCGCGTTCGTCGCCCGCCTGCACGGCAACGTCGCGCGCATGGCGGAACTGGCCGGAGAGATCCTGGCGCGCGCCCGTCAGCAGCATCCGACGCTGGCCGACCACGGCCTGCTGGACGCCTGCCGCGATGCGGCGACGCCGCTGCCGGTGCTGTCGCCCGCCTGGTACGCGGACGCCGCCTGATCCACGCGCAGGGGCATGCCGCCCTGCAACAACGCGCGCTCCGCCCGCCGCCGCGGCACGCCCAGCGGGCGCCTCCATTGCGCGGCACGCGTCACATCGGGCGAATATCGCCCACGCATTCGCGTTTTCGCACGCACCCCGGTTGACGCCCCGCGCCACCGGCGCGACACAGGCCCCCCGCGCCCGGCGCCCCTCAGGAGAACTCCATGCGCTCCACGCTGCTCGCCCTGGCCCTGCCCCTGGCTGCTCTGGCCGCCCCGACCACCGCCCATGCGCAGAAGGCTCCGCGCGCACCGGCCACCCCGGCACCGCTGCAACAATCCTGCGACGCGCTGGCGAGCCGGCTCGCCTACCCCGGCACCCGCTTCACCGCGGTGCACAGCGTGGCTGCCGGCGCCCTGCAGGTGGGTGGCCAGCCGATCGGCGCGCATTGCCAGGTCACCGGCCTGATGCACGAACGCGTCGGCACCGACGGCCAGTCCTATGCGATCGGCTTCGAGATGCGCCTGCCGGCCGCATGGAACGGGCGCTTCTTCTACCAGGCCAACGGCGGCCTGGACGGCAACGTGGTGCCCGCGCTCGGCGACATCGGCGGCGGCGGCCAGCGCGACAACCCGCTGCGCATGGGCTTTGCGGTCATCAGTTCCGATGCCGGGCACAGCAACGCGCAGAACCCGCTGTTCGGCCGCGATCCGCAGGCGCGGCTGGACTACGGCTACCAGGCGGTGCAGGCGCTGACCCCGATGGCCAAGCGCGTGGTGCAGATCGCCTACGGCAAGGCGCCGGACTACAGCTACTTCGGCGGCTGCTCCAACGGCGGCCGCCACGGCATGGTCGCCGCCGCGCGCGACGCGCAGGACTACGACGGCATCCTGGTCGGCGACCCCGGATTCCATTTGCCCAAGGCGGCGATCGCCGACCTGGCCGCGGCCCAGCAACTGGCGGCGCTGGCCGGCGGCAGCGACACGCGCAGCGGCCTGAACGCCGCCGAGCGCAGCCTGGTAGCCGAACGCATCGTCGCCACCTGCGATGCGCTGGACGGGGTGCGCGACGGCATGGTGCAGGACGTGGTCGCCTGCCAGCGCCGCTTCGACCTGAATCGCGACGTCGCCACCTGCGGCAGCGCCGGGCGCACCGGGCAATGCCTGACCCCGGCGCAGAAGCGCGCGCTCGGTGCCATCCACGCCGGCGTGCGCAACAGCGCCGGCACGCCGCTGTACGCGCCCTTCCCCTACGACCCGGGCATCGCCAGCGGCGACTGGGCCGGCTGGCGACAGGACGCCTCGCTGACCCTGGTGCCCGGATCGGTGGCCTTCGGCTTCGTCACCCCGCCGGAGGATCCGGCGGTGCTGCAGGACCTGAAGCGGTATGCGCTGCAGTTCGACATGGACCGCGACGCGCCGAAGATCTTCGCCACGGCCGGCCCCTTCCGCGAATCGGCCTGGTCGTACATGACCCCGCCCAACGAGACCCGGCTGGGCACGCTGAAGGCGCGCGGCGGCAAGCTGCTGGTCTACCACGGCACCGGCGACGGCATCTTCTCCTTCGCCGACACCGCGGCCTGGTACGACCGCCTGCGCACGGCCGACGCCGATGCCGCCAGCTACGCGCGCCTGTTCGCGGTGCCGGCGATGGCCCATTGCGCCGGCGGACCGGCCACCGACCAGTTCGACGCACTGACACCGCTGGTGGCCTGGGTCGAGCAGGGCCAGGCGCCGGACGCGATCGTCGCCAGCGCGCGCGGCAGCGGCAGCGCCGCGCCCAATGCCGAGGTACCGGCAAGCTGGAGCAGCCAGCGCAGCCGCCCGCTGTGCCCGTATCCGCAGGTGGCGCGCTACGTCGGCGGCGACGTGGAGGCGGCGTCCAGCTTCGTCTGCCGCTGAGGGCAGGCCGCCGTTGCGCCGCCGGCATGGCGACGCAACGGCCGCGCGGTCGTCAGCCCATGCCGCCGTTGATGCCGATGACCTGCCCGTTGATGTAGGCGGCCGCGTCCGAACACAGGAAGGCGACCAGCGCGGCCACTTCCTCCGGCTTGCCCGGGCGCCCGGCCGGGACCATCTGCTTGATCGCTTCCGCCGGGAAGGCACTGTCGGCCATCGCGCCCTGGATCACGCCCGGCGCGACCACGTTGACGCTGATGCCGCGGCTGGCCATTTCCCGCGCCAGCGACATGCTGGCGCCATGCAGCGCGGCCTTGGCCGCGGCGTAGTTGGTCTGCCCGCGGTTGCCCAGCACCGCCGCCACCGAGGACACGCTGACGATGCGGCCCCACCGCGTGCGCGCCATCGGCAGCAGCAGCGGCTGGGTGACGTGGAAGAAGCCGTGCAGCGAGACGTCGATGACCTTATGCCACTGCGCCGCACTCATGCCCGCCATCGGCGCATCGTCGTGGATGCCGGCGTTGTTGACCAGCACCTGGATCGGGCCGGCCTCCAGCAACGCCGCCAGCGCCTGCGCGCTGGCCTCGGCGTCGGCCACGTCGAAGGCCACCGCCTCGGCGCTGCCGCCAGCGGCGACGATCGCCTCCACCACCGCCGCGGCGCGTGCGACGTTGGCATTGGCATGCACGATCACGTGCAGGC
The DNA here is from genome assembly GCF_017746095.1 of Xanthomonas sp. D-109. NCBI lineage: Bacteria > Pseudomonadati > Pseudomonadota > Gammaproteobacteria > Lysobacterales > Lysobacteraceae > Xanthomonas > Xanthomonas sp. D-109. Next base: position 34,765 of record NZ_JAGHWV010000006.1, read on the forward strand.
CCTGCGCGGCCAGGGCACCGCAGATCGCGCCACCGAGATCGCCACTGCCGCCGGTGACCAGGGCGCGGCGCGGGGAAGAGGATGCTGTCATCGGCAAGACTCCGCTGGCGACCGGCATCGGCCGCCGACAAGGGGCCGCCATCGTAGAGCAAACCCGGATGCGTTGCGCCATGCATACGCGCCGCCGCCATTGCCTGGAGGGCGGTGTTGCGCGATCCGACCACCGTGTTGCATCCGCGCGGCGCATGCGGTCGCGCTGCCGCGCCACTGCCGGCCTCAATCGCGGGTGCTGGTTTCCCAGGTCCCGTGTACCACCTCGTCGGTGCGCTGCAGCCGCGCGATCACCGCATCCAGTTCGTCCGGATGCGCCGCGCTGCTGACCAGCGAGGCCACCAGTTCGGTCTGCTCGTCGCCGCGCTCGACCAGGTCCACCGCGCTCACCGGGTAGTGCGCCGCCTCCAGTTCCTCGACCAGGCGCTCGCGCAGTTCCGGCACGGCGGCGGTGGCCACGGTGAGGCGCACCGCATAGTGCATCTCGGTGGCGTGGGCATTGATGGGAATGCGGTTGATCGCGTTGACCAGCGGCCGCAACAAGGTGTTGCCGCCGATCACCATGACCGTGAGCAGTGTGGCCTCGGCCAGCATGTCCGCGCCGGCGCAGCAGCCGACCGCGCCCGAGCACCACAGCGTGGCGGCGGTGTTGAGCCCACGCACATTCATGCCTTCCTTCATGATCACGCCGGCGCCGAGGAAGCCGATGCCGGAGACCACGTAGGAGATCACCCGCACCGCCTCGGCGCTGCCGGCGATGCTCATGCCCAGGTCCACGAACGCCGCCGCGCCCAGCGCCACCAGCACATTGGTGCGCAGGCCGGCGGTGCGCTGGCGGTACTGGCGCTCGGCGCCGATCAGGGTGCCGAGCAGGAACGCCGCCACCAGGCTGACCACCGTGTCCAGGAACGCGGTGGCATGGAAGGTTTCGATGGACCGCATCAACAAGCTCCGTTGTTCCCATCCCGCCGCGATCGACGGTAGCGCCACCTTGCCACAGCCGCACTGCGGCGCGCTTACGCCGGCGGCAGGCGCCGGCTCAGCCGGCTGCGCGCAGCATCACCGTCGCGCGGCCCTCGGCCAGCAGCTGCCCGGCATGGCTGATGCGGAAGGCGTACTGCTGGCTGTCCTCGGCCTGCAGCAGCACCTCGGCCTCGCCTTCGATCGGACCCGGCAGATCCTGCAGTTCGCCGACGTGCAACTGCACCCCGCGCAGCGCCACCAGCATGCCCGGCCGCACCGGCGTGCCGGCGGCACGGCCGAGCAGGCCGCCGTGCACCGCCATCGCCTGCGCGCCGTATTCGCACAGGTGCAGCGCGTGCAGCCGATCGCCGCTGCGCAGCGGATGCGCGGCCTGGCGATGCGCGACGCTGCGCAACAGCACGCGCTGCGCATCCCAGGCCACCACCTCTTCCCACAGGCACATCAGGCCCTGGTGCGGGACCAGGGCGGCGATGGCGTCGCGTCCGTGCAGTGGCTCAGTGTGCATGGCGGTTCTCCTGGGCGTCGCTGGCGGTCTCGCGCGAAATCAGCAGCGCCAGCACGAAATTGAACAACACGCCCAGCGCCACCGTGCTGCCGATCGCGCGCAGCACCGGGATGCTGGAGGCGGCCAGCAGTGCGAACACCAGCAGGGTCATCAGGCTGCACACGATCAGCGCATGCAGGGTGCGCAACTGGTCGGCGCGGTCGTCGCCGGCGTGGTCGAAGAACAGCGCGTAGTCCAGGCCCAGGCCGGCGGCCAGGATCAGCGCGATCAGGTGGAACAGGTTCAGTTCGACCCCGCAGCCGCGCAGGATCGCCAGGATCAGCAGCGTGGTCAGCGCCATCGGCAGCAGCACGCGCACGATGCGCCGCGGCGTGCGCAGCGCGATCGCCACGGTCAGCGCCAGCAGCACCGCGGCCACGCCCAGCGCGGCGAGCACGCGGCCGCGATAGGCCGCGACCAGCGATTCGGAGGCGTCCTTGAGGTCCAGCAGTTGCGCGCCGCTGCCCTGCACCGCGCGCGCCAGTTGCGCCGGATCGCGCAGGCCGGTCAGCGACACCAGCGCGGTGGTGCGGTCCGGGCGCTCCAGCAGCAGGCCGCCGACGGGCGTCGCCAGCGGCGTGCCGTGCAGGTCGCGCGCGGTCAGCAGCGGCGCACTGCGTGCGGCCTGCAGGTCGGCCAGGAACGGCCCGAACGCATCGGCGCGGAACGGCGTGGCGGCGACCGCGGCGGCGGTGATCGCCTGCGCCTGCGCCGGATCGGGCAAGGCGGCCTGGCGCCGACGCTGGGTGGCGGCGCTGGGCAGGTAGCGCGCGGCCATGTCGTAGCCGGCCAGTTCGCCACGCGTCACCAGCGCGTCCAGACGCGGGCGCAGGCGTTCGGACGCGGCCAGCGCGGCCTCGGCCGAGGCCGCCGGCAGCGCCAGCACGTAGCGCACGTCGGGCGCACCCAGTTCCTGGCGCAGGTGCGCGTCGCGGGCCAGGCCGTCGGCCGGCACCGGGGTCAGCTTGGACAGGTCGTTCTGCCAGAACGGCCCTGGCGCGAACACGATGACCGCTGCCGCCAGCAGGGCCAGCGGCAGCAGCGACCAGCGCGGCCGCGGCAGCCGCGCGATGCCGCGCCACAGCCGCTCCAGCATCGGCGAATCGGCATGGTCGCGCGGCGAGGGGTCGATCAGCGCCGGCAGCAGCAGGCGCGTGGTCAGCGCCGCCACCAGCAGGCCGGCGATGGTGAACACCGCCAGCTGACGCAGGCCGTCCACGCCGGAGAACAGGAAGGTGACGTAGGCGATGCAGGTGGAGACCACGCCGGTGGCCAGGGTCGGCCACAGATGGCGGGCGTTCTCGCGCGGATCCAGGCCCGGGCGCTGGTGGCTGAACAGGTGGATCGGGTAGTCCTGCACCACGCCGATCAGGGTGAAGCCGAACGCCACGGTGATGCCGTGCACGCCGTCGAACAGCAAGGCCACTGCGCCCAGCCCGGCCAGGCCGGCGCTGGCCAGCGGCAGCACGCCCAGCACCGGGATCTTCCAGCTGCGGTAGGCCACCAGCAGCAGCACGATCAGCCCCACCGTATCCAGGGTGCCGATCCACTGCGCCTCGTTCTGGGTGCGCCCGCCGATCTCCACCGAGAACGCGCCGGGGCCGGTCAGGGTCAGCTTGCTGCCGGTGCCGGCGCTGACCTTGGCGAAGGCGGCATGGATCGCATCCACCGCGCGCTGCTGGCCGGTGGGGTCGAAGCCGGCCGCGCGGGTCTGCGCCACCAGCAGCGCGTCCTTGCCGGCGCGGTCGAACCACACCCCGTCGCGCTGCTGCGGGCCGCCGGCCGGCTGCAGGCTCTCGGCCAGGTGCAGCACTTCCAGGGTGGGATCGCGCGGCAGCAACGGCTCCACCATCGCCGCCGCCGGCGAGCCCAGGTCCTGCAGCCGTGCCTGCAGCGCATCGCGCAGGGTCGGCGCATCCAGCGGCCTGGCGTCGAAGCTGTCGCTGAGCAGATAGCGGTACGGCAGCAGGCGCGGCGGGATCGCGTCCAGGCCGGCGTCGGCGCCGTTGGCGACCAGTTCGAACACGTCGCGCTGCGCGGCCAGTTCGGCATGCAGCGCCTGCGATTGCCGCGCCAGCGTGGCCGCATCGGCCCCGGACAGCGACATCAGCAGCAGCCGCGAGCCGGGGCCTTCGCCGAGTTCGTCGAGCAGGAGTTTCTGCGCGGGAGTGCGGGCTTCCGGCATGAATTTACGCAGATCACCCGACACCTGCAGCGCATTGCCCAGCCAGATCCCGGCCACGGTCAGCAGCGCCAGCCACAGCAGCGCCAGCGAGATCCGCATCTTCGAACTCAGGGCTCGCTTCATCGCCGCGCCCCCACGCCTGCCTGCGCCGTGCGATCAGCCACCGCACGCGCAGCCGTCAGGCCGGCAGCACGCTGCCGGCGGGCGCCTCCACGTGCGGGAATCACGCCGCGTCGCCGTGGCACAGCGCGGTCAGCGCGGCGCCGTCGGCAACGGCGCCGGCGGCCTGCGCGGCGCCGGCCAGCAGGGTGCGCTGGACGTCGCCCTTGACCGGGGTGGTCTCGATGCAGCGCAGTTCGGCGCCACGGCCGTACAGGCGCAGGCTGCGCACGTGCGCGGCCATGGCCGGATCCTTGGGCTGCAACTGCAGCTGCCAGCGCTCGCGGGTGCCGCTGCTGCTGATGTTGAACTGCTGCTGCAGCAACGCGCGGTCGCCGGACAGCAACGCGCCGAAGCCGCTCTGCAGGCCGGCCAGTTCCGGCACCCGCGCCAGCGAGAAGCGCCGCGGCGGCTTGCCGTCGCGCTCCAGCGTGGCGTCGCCGCCACGCAGCGTGGTGGTCTCGTGGTACGGCGCGGTGACCTCGCGCACCAGGGTCTGCGCATCCGGACGGCGGTACTCGCCCTGCACGCGCAGCGGGGTCTTCAGCAGCGCCGAACCGCGCAGTTCGACGAAGGCGGTGCTGACCGGCGCCGGCCGCGCCAGCTTCTGCAGGATCCAGTCGGCGTCCGGCACCTCAGGCGATGCGGCGCTCAGCGGTGCGGCGCTGCACAGCAGTATCAGCATCCACGGCAAGGTGCGGCGCATCGGCATGGCGGTTGTTCCAGAAGTCGTAGAAGTTGAACCAGTTGTAGGGCGCGGAGCGGGTGTAATGCTCCAGCCTGGCGGCGTAATCGCGGATGAGCGCGGCCAGCACCGGCGCACGCTGCCGGCGCGGCAGGTCCAGGCCTTCGCTGAAAGTCTCGAACACCAGTTCGTAGCGGTTGCCGCCGCGGTACAGGCCGAACGCCAGCACCACCGGCACCTTGAGCGCGGCGGCGATCAGCCACGGCGAGGTCGGGAACAGCGCGCCCTGGCCGATGAACGCGGCCGGCAGCGCCGGGTCCTCCGGGCGCGGCCGGTCCACCAGCAGCGCGACCAGCGCGCCGTCGTCGGTGGCCTGCTTGATCGCCATGACGATGGACGTGCTGTCCATGCCGGCGTCGATGATGTTGGCGGCCAGCTGCGGGTTCAGCGCGCCGAGCAGCTCGGTCATCGCCGGGTTGTGCGCCTTGTCCAGCACCACCTTGACCTGCACGTCCGGACGCTCGGTGGCCAGCACCCGCAGCGCGTCGAAGCTGCCCAGGTGCGAGCCGAAGATCAGCACGCCGCGGCCGCGGTCCATCTGCGCGTGCAACTGGTCCAGGCCGCGGATCTGCACCCGGAAGCGGTGCATATGCCCGCACAGCATGAACACCCGGTCGAGGATGGTCGAGGCGAAGGTGTGGATGTGCCGGGCCACCTCCAGCAGGGTGGCCGGGCGGTCGAACACGCGGCTCAGGTAGTGCCGCGAATCGCGCCGTTCCGGGCCGCGCACCAGCAGGAAGTACAGGGTGATCGGGTACAGCAGCAGGCGGCCGACGGCGCGGCCGCCGTAGCGGGCGATGCTGCGGATCAGCCACAGGGCGAAACGGCCGCCGCCTTCCGGGCGGTGCTTCCAGCCGGCGCTCACGGCGCCGCCTCGGCGTTGAGTTCGCCGCTGACCAGCAGGTCCTCGCCGCGCAGCACGCGGAAGCGCCAGCGCGGTGCGGCGCCGTCCAGTTCCACCCGCGCCGGCTGGCCGGGAAACAGCGGTTGCACGAACTTCACCTGCGGCAGGCGCAGCGGCGCGCGCGCGCCGTGCGCCGCCTCCACGGCCTGCAGCACGTGGTCCAGCACCACGACGCCGGGCACCACCGGGCGGCCCGGGAAGTGGCCGGGCAGGCTGGGATGATCATGCGGTACGACGAATTGCATACGGGCGACTCATATCCTGGGTTCGAGCATCGCACGGACGGCCTGGTGCGCGCGCTGGGTCACTTCCTGGCGAGTCAGCGGGCCGTCCTCGCCGTTCACCCGGATCGGCGTGCCGATCCGCACCCGGATGAGGCCGGGCCGGACCCGGAACAGGCTGGTCGGCGGCAGCACCTTGCCCGCCCCGTCCAGCGCCACCGGCACCACGTCCACTCCGGCATCGATCGCGGCCTGCAGCAGCCCGGCCTTGAACTCGGCCAGCGCGCCGCTGCGGCTGCGGGTGCCTTCCGGGAACAGGCACAGGTCCTGGCCACGGCGCAGCAGCGCCGCCGCCTCGCGCCGCATCATCGCCCCGGCGCGGCGGCTGTCGCGGTCCAGGAACAGCATGCCGGTGTCGCGCGCATACCAGTTCACGAACGGCACCTTCAGCATCTCGTCCTTGAGCAGGAAGCGCAGCGGCACCGGCAGCGCCATGAACAGCGCGCAGATGTCGATGATCGACTGGTGGTTGCTGACGAACAGGTGGTTGCGCGACCAGTCCACCCGCTCGCGGCCCTCCACCTCCAGCCGCGCCCCGGCGCCGAACAGCAGCACCGGCGCCCAGAAGCGCGCGCCCATGCGCAGCGGCAGGCGCGGCCCGCTCAGCCGCAGCAGCACCAGCGCGACGACGATGCCCAGCGCGGTGTGCGCCAGGGTGAATGCCAGCTGCAGGGCGTTCCACACGGCCCAGGCCATGCGCGAAGGCATCCCAGCCTGCGGCAACTTGCTGTTTTCCTTGATGATCTGCACGACCCTTGCGTCCCCTGCACTCCCGCACGTCAGCGCAATAGATCGCGCCAGAAAACCGGCCCCAGCCGCGCCAACCGGTGCAGGAAATCGGGCAGATTACGGTAGGGACGCTGCGGAAACCAGCGCCCGCGCAGCAGGTACTCGCCGACGAAGAAGCCGCCGATGACCCCGTAGCCCAGCAGGTTGGCGAACAGCGAGGCGCGCGCGTCGCTGATCGACAGCGGCGCGGCCAGGCCCAGTTGCGCCAGCACCCCGCTGGGCTGGGCGCACAGCGCCAGCACCAGGTTGAGCAGGGTCAGCCCCACCAGCAGCAGGGTCCAGGCCAGGGTCAGGCGGCGGGTGTAGCGCAGCTGCTCCGCGGTGATCGGCATGCCGGCCTGGCGGTACAGCGCCTCGACGATGCGGGTGATCAATGGCGTGCGCCCGCGCTGCAGGCTGCGCCCGAAGAACCAGGCCACCCAGGCGGTGAACAGCACCGGCGGCGCGGCCAGCAACAGCAGCGCGTGCGGCGAGTGCCACAGCGGCACCAGCGCCGCCGTCGCGGCGATGGCCAGCGCCCAGGCCCAGGGCCGCCAGCGCGCCATCGGCTCCACCAGCACCATCAGCACCAGCGCCGCCCCGGCCAGCACCGCCAGGTCCGGGCGGTGCGCGGCGTTGGCCCAGTGCGCCAGCGGCGAGTAGGCCAGCGCCAGCAGCACGCCCAGGGCCAGCGCCCAGGGCGCGGCGTCGGCCGGCTCAGCTAGTCTTGTTGGCTTCGACATGCGCCGACAGCGCGCGCAGCGAGGCGAAGATGCGGCGGTTCTCGTCGTTGTCCGAACGCAGCTGGAAGCCGTAGCGCTTGCTGATCGCCAGCGCCAGCTCCAGGGCGTCGATCGAGTCCAGCCCCAGGCCGGTATTGAACAGCGGCGCCTCCGGATCGATGTCGCCGGGCTGGACGTCTTCCAGGTTCAGGCTCTCGACCAGCAGCTCGGCCAGTTCACGTTCGGCGGCGGTTTGCGAAGACATCCAGGGGCTTCCAGGCGTAAGGACGGGTGCGACAAGATGGTGCATCGGGCGCTGCGGCGCAACCATCGGCCCGCGAACAGCACGCTATCATGCCGTTTCGCCCCGCCGTTGCGCCCGCAGGTTCCCTCAGGATGACGTCCCCCGCCGTTGCTTCCCCTCCCCCCACCGCAAGCGCCATCGAGGCGGAAACGCCCGACGTGCTGGTGATCGGCGGAGGGCCGGCCGGCTGCGCGGCGGCGATCGCCCTGGCGCAACGCGGCTGGCGGGTGACGGTGCTGGAAAAGGACCACCACCCACGCTTCCACATCGGCGAATCGCTGCTGCCGATGAACATGCCGATCCTGCAGCGGCTGGGCGTGCTCGATCAGGTACGGGCGATCGGCGTGCTCAAGCTCGGCGCCGATTTCCCCAACGATGCCGGCGGCTACAACACCTTCCGTTTCGCGCACGCGCTGGGCGCGCAGTCCGACTTCGCGCTGCAGGTGCCGCGCGCCGACTTCGACCGGGTGCTGTTCGCCCACGCGCGTGCGGTCGGCGCCGACGTGCACGAGGGCATCCGCGTCGAGGCGGTGCAACTGGACGGCGAGACGCCGACGGTGCAGGCACGCAGCGCCGACGGCCTGCGCCACTACCGGCCGCGCTACCTGATCGACGCCAGCGGCCGCGACACCTTTCTCGGCAACAAGCTCAAGCTCAAGCGCGCCAACCCGCGGCACCAGTCGGCGGCGCTGTTCAGCCATTTCCGCGGCGTGGCGCGGCGCCCGGGCGAGGACGCCGGCAACATCAGCATCTACCGCCACGCGCACGGCTGGATGTGGCTGATCCCGCTGCCCGACGACGTGATGAGCGTGGGCGCGGTGTGCGACCCGGAATACATGAAGACCCGCCAGGGCTGCGACAGCGAGACGTTCCTGCTGCGTACGCTGGCGCTGAATCCGGACGTGGTGGCGCGCATGGCCGACGCGCAGCGCGTGGCGCCGGTGCATGCCACCGGCAACTACGCCTACGAATGCACGCGCATGAGCGGGCCGCGCTGGCTGATGCTCGGCGACGCCTACGCCTTCGTCGATCCGATGTTCTCCTCCGGTGTGTACCTGGCCATGCACAGCGCCGAGCGCGGCGCGGCCATGGTCGACGCCGCGCTGCGCGACCCGGCCCGCGAAGCGCGGCTGCAGCGGCGCCTGGAGCGGCACCTGCGCGGCGGCCTGGACGAGTTCAAGTGGTTCATCTACCGCTTCACCTCGCCGACCATGCGCGAGCTGTTCGCGCAGCCGCGCAACGTGCTGCAGGTGGAGCAGGCGGTGGTGGCGATGCTCGCCGGCGACGTCTTCGACAACCGTGCGGTGCTGCGCCGCCTGCGGGTGTTCCGCGCCATCTATGCGCTGTCCGCGGTGGCGATGCTGCCGCGGGCATGGCGCGCCTGGCGCCACCGCCGCCGCCAGGCCCGCGAATCGTTCCACGGCGACACCTTGCACGGAGACACCCCATGAGCCGCCCGCACCTGCAGTTTCCGCACCACACGCAGGGCCATCCGCAGTTGCAGGTGGACTACGTCGCCGAGACCGACCCCAGCCAGTGGCTGGGCGAGGACCGCGTGCTGGCGGTGTTCGGCTTCGGCGAGACCGCGCCCTACCACGACGACCCGCGCTACCTGCGCGTGCCGCTGCAGCCGCACGGCCCGCGCGTGCTCGAGGTGTGGCGCACCGACGCCCCCGTGCACAGCGGCCGCGACGGCGCCATCGCCTGGGCCAGCGACGGCCGCCTGCAGTTCGGCGTGATCGAGATCGACGAGCGCCAGGTCGACCTGGACATCGAGGAAGCCGCCGCGCTCGCCTACGCCCAGCTCAGCGCCTTCGTCGCCGGCAGTGCCACCCCGCGCCTGCTGCGGATCTGGAACTATCTGGATGCGATCACCCTGGGCAGCGGCGACCGCGAGCGCTACCGGCGCTTCTGCGTCGGCCGCGCGCGCGGGCTGGGCGATTTCGACGCTACCCAGTTGCCGGCGGCGACCGCGGTCGGCCGCTGCGACGACGCACGGGTGATGCAGATCTACTGGCTGGCCGCCGCGCAGGCCGGCACCCCGCTGGAGAACCCGCGCCAGGTCAGCGCCTACCGCTACCCGCGCCAGTACGGCCCGCAGCCGCCCAGTTTCGCCCGCGCCATGCTGCCGCCGGCCGGCAGCGACATGCCGCTGCTGCTGTCGGGCACCGCCAGCGTGGTCGGCCACGCCTCCATGCACCAGGGCCAGTTGCTGGCGCAGCTGGAGGAAACCTTCGCCAACTTCGACGCCCTGCTGGCGGCCGCGCGCGAACACGCCCCGGACCTGCCGCCGCAGTTCGGCGACGGCACCCGGCTGAAGGTCTACGTCCGCGAGCCCGGCGACCTGCCGCTGGTCGCCGATGCCCTCGATGCGCGCTTCGGCGACCGCGTGCCACGCCTGCTGCTGCACGCGGTGATCTGCCGCGACGAACTGGCGGTGGAGATCGACGGCGTCCATGGTTGAACGGCAACGCAAGATCGTCCTGGTGTCCGGCGCCCCCGGCGCCGGCAAGACCACGCTGGCGGTCCCGCTGGCGGCACACCTGGGCTTTCCGCTGTTCTGCAAGGATTTCATCAAGGAGACGCTGACCGACGCCCTGGGCGATGGCGGCGGCGATCTCGCCGCGTCGCGCCGTCTCGGCGGCGCCGCGATGGAGATGCTCTGGTCGCTGGCACAGCGCAGTCCGCACGCGGTGCTGGAAGCCAACTTCCGGCCCCGCAGCGACTACGAGCGCGGCAGGATCGCCGCACTGCAGGCGAGGCTGGTGGAAGTCCATTGCCACTGCGGCCAGGACGAGACCCTGCGCCGCTTCCGCGCGCGCGCCGCGACGGGCACGCAGCATGCGGCGCACCCCCTGCGGGAACTGCCGCCCGACCTGCTTGCCGACTATCCCGGTCCGATCGGCCTGGGGACGGTGATCGACGTGGACACCCGCATGCCGGTGGATCTGCCGCACCTGTTCGCGCAGGTCGCCGCCGCGCTTTCCTGAGCGGGTACCGGCAGGATCGCGGCAGAACCGGTTATGCCGCAGCGATGGGCATGCCTGCGCTTGCGACGCGACCTGCCGCGAGACAGGCTCGGCGTATCGCAAACGTTGGGTCGATTGGCCGCTGGCCAAACCAGCCCGATGCCGGCGCGGTTCGACCGCCCCGTCAGTCCTCGCGCGCCGCCAGCAACGCCAGCAACCGATCGCGCGGCAGCTTGCCGGTCTCGTTGCGCGGCAGGGCGTCGAGCAGGCGCAGGCGGCGCGGCAGGAACACCGGGTCCAGTTCGCGGCGCAGCGCGGCCAGGATCGCGGCCTCGTCCAGGGTCGGCGCCACCACCACCGCGGCGATGCGGCCCACCGCCTGGCCCGGTTCCGGGTCCAGTTGCAGCATCGCGCCGTCCACAACGCCCGGCAGCGCCAGCAGACGCCGGGTAAGATCGGCCAGCGAGGCGCGCTTGCCGGCGATTTCCAGCAGGTCGGCCTGGCGGCCGCGCACCTGGAAACGGCCGTCGGCGTCCACTTCCATCAGGTCGGCCAGCAGCACCGGCTGCGGCAGATGCGGCGCGTGCACCAGGGTGCCATCCGGCTGCGGCGCCACGCGCACGCCGGGCAGCGGCGTCCACGGCACTTCGCAGGCGGTGCGGCGGCTGGCGAACACGCAGGTCTCGGTGGAGCCGAACATCTCGCGCACCTCGCCGCCGAAGCGCGCCTCGGCGGCGGCGGCCAGTTCCTGCGCCAGCGGCGCGGTGGCCGAGACGATGCCGGCCAGCGGCGGCAGGGCGACACCGGATTCGACCAGCGCGCGCAGATGCACCGGCGTGGTCACCAGCAGGCGCGGCGCCGGCAACTGCGCCAGCGCGCGGGCCACGTCCTCGGGAAAGAACGGGCGCCCGGCGTGCACCGCCAGCGGCGTCACCAGCGGCAGCAGGATCGACAGCTCCATCCCGTACATGTGCTGCGGCGGCACCGTGGCCACCACCTGCGGCACCGCCGTATCCGGCCACAGCCCGACCAGTGCCAGCAGGTCCTGGCGGGTGCTGGTGAGGAAGCTGCCCCAGGTCTTGGGATTGGGCTTGGGCGCGCCGGTGCTGCCGGAGGTGAAGCCGATCGCCACCAGCGCGTCGTCGGCCAGTTGCGGCATCGGCCCATCCAGCGACGGCAGCGCGTCCGGCAGCTGCCAGTAGCGCGGCGGCGGCTCGGCCAGCGCCAGGTCGCCCAGGCAGTAGCAGTCGGCATGGGTGCGCTGCACCTCGGCCACCACCGCCGGCGCGCGCGAGGACGGCAGCAGCGAGGTCTGCCCGCGCAGCGCCACCGCGCAGAACGCGACCATGAAACGGTAGCGGTCCTCGCACAGGTTCAGCGCATGCCGGCCGGCCGGCAGTACCGCGGCCAGGCCGCGCACGTGGCCGAGGAAGGTGGCCAGGTCGATGTGTTCGCCGTTGGCGAAGGCCAGCGGGCGCCGCGCGTCGCCGACGGCCAGCGGGTGCAACAGGGGCGCGACGGGAATTTCGGAGGAAACAGCGGACATGCGGGGCGGCGGCTCGGGCGGGCGATGACCCGCACGGCGCGGGGAACCGGTAGCTTGGCCGCCACCGCCGTCGCTGGCAAGCCGCCCGGCCGCCGCGACGGCCCGCCGTCAGTGGTGGTAGCCGGTGTCGGCGGTGATCTTGCCGCGGAACACCCGGTACGACCACGCCGTGTAGCCCAGGATCACCGGCAGCAGCACCGCCAGCCCGACCAGCACGAAGCCCTGCGAGGACGGCGGCGAGGCCGCTTCCCAGATGGTCAGGCCGGGCGGCACGATGTTCGGCCAGATGCCCAGCACCAGGCCGAAGAAGCCGAGCACGAAGAAGCACAGGGTCAGCACGAACGGGCGCGCATCGCGACCCTGCGCCATCGCCGCGCGCCACAGCGCCAGCGCGTTGACCAGCACCAGCAGCGGCACCGGCGACAGCCACCAGAAGTTCCCGTCGTGGAACCAGCGCGCCATGATCCGCGAGTCCAGGAACGGCAGCCAGGCGCTGACCAGGCCCATGAACACCACCACCACCAGCACCAGCGGCCGGGTCAGGGTGCGGGCGATGCGCTGCATCGCGCCCTCGGTCTTGAGGATCAGCCAACTGCCGCCGAGCAACGCATAGCCGAACACCACCGCCGCACCGGTGAGCATTGAGAACGGGCTGAACCAGCCCAGCACCCCGCCCAGGTACTTGCCGTCCTGCAACGGCATGCCTTCCACCAGCGCGCCCAGGATCACCCCCTGCCAGAACGCCGCGCACAGCGAGCCCAGTGCGAACGCCCAGCCCCACAGGTACTTGGAGGTGCGCGCCTTGAAGCGGAACTCGAAGGCCACGCCACGGAACACCAGCGCGATCAGCATCAGCAGCACCGGCAGGTACAGCGCCGACAGTACGATCGCGTAGGCCTTGGGGAAGGCCGCCAGCAGGCCGGCGCCGCCGAGCACCAGCCAGGTCTCGTTGCCGTCCCAGATCGGCGCGGCGGTATTCATCATCAGGTCGAGCTGCTCCTCGTCCTCGGCGAACGGCGCCAGGATGCCCAGGCCGAGCACGAAGCCGTCCAGCAGCACGTACATCAGCACGCCGAAGCCGATCACGCCGAACCAGATCACCGGCAATACGGTCGCCATGTCCATCAGCGGATCTCCTCGATGTCGTCGTCGGCCGCCGACAGCGGCCGTGCCGGGGTCTTGTCGCCCTCCTGCATGCGCGGCGCCGGCTCGTGCGGCAGCGGCCCGTGGCGCAGCATGCGCAGGATGTACCAACTGCCGAAGCCGAACACCAGCGCGTAGGCGAGCACGTACACGCTCAGCGAGATCCACACCATCGCCGGGCTGACCGTCGGGCTGACCGCATCGCGGGTGTGCAGCAGGCCATAGATCACGTACGGCTGGCGCCCGATCTCGGTGACGAACCAGCCGGCGACGAGGGCCACGAACCCGGCCGGCAGCATCGCGTTCCACGCCAGGTGCAGCGCGCGCCGGCGCAGCAGCGTGCCGCGCCACCAGAAGAACAGCGACACCAGCGCCAGCAGCAGCATCGCCATGCCCAGCCCGACCATCACCCGGAACGCGTAGAACACCGGTTTCACCGGCGGCCGTTCGTCCCGCGGCACCGCGGTCAGCGGGGTGATCTCGCCATCCAGCGTATGGGTCAGGATCACGCTGCCCAGGCGCGGAATGGTCACTTCGTAATCGTTGCGTTCGGCGGCCTCGTTGGGCACCGCGAACACCACCAGCGGCACGCCCTGCCCCTTCGCCTCGCCATGCCAATGCCCCTCCATCGCCGCCACCTTGATCGGCTGGTGCTCGAGCGTGTTCAGGCCATGCGCATCGCCGGCGGCGATCTGCAGCGGCAGCGCGATCGCGGCGAACGCCACCGCCAGCTTGAGCATGCGTCCGGCCGCGTCCAGATGTTCGCCGCGGCGCAGATACCAGCCGCTGACCCCGCCGATCACGAAGCACGTCGTGATGAACGCGGCCAGCACCATGTGCGTGAGCCGGTACGGGAACGACGGATTGAAGATCACCTCGCGCCAGTTGGCCGGGTGGAACACGCCCTCGACCACGGCGTAGCCGGCCGGCGTCTGCAGCCAGCTGTTGGCCGACAGGATCCAGAACGTAGAGATCAGCGTGCCGATGGCGACCAGGCAGGTGGCCAGGAAGTGCAGCTTCTCCGGCACCTTGTGCCAGCCGAACAGCATCACCCCGAGGAACGAGGCTTCCAGGAAGAACGCGGTCAGCACCTCGTAGCTGAGCAGCGGACCGAGGATGTTGCCGGCGCGTTCGCTGAGCACCGCCCAGTTGGTGCCGAACTGGAAACTCATCACGATGCCGCTGACCACGCCCATGCCGAACGACACGGCGAAGATCTTCAGCCAGAAGAAGTACAGATCGCGCCACACCGTGTCGCGCGTACGCAGCCAGCGCCACTCCAGGAACGCCAGCCAGCTCGACAGACCGATGGTGAAGGCCGGGAACAGCACGTGGAAACTGATGACGAATCCGAACTGGATGCGCGACAGCAGCAGGGCGTCCATGGGTAGCGCCTGAGGCAGCGGAAACGATGCCTATTGTTGGTGCAGCGCGGCGAAATGGGATGTGACGGTTTGTCGCAGCGGCCCTATCGCCGCACTGAGGAAACAAACGCAATCAGCTCAACAGCCCCATGGTGGATAGCGTTGTCTACCTGCTCTCAGCGCATCTAGATGCGCACTTCCGCGCAACTTACCTTCAAGCGATCCCCGAGCCAAGATGCCTGTCTCTGCTGGACGGCAGCGTGTGGCGAATCACTATCGGACAATTCGGGCAAGCGCGACAAGCGTCTGCCCCAGCGCCGCAAGGCGGCCAAGGCCAAGTCAACATCAAGGCTACTGCGGCAACCCAAGCAGCGGCAGTCAATGCCAGAGGCCAATCAGCGCATCGTCAACGAATTGCTCGACTCACCGCTAATCGCCAAACGACATGGCCCACCATCGGCAGGGCTTGTACTTTTTGCCCCCTGCGCATGTGTTCCGCCGCGGAACACACCACCAAGCGCGTGTTACTTTCGAGAGCCAAGTCATACTCAGCCTTTCAGCAATATCAACAAGAAAAACTTCTGCATAGCCGTAAAAAAGCGATCAGCACCTCGAACTTACAAGCGTGATAGCCAATCAAGGTGACGACCACTTCACCTTCCTCAACACTCTTCCATCGCCTCCAAATTCAATTGACCATGCCTCAATGTCAAAGGACATTCGGTTCTCGACCCACCAGCGCTCGACGCAGGGAAGCGTGCATGGTTTCGATGCATACCGTAGAAATGGCTCACTGCCAGCTCTTTCTACTCGATAGGTCGAGCCTAGCTTTCTGACGACAGTTCCCCGAGTGTCTCCTACCATGACCGTGTCGAAGGCTGCTTGGCGGGAGTGCGAGAGATAAGAGCAAGACGCCAGATAAACGAGTGGACTAGCCACCAGTAACCCAAACACAACGCTCTTTCCGAACATCCTCATTGTTGAGAATCCTTCTTATATGGATTTTCTATTTGGTCTTTTCGATATTTTTTGGAGCCTCGAATTTCGGCAACTGATCTTGTAGGGCTTTTGGTATCTCACCACCCTTCGGAATCTGATATGTAACCGCGCCTGGCTGCTCCGCTGCAACTGCCTCAGTTACTTTCGGAAGCGGGACGACACTAGTGCTGATACCAGACGCTTCTAGAATCTGGTTGGTACGGACGGCGCAGTTGTCTAGCTTCGTGACTTCAGTCGGAAGCGTTGCTGCCTTGTCACGAGCAGCAGCATCTTGCTGCGGCGTTCTAGGAATAACCGTGACCTGCTGCGGCCGCAGCTTGCTTTGACTTCCAATATAGTCAGCGACCGAGCTATGGCGAGGAGTATCATTCCCATAGCTCGACATGCCATCTCCCTGCACGGCCGAGGCCACATGTCCGGCCCAGTTGAAGCCACCTTCGCGAAGACCTCCGGATATGACCAAGATGTCCCTCCCATCTGGATCCGTGAATTTGTAAGGGTTGTTCAGCGCATATCCGTAGCGATTGAAGTTTGTGACTGGCTTGTCATAAGGCGTTACCGTATCCACGGAGAGGAATCGCCCAATCAGTGAATCGTAATAACGCTGCTGCATGTAGGTAAGCTCGGTCGCAGCATCCATAATATGCCCCGCATAACCAGGCACATCCATAATCGGACGATTCAACAGACTTCCGTAAGGCGTATACTCATTACGCGAGACGACATTGCGATCCCCATCCGTCACTAGAACAACCGATCCTAATCCATCCGTATGGATGTAGCGGACCGTCTGCGCCGAAGCACCGAAGGCGACGAGCAATGGAAGGGCGGCTACAGCCATCAGGCGCCGTACCGCGCGAATCCCCTGGAAATTTGACATCACTCGTCCCTGCAAGTTGGAGCCATAGATACGCGATGTAGAGTCGACTTTCTCGTGGAAGTCGGATCGACAACGCTTCCCCTAACAACATTACGGTGCAACGTACCCAACGAAATCTACGACCCAGACTGCGCCAGAGCAGGCTTACTTCAAGTAAACCTCGACGATGTTGCAGCCATTGGTCTGCACATCAATTTTGCGCTTGTTCACCAGTGCCGTCATCAAGACGGCTAGCAGCGCCTTACCGCCGGGCTGGTCGTCTTGAAAATGCAGGACTTGGTTGCCAGATGTGGCCTTGCATTCCGCTGGCGTGTCCGACAGTCAGACAAAATGATCGGCATGAGCTTGATACGTTCCCAACTGCACGACGTCGAGGTTCTGCATTGATTCGTTTGCCGATGCTGACCCACTCAAACTGGCAAACAGCAACAACGTAGCCCAAGTTATTCTCATCGCTCTTTCTTCTCTTCAGTTAATTTCTGTATTTTCCAGGTGACTGGCTCGCTTGCGTCCTAGCCAGTCAATCAACCATGTAGATAAACTTTCCCGTACACGACGTATCGTTGTCGTCCATGATCAAGGTCACACGCTTCCCACTGACGAATGCCGACATCAACATCGCATAGATCGCCTTGTTGTTCTCCTGATCCTTTGCCCAATAAACCGGTTTTCCGGCTGGGCACGTGGCGTTTCCTTCGCTCAAGAGAAAGGGGATTTGGGTAGGCATGTAGGTCGCCTCGATCTGTGTCACCTTGCCCGTGATCATCTGCAAGGCACTCGCTGATTCGCTGCAAGACATCCAGAACAGCGCACATCCCAACATCAAGATCCAACGCATAAAATTTCACCCCAGGAAATTAAAGATTATGTTGCGGATACCGTTCTTCCGGCACCCCGACCTTCAACCGTTCAAAAGCAGTTGATACAGCAGTGGCACGATATTCATCGCAGGTCGCTGGTCATGCGTCACGTTCGAAGCCGCAGTGCAGTTGCCATCCGCCGTGCACGCGGTCACGCGATACGAATAGGTCCCTGCCGGCCTCGCCAACGAGGTCCAGTTGCCCTGGCTGCCGTCGTACACCGAGGTCCAGGTGGCGCCATCCACACTCTCTTCGACCACGTAGCGGGTCGCGCCGGAGACTGGATTCCAGTTCACGTAGTCCTTGACCGAAGCGAGCTGCCCCAGCGGCCAATCGGCCTCGGCGACCAGGCTGCCGCCAAGCAGGATGTAGTCGGTGGACTTGGACTGGCGCTGGTTCTTCTGGAAGCGCAACGCCCCTGACTGATCGTATAGCGAGCCGATGTTGCCGGCGCTCTGCAGCGCCAACGTGCGGCGGCCGTTGCCGTCGTAGCGATAAGTCTCCTTGCCGGTCGCCTGGCGCAGGCGGTTGCCGTAATCGAACACGAAGGCCTGGCCATTCTTGTTGCTGAGGTTACCCTGCGGGTCGTAGCTCATGCCGATGACCGTGCTGCCGCCGCAACTGCCGGTCTTGACGTTGGTGAGCTGCCAGTTGGCGTCGTAGCAGTAATAGTGGTCGCGACCCGGCGCAACGACGTGAGTCAGGTTGTCGAGGACGTCGTAGCTGTAGGTGGCCGTGCCGAACATCGGCGACTCGGCCTTGATCAGCCGGTCCATGCCGTCGTAGGTCATCGTGCGGTTGCCGCGCTGGTTGCGGCCGGTGGCGCCGTCGCTGATACCTGCGACGTTGCCATTGGCATCGTAGTCATACCCATCGCTGAGGAACGCCGTGCGGCCGTAGGCATCCTGGCTGGTATCCGGCAACTGGCGCTTGTTTTGCGTCAGCGTGTGGACGATGCCGTTGCCGTAGGTGAACTGCTTGATCGCGCCGTTCGGGTAGTAGCTCACGCCGGTGGCATAGCTGCCCGCCTGAGTGGGCTGCCCCAGGGCATTGGGCGCGTAATCCACCGTCTGTCCCGACGGATAGCGGTGCGCGGCCAGATTGCCATTGGCATCGTAGGCGTAACCCAGCGCCCAGGTCTCGCCATCGGCCTGGCCCTGGCTCTCCGCGATCAACAGGCGACGCTTGTTGTACGCGTAGCTGTTGTAAGTGGCGACGCCGTTGTTGGTGGTGGTGATCTGCTTGACCGCCCCATCCGGCCAATAGCTCCAGGCCTGATTGCCGTTGCCGTCAGGGAAGCTCAGCGCTTTGATCCGATTGCGCACGTCGTAGCTGCGATCGACCCGGCGGCCGGAGGCGAAGGCGGAATCCGCATCGCACGACGTAGTGCTGGGCAACGCCAAGCCCGCGGCACTCCACACCAGATTGCCGGCAGCGTCATAGCCGTTGGCGGTGGCACCGGTTTCCGGTTCCACCGTCTTGCACAGCTGCTGGTGGGTGTCGTAGACGTAGCTGCGGGTGACCGACACAGTGCCGTTGGCGTCGTGGCGGCGGATGGACAGCGGCTTGCCGAAGATGTCGCGGTTGATCTCGGTGGTGGCGCCTTCCGGATGCTGGAACCAGACCGGCGCGTCGTAGCCCGGGCGGTCGAAGACCTGATAGCCGGATAGAGTCTGGTTGCCACGCGGATCGGTGACACGGGTTTGATTGCCAGACAGATATTCTGTCAATGTTGTCAACTTGGTTGACGTTGACAACTCACTGTCCTGGGATACGGAGGTCGTGCGACCCAGCGCGTCATACGTGGTCCAGGTTCCTATGCTCAGCGCATCGCTGTTGCCCGGATACGACGCAAACGTCACCCGACCTTCGTGATCATAGGCAAAACGCTGGAATCGCTGGGTTTCCGCAACCCATGCGCTGTCGTACTCGCGCCTGACGATCGGTTGCCAGTACGCATCGAAGTACGTGATCTTGCTTGCGTTGCCGGTAGAGATCGTTTGCCGCCAATGGCCAGCGCCCAAGCCGTACTCGTCGCTTTGTACCTGCTGGAACGTCTGGATCAGTACGTTCCACGCCGCGGTGTCGTTACCGGGATACGTGATTTTCGCGATGCGCCCCATCAGATCGTAATCGTACGAGGTGACGTTGCCGTTTTCGTCCGTGACCGACCTGATCCAGCCATTGTCATCAACCACTGCAGCAATGCCCGTGCCGTCGGGATACGTGACAGATTGCGCAATGCCTCGCTTCCAAGACGAGAACGTTGCGGCGTTGCCATTGCCATCCTTGACGGTGGAGATCGTCCCATCTGCATTGTGAAGCAATGTATTCTTGAGCTTCCCATTCTCGAAAATCGTGCTCGGTTGCGCATTCGCGTCGTACACCGTCTCGTGCTCGACCACGCCACTATCGTTGTTCGTGTTTTTCGACACCTGACCTAGTATCCATTTGGACAGGTTGTCGTAGTAGGCAGTGACGTCGGTACGGCTGTGCCAAGGGCTGGAGCGGGTCACGCTGATGGGGCGCGCGAACGTATCGAAACTGTTGACCATGTTCACGTAGTTGTCGCCCGACTGCACGACCTTCTTGGACAGCAGGGGCGTCCAACGCTCGGACGATTGCCAATTCCCGCGAGGCTGCATCACGCCACCCACGGATCGCCAGGGATACGGACTGTTGCTTTCGATCAGCGGCGTCATCGCATAGGTGTAGTCAACGGACTGAACAAGCGTATTGCTGCCCGCTGCATAAGACTCTGTCCGCAGCAAAAGATTTTCCGTCGCATCGAACTTGTTGCTGAATACATTGCGATGGCGGACACCGTCTGGATCGGTCACATCAGTCCAGACAGTCGAAGCGCAGCCATTCCCACAATCCTGTGCCCAGCTAGAGTTCTCGGGCGAGTAATTATACGTCCATGTATATTGACCCAAACCAGGGCCAGTCACAGTCTTTGACGTGATCGCGTAATCCCAACTATCTTTTGGATTTTCAGCAAAAGTTGCTTCCGCGTCCAAGTAAGTTCCACATGCTCTTTCCACATAGGATCGACCAGCATGCAGAACGCGGAGAGAAAATTTTGCAGTCGCACCGGACGGCGAGGTTATTGAACCTGTTTTTTCTTGCCCACTAAGACCATCGTTGTTCAATACGGCATTGCAGTTACCAGATCTCTGGGATGTCGTTAAATAAAATAGCTCATCCATGGAAAACTGCCATGCAGCCCCATCCGGAAGAGTAACCGATGTAAGCGACTTTGTAGTTTGAGCACCTGTGTAGGTATATTGCCACGTCCTACTCCCAGAAGCTGAGGGCACTGTCACTGCAGTGATGTTTTGACCATCGTTTGCAAGCGTGATTCGGCGACCATCGCTGGCATCGACGGCGTCAAGAATTCCATTTGTGTAGTGGTATGTCAGCCAATTACCGAACCGATCCTCCACGCGCGTCACTAACATACTGGCATAGGATCTTCCCATTGCGCCGGGTCCGGATGCACCATATATGCTTGGTCCGCTCTTATAAACGAGATAGTTGAGCCAATATTTCGTTCCGTCAGGAGAAATCGCCTGGAATGCCTCGCCTGGCAGGCCGTTCGCCGTTGAGTTCAGGCAACCGATTAGCCAATTGTTCTTTGTTCGCGCCACATGTGTGGGCTGACCCGATTCAGGTTCATGGCCAAGGACATTCTCCTCGTTCCCAAGCTCGTCAACTAATTGATAACCGGCCCACCAAAATTCAGGTTCAGCTGGCTCTGTACCTTTTTCCGCAGACACTGGCCCAGGACTACCCATTTCCGAACAACGTGCATTGCTCGCACTACCGACCTGCCAGCCGATAGGACTGGTTTTCGACACCTGCTTGTCCTTAGCGTTCGTCAGCGTCTTGAGCCTGGGAAGCGCGAGCTCCCACTCGCCCATCTTGTTGCCAGATGTTTCTTTCAACAGCCCCACTCTGGCGACCAAATCCAACTTGCGCACGATGCGGATGGTTGGCCCGATGCCTGGCAACTCCAGATCGACCTGACGAAACGACAGCGCGCCATTGCGCAGACTGACTTCGTCGCCAAAAGAGGATTGGCGAGTGATCGTCTGCGCGGCCGTCAGGTAGCGGCCGTACTCTTGCTCGGGTGTTGCGCTCCCCGCCGATGCCTCTTGCGCAGGTGCAAAAGTAGGACACACCGCAACCATTGCCAACATCAGCTTTGACAACCGTCCCCACCTCGAATCCATACCACTCCCCCTGAATTGTTTTATCGCTTAAGTTGCTGCGTGGTAGAAGTCGAATGGCCCTTTGCTTTTCCAGAGCATGGGTAAGTCAAAGCGCTGCCGGGTGCATGGAATCTAATTCGCCAGCGATGGGAACACCCTCCTGTCGACCAGGGCAGCTCAGCTTTATCTGGCCCTAGTGCTAGCGATGATCACTAGCGTGCATACGCGTCCCCACGCGTTGATGAAGCAAAGCTGCGGAATAGGCATGACAGCGATGCTTCTGTTTCCAGATCATCACTGACAACCCTTGGTCGAACTGTGTGATGAGCATCAACGCTTGTCAAGAAGTTCCAGGGCCGAGCCAATTGACATGCCGACACGCCTCCTTCCGCTAATCGACAGGGCACGTTTCTGTACTGTGCTCGACCACGCTTCGACATCGAGCAGGCTGCCGAGCAGGTGCTGAAAGGTGAGCGTAGAGCCTTTGCCGATCAGCGCCACGACTTAACTAACGCACTTCTATGACGAGATTAAGGAAAGCTTTTTTGCGACGGTGTTCCTAGAGCGCCACTGGTCCGGCCGCCCTTCACCCCATGACCATCGGCGCAATCGCGCCACCCCGGCGACTGCTACCCTTGCGGTTTGCCGTTCGCCCGGAATTCCAGATGCGTCGTCTCGCCCTGAGCGCTGTTGTGTTGCTGTCCCTGTCCTGCCTGCCGCCGCTGGCCGCGGCCCAGGAGGCCGCCGCCCCGCTGACCATCGAGCAGGCCATGGCCGATCCGGACTGGATCGGGCCGCCGGTCGAGGACGCCTGGTGGGCCTGGGACGGGCGCCAGGTGCAGTACCAGCTCAAGCGCACCGGCAGCCCGGTGCGCGACGCCTACCGCCAGGGCGTCGACGGCGGCGCCGCGCAGCGGGTCGAGGACGCGCAGCGCAGCACCCTGGACGCGGCCAATCCGGTCTATGACGCGCGCCGCCAGCGCATGCTGTTCGTGCGCAACGGCGATGTGTTCCTGCGCGACCTGCGCAGCGGCGCGCTGACCCAGCTGACCCGCAGCAACCAGGCCGCCGCGCGGCCGCAGTTCACCACCGACGGCGGCGCGCTGTGGCGGGTCGGCAACGACTGGTACCGCTGGAGCTCCGGCGGCGGCGTGCAGCAGGCCGCGGTGCTCAAGGCCGAGCGCGATCCCGATGCCGCGCCCAAGCCCGACGTGCTGCGCGACCAGCAACTGCGCACCCTGGAGACCCTGGCCCGCGACCGCGCGCAGCGCGAGCTGCTGCGCCAGCAGGAACAGGCCTGGCGCCGCGCCGACAGCAGCCGCGCGCCGGCACCGGTGTACCTGGGCGACGACGTGGTGGTCGACGACAGCGCGCTGTCGCCGGACGGCCGCCATCTGCTGGTGGTGACCCACGCCAAGGACGCCGAGGAAGGCCGCGAGAGCAAGATGCCGCGCTACGTGACCGAGTCCGGCTACGCCGAGTTCCAGGAAGCGCGCACCCTGGTCGGCCGCAATTCGCCGGTGGCGCAGACCCTGTGGCTGGTCGATGCGGTGGCCGGCAGCGCGCGCAAGCTCGACCTGTCGGTGCTGCCCGGCATCGGCACCGATCCGCTGGCGGCGCTGCGCAAGGCGGCCAAGCAGGAGCCGCTGCAGGGCCCGCGCGCGGTGCGCGTGGAAACCGACGGCGACGGCAGCGGCGCCTCGATGCACTGGAGCGAGGATGGCCGCAACGTCGCGGTGCTGCTGCGCGCAGTGGACAACAAGGACCGCTGGATCGCCAGCGTCGACCTGGACAAGGCGGTGCTGCAGCCGCGCCACCGCCTGACCGACTCGGCGTGGATCAACTGGAGCTTCAACGATTTCGGCTGGATGCCGGACAACCAGACGCTGTGGCTGCTGTCCGAGCAGTCCGGCTATTCGCACCTGTACACCCAGCGCGGCAACGAGAAACCGCGCCAGCGCACTTCCGGCAAGTGGGAAGTGTCCGCGCCGGTGGTCAGCGCCGACGGCCAGGGCTTCCTGTTCCTGTGCAACCGCAAGTGGCCGGGCGACTACGAGGTGTGCAAGCTCGACCTGCGCAACGACAGCGTCGCCGAGCTGACCTCGCTGGACGGCGTCGAGGACTTCGCGCTGTCGCCGGACGGCCAGCAACTGCTGGTGCACTACTCCGGCCCCTACCTGCCGCCGCAACTGGCGGTGCTGCCGGCCGCCGGCGGCAACGCGCGCGTGCTCACCGACACCCGCAGCGCCGCGTTCAAGGCGCGCCCGTGGGTGCAGCCGCAGTTCGTGCAGGTGCCGTCCAAGCACGGCGCCGGCACCGTCTGGGGCAAGTACTACGGTCCGGCGCAGCCGGAGCCGGGCAAGCGCTATCCGGTGGTGATGTTCGTGCACGGCGCCGGCTACCTGCAGAACGTGTCGGCGCGCTACACCCCGTACTTCCGCGAGCAGATGTTCCACAACCTGCTGGTGCAGAAGGGCTACATCGTGCTGGACCTGGACTACCGCGCCAGCGCCGGCTACGGCCGCGACTGGCGCACCGCGATCTATCGCGACATGGGCCATCCGGAACTGGAGGACTACCTGGACGGCCTGGACTGGCTGGTCGACAGCAAGCAGGGCGACCGCAGCCGCGCCGGCATCTACGGCGGCTCCTACGGCGGCTTCATGACCTACATGGCGCTGTTCCGCAGCCCCGGCACGTTCAAGGCCGGCGCCGCGCTGCGCCCGGTGGCCGACTGGAGCCAGTACAACCACGAGTACACCTCCAACATCCTCAATACGCCGGACCTGGATCCGGAGGCCTACCGCACCTCCTCGCCGATCGAATACGCCAGCGGGCTGCGCGACCACCTGCTGATCGCCCACGGCATGGTCGACGACAACGTGTTCTTCAAGGACTCGGTGGACATGACCCAGAAGCTGATCGAGCTGCACAAGGACAACTGGGAGATCGCGCCGTACCCGCTGGAGAAGCACGGCTTCACCCGCGCCGACTCCTGGCTGGACGAGTACAAGCGCATCCTCAAGCTGTTCGAGCGCGAGTTGCGCTGAGCCAGCCGCTCGCCCAGGCGCCTGCCGTCGACGTGCGGCAGGCGCTGGGGAGCCCGCGCGGCGCCCGCAGGACACCGCTAACCTCCTGCACCCGCCACGCATCACGACGCCATCGCGTAGGAGCGGCTTCAGCCGCGACGGGGCGTTCCCGGTAACGCGTCGCGGCTGAAGCCGCACCCGGCACTGCCTGCGCCCCGGCGGTTTTTGGCAGCCCCGGGCCCGGACGGCAACGGCACGACCTTGCCGTCGGCCACGCCCCGGCACATGCGCAGGGGGCACCGTCTCGGGTCCCACCCGGCTTGCGCCCGGGTCTGCCATCCCTATCCTTGCCGGACTGCCGCCGGTGCGACGCCGCCAGCGCCGCCCCGCCCGAAGGACCGCCGATGTCGCCGCCGCCCCTGCCAGCCGCCCGCAACCAGATCATCGACGCGATGGCCAAGCTCACGCTGCTGCTGGGGGGGCTGTCGCTGCTGTACGGGATTGGCCAGGCGCTGCTGCTGCTGGCATTGCCGGACGGGTCGATCGAGGGAGTGTTGCGCGAGGCCGGACTGCCATTGCCGCCGCTGCTGCAGTGGTGCGTGACCCATGCGCTGGCCCTGTCCTGGCTGACCGCGCTGCTGTCCGCGGGGCTGTGCGCGGCGGCATGGGCGCTGCTGCAACGGCGCGACTGGGCGCGGCGGGCGTTCATCGTGTTCCTGGTGGTCACCGCCGCGGCCAACTTCGCGGCGCTGCCGCTGCTGTGGCAACTGTTCGACCTGCTGCATGCGTGGACCCTGCAGCAGGGCGTCGACCCGCGACAGCTCCAGCACGATCTGGCCCTGGGCCGGATCACGCTCATGGTCAGCGGCGCGCTGACCGCCCTGGTCTTCGCCGGCCTGCACGGCTGGCTGGTCTACCAGCTATGCCGCCCCGCCATCCGCGCCGAGTTCCGCCGCTGACGCACACCGACCGATCTGCACCATCCGTGCAGCCGGCCGCAGACGGCTGACACAGCGAGCTTCTAGAATGGCGGCATGCATACCTTCGACCGTGTTCGCGACTATCTCACCGGCCTGCAGGACCGCATCTGCGCGGCGATCGAGGCCACCGACGGCCAGGCCCGTTTCGCCGAAGACCTGTGGCAGCGCGCGGAGGGCGGCGGCGGTCGCACCCGCATCCTGCGCGACGGCGCGGTGTTCGAGCAGGCCGGCATCGGCTTTTCCGACGTCGCCGGCACCCGCCTGCCGCCCTCGGCCAGCGCCAACCGCCCGGAACTGGCCGGCGCCTCCTGGCGCGCGGTCGGGGTGTCGCTGGTGTTCCACCCGCTCAACCCGTACATCCCCACCACCCATGCCAACGTGCGCTACTTCGAGGCGCAGCGCGATGGCGCCACCGTGGCCTGGTGGTTCGGCGGCGGCTTCGACCTGACCCCGTACTACCCGTTCGACGAGGACGCCCGCCACTGGCACCAGACCGCGCACGACCTGTGCGCGCCGTTCGGCGAAGACCGCTATCCGGCGCACAAGCGCTGGTGCGACGAGTACTTCTTCCTCAAGCACCGCAACGAGACCCGCGGCGTCGGCGGCCTGTTCTTCGACGACCTGCATGCCGATTTCGAGCGCGACTTCGCCTACCAGCGCGCGGTCGGCGACGGCTTCCTCGACGCCTACCTGCCGATCGTGGAACGCCGCCGCAGCCAGCCCTGGGGCGAGCGCGAGCGCGAGTTCCAGCTGTACCGGCGCGGCCGCTACGTCGAGTTCAACCTGGTCTACGACCGCGGCACGCTGTTCGGCCTGCAGAGCGGCGGGCGCAGCGAGAGCATCCTGATGAGCCTGCCGCCGCGGGTGCGCTGGGAATACGGCTTCCAGCCGGAACCGGGCAGCGCCGAGGCGCGCCTGGCCGAGTACCTGGTGCCGCGCGAGTGGCTGGCGTGAGCGCGCCGGCGCGCACCGCGGTGCTGGGCCGCGAGGACAAGCGCGCCATCGCCGAACAGCTGCAGGCCTACCTGCGCACCGAGCTGCAGCAGCAGGTCGGCGCGTTCGAGGCCGAATTCCTGCTCGACTTCGTCGCCGAGCGCATCGGCCCGCACTACTACAACCGCGGCCTGCACGATGCCCGCGCCGCGCTGGCCGCGCAGATGGACACCCTGGACGACGCGCTCTACCAGCTCGAACAGGCGACCGTACCGCGCCGCTAGGCCATCGCACCTGGGGGCGGCGTCAGCCACGATGCGGCAACGCCGCCAGCGCCCTCGCGATTGCGGGGCCGTGCGTCGACTCCCGGGAGCGGCGCTCAACCGCCCTTGTTGCTGAGAATGGTGATGTGGCCGTTGGTCTCCAGCAGCGCCAGGCGCACGTCGTCGATGCCCTCGCAGCCCTGCTGGCGCATCGCCGCCTCGAAGTCGGCATGGCTGACCAGTTCACGGCGCAGCACCTGGCGGAACACGTGGCCATCGCGCGCCAGCACCACCGGCTCGCCCTCGATCCACCGCTCCACGCGGGCGCTGCGCGAGGTCACCAGGCCGACGGTGAAGTTCAGCGCGATCAGCGTCGCCGCCAGCAACAGGCCGCCGCCGAGCGAGGTGTCCTCGCCAAGCAGGGCGTTCTGCACGGCATTGCCGAGCAGCACGATCAGCAGCATGTCGAACGGCGTCAACTGGCCCATGGCGCGCTTGCCCGAGACCCGCACCATCACCAGCACCGCCACGTACACCACCACCGCACGGAAGACGAATTCCCACCATGGCATCGACAGATGGAACAGATCGGGCATCGCACGGCTCGCAGGGATGGTGGAGCGGCGACCTTACGCTGTGGCATGCAGGCGGCGATAGGGGCCGGCCCGGAGCGCGGGCATAAAAAAGCCCCGCGGACCAGGGGGAGGTCGGCGGGGCCAGGGAACGGAGACTTGGGGAGGAGTCGCCGTTCCTGGATCTGCTCCAGGGGATGGGAGGAGATCCGCGACAGGTATTGCGCCTGTCGAGGGATATAAGAACATTTCCCACCTTGCTCGTTCGTGAAGATTTAAGTTAAAAATTTGTCAGATTAAGGACGGATTCATTCCCAAAAATTCGCCCGAAATAAACCGCGTCAAAATTCCGTTCAACCGCTGCAGCGCCGCGCGCCGCAGGGTGTGACGCCAGTTGGAATTCAAGGGGTTCAGCGCGCCATGGGGTCAAAAAAGCAGCGCGAATGGGAAAGCGAAAATCACTGGCGGGATAATCCGTCCGAAAACCCGATTCAATTCTCCGCGGACGAGCACGCACGCTGTCTACGCAAGGCACCGCAACGCCATGCCGGACCTGGATCCATCTCCAGGTCCGAGGCGCTCAATGCGCCTCGTCCCAGTTGTCGCCCACGCCGCTGTCCACCACCAGCGGCACCTTCAGCTCCGCCGCGGCGGACATGCGCCCGGTCACTTCCGGCAGCAGGGTGTCGACGAAGTCGGCATCGGCCTCGAACACCAGTTCGTCGTGCACCTGCAGGATCATCAGCGCGCGGTCGCGGTGGTCCTGCAGCCAGGCGTCCACGCCGACCATGGCGCGCTTGATGATGTCGGCGGCGGTGCCCTGCATCGGCGCGTTGATCGCGGCGCGCTCGGCACCGGCGCGCAGGCCCTGCTGGCGGGCGTTGATGTCGTTCAGGTACAGGCGGCGGCCGAACAGGGTCTCCACGTAGCCCTGGGTGCGCGCCTGCTCGCGCATGCGCTCCATGAAGTCGCGCACCGCCGGGTAGCGGCTGAAGTACAGCGCCACGTAATCCTGCGCCTCGCCGCGGCCGATGCCCAGGTTGCGGGCCAGGCCGAACGCGCTCATGCCGTACATCAGGCCGAAGTTGATCGCCTTGGCGGCGCGGCGCTCGTTGCCGGTGACCTCCTCCAGCTTGCGCCCGAACACCTCGGCAGCGGTGGCGCGGTGCACGTCCACGCCGCTGCCGAAGGCACGCAGCAGGCCCGGGTCCTCGGACAGGTGGGCCATGATCCGCAGCTCGATCTGCGAGTAGTCGCAGGCGATCAGCTTGCGCCCGGGCGGGGCCACGAAGGCGCGGCGGATGCGGCGGCCGTCGTCGGTGCGGATCGGGATGTTCTGCAGGTTGGGATCGGAGGAGGACAGCCGCCCGGTGGCGGCGCCGGCCTGGTGGTAGCTGGTGTGCACGCGGCCGGTATCGGGATTGACCATCTCCGGCAGCTTGTCGGTGTAGGTGCTGCGCAGCTTGGCCAGGCCGCGGTACTCCAGGATCACCCGCGGCAGCTCGTGCTGATCGGCGATCGCCTCCAGCGCCTCCTCGTTGGTGCTGGGCTGGCCCTTGGGGGTCTTCAGCACCGCCGGCAGCTTCAGTTCGTCGAACAGCACCGCCTGCAACTGCTTGGGCGAGTCCATGTTGAAGCTGCGCCCGGCCAGCTCGGTGGCCTTCTGCTGCGCGGCCAGCATGCGCTGGCTCAGCACCTGGCTCTGCTTGCGCAGCTCGGCGATGTCCACGCACACGCCGTTGGCCTCGATGCGCGCCAGCACCGGCACCAGCGGCATCTCGATCTCGCGGTAGACCCGCGCCAACGCCGGTTCGGCCTCCAGCTGCGCCGACAGCGTGCGATGCAGGCGCAGGGTGATGTCGGCATCCTCGGCGGCGTAGCGGGTGGCGTCGTCGATGGCCACCTGCGAGAAGGCGATCTGCTTGGCGCCCTTGCCGGCCACGTCCTCGTACTTGACCGTGTCGTAGCCCAGGTAGCGCCGGGCCAGCGAATCCATGTCGTGGCGGCTGGCAGTGGAATTGAGCACGAAGCTCTCGAGCATGGTGTCGTCGGCGTAGCCCTGCACCGCCACGCCGTGGCGGCGCAGCACGTGCAGGTCGTACTTGCCGTGCTGGCCGACCTTGGCCTTGGCCGGGTCCTCCAGCAGCGGCTTGAGCATCTCCAGCGCCAGCGCGCGGTCCAGTTGCACCGGCGCGCCGGGGTAGTCGTGGCCCAGCGGCAGGTAGTCGGCGCGGCCCGGCTCGGTGGCGAAGCTGAGCCCGACCAGGTTGGCACGCATGGCGTCCAGCGCGTCGGTCTCGGTGTCGAAGGCGAAGCCGTCGGCGGCGCGCAGGCGCCCGAGCAGTTCCTCGAACTGCGCGGGTGTGCTCACTGCGGTGTAGTCGCCCTTGGCGGCCAGCGCCGGATCCAGCGCGGCGGCATCGGCCGGTGCGGCGCCGCGGGCATAGCCGGCGGCGGTGCCGCGCAGGCTGGGCGTGGCCTCGCTGGCGGCCTCCGGCGCGGCCACGCCGCCGTCCAGGTCGCGCAGCGCCTGGGTGAAGCCGTAGCGCTGGTACAAACCGCGCAACTGCTCCGGCTCCTGTTCGCGCAGGCCCAGGGTGCGCGGGCCGCCGGGCAGCGCCACGTCGGTCTTGATGGTGACCAGTGCGCGGTTCAGCGGCAGCCGCTCCAGCGCGGCGCGCAGGTTGTCGCCGATCTTGCCCTTGATGCTGTCGGCGTGGGCGATCACCCCGTCCAGCGAGCCGTACTCGGCCAGCCACTTGGCCGCGGTCTTGGGCCCGCACTTCTCCACCCCGGGCACGTTGTCGATGGCATCGCCCATCAGTGCCAGCAGGTCGACGATCTGGTGCGGCCAGACCCCGAACTTCTCCATCACCGCCGCATCCGAGTCCATGCGGCTGCCGCTCATGGTGTTGACCAGCTGCACGCCGGGGCGCACCAACTGGGCGAAATCCTTGTCGCCGGTGGAGATGGTGACGTCCAGGCCGTCGCCGGCGCCCTGCAGGGCCAGGGTACCGATCACGTCATCGGCCTCGACCCCGTCCTCGCGCAGGATGGTGATGCCCAGCGCATGCACGATCTGGCACATCGGCTCGACCTGCGCGCGCAGCTCGTCGGGCATCGGCGGGCGGTTGGCCTTGTACTGCGGGTACAGGTCGTCGCGGAAGGTCTTGCCCGGCGCGTCGACCACGAAAGCGACGTACTCGGGGCGCTCCTTGAGGGTGGCGCGCAACATGTTGACCACGCCGAACAGCGCGCCGGTGGGCTCGCCGGCGGCATTGGTCAGCGGCGGAAGCGCGTGGAACGCGCGATACAGGTAACTGGACCCGTCGATCAGGACTAATCGGCTCATCGGTCAATTCTACGCTGCGGCGTGTTCGCGGCCCCGAAATGGGGCTGCTCCCCCAGGAACAGCAGGGCGCGGCTAGCCCCTCTCCCATCGGG
>NZ_JAGHWV010000006.1:65758-352924 GCF_017746095.1 Xanthomonas sp. D-109
ACTTGCTCCACGAGGCTGCGCCCATACCCTCATCCGCCCCTGCGGGGCACCTTCTCCCGAGGGGAGAAGGGAGAGCCAAAGCCCCTCTCCCATCGGGAGAGGGGTTGGGGTGAGGGTCCGGCGCGAAGCGACGCGCTGACTTGCTCCACGAGGCTGCGCCCGGACCCTCATCCGCCCCTGCGGGGCACCTTCTCCCGGTGGGAGAAGGGAGCAGCGCGAGCCCCTCTCCCGTCGGAGAGGGGTTGGGGTGAGGGTGCGGTCACCATTCGCACACCGCACGCAGACACTCGGCGCATACTCTGCGCCATGTCCTGCCTGTGGAGTACACCGCAATGAAAGCCCTGATCCTCGTTCCGCTGTTGCTGCTGGCGGGCTGCGCCTCGACCGGCCTGGGCCCGGACGGTGCACCGATGGACGTGCGCGGCGCGGAAACGACCCAGCGCAAGATGGACAACGGCGATACCGTCGACGAATACCGCGTGGGTGGTCAGCTGCGCATGGTCAAGGTGACCCCGGCGCGCGGCCCGGCCTACTACCTGTACGACCGCAACGGTGACGGCCACATGGAAGTGGACGGCAGCAAGGACAATGTCTCGCCGGTGTACTGGAAGCTCTACAGCTGGTGATTCACGCCGCGACGGCGCGGCATCGCCAGCACGTTCGCCGGCCCGGTCAGGGATCGAGCCGGCAATAGGCGCCCGGGGTGTATCCGAAGCTATCGCTCATCGCCTGACGGAACTGGGCGAAAGTGAAGTCGGTATCCACCCGCATCAGCACGCCGGCATAGGCGCCGCCGGTGCTGCCGCTGCCGGTGCCCCACTGCACCTGCCAGGTCGCATACGCGTTACCCCCGTGGCTCTGCTTCTTCTGCAGATCCACGCGCAGGCCTTTGACCAGTTCCATGTCAGGAATCACGCCTTCGCTGTTGGCGTAGTTCGCCGGGATTCGAATCACCGTCGTATCGTTGACCTTGTTGCGCGATACGCCGACATAGTTGGCGATCTTCGTCGCGAGGTATTCGTCGAGCACATGCGTGCGGATCTTTTTGGTGGCAGTGCTGAACGTGCCGGTGCCATTGTTGGTGTAGGTGGCCATGGAAAACGTCCTTTGGGGTTGGTGGATGCCCGGATGGGCGCAGGCGCTGGACCGGTCAGAGTTGGTGCAGGCGATGAATGAACGCGTCGCGGTCCTGCATGGGCTGATCTGTGGCGATCAGCGGCTTGCCCTGCCAGGTCGCCGAGCGCACATGGGCTAGGGTCGCCTTGGCATCGCCGAGGTCGTCGGCATCCAGGCCACCGACGCTTGCAGTCAACTGCGCATGACGGAGCAGCACTCGGTCGCGCATCAGGTAAACCACTTGGCTGGACGACGCCGTGGTCACCTCGGCTAGCGCGGTCTCGGTCTGCTGCACTAGTGCCGGCAGCCGGTGCGAGGCCAGCAGTTCGTTGCGAGTGGTGGTGCAGATGCACGACCAGCCGGCGAACACGCCGTTCTCGGTGAGCAATGGAGCCAGTTGCGGCAGCGAGGCCAGTGAGAAGCAGGTATCGACGACCAGTGCCGGCGTGCGAATGCCGATGGCGACAAGATCCGCAATGAAGCCCTGAAAGACATCGGCCTTATCACAGCCGTTGAACTGGCGCGGTATGCCTTTACCGTCGACATCACCGTGGCCGCCGCCAATCCATACCATGTCGTACTGCAGCTGCGGGGGGCCTTGCTCGGTGCGCGGCAAGGCGGCGACGATCCGGTCGTGATCGAGTAGCGTCTTGCCCGGGTGTTGGATGGCATGCACGCCCTTGGGGAAGCGATTAGCCAGATGCGGCGGGTGAAACGCGAGAATGGACATGGGCGGGATCCGTTGGCATGGAGGGACGATGCCCACGCGGCGTACCGCAGGCTCGCGCACCGGTATGACATCGGCGTCCAGCATCGGCGGCGTCGACCGTGCCGCCCATCGGCAAATTGCTGACATCGGCCTGCCTCGCGGCGGAGAGTGGCGCACAACCTGGCGATGCTCTTACGCAGTCCGTGCCAGGGTCTTGCACGGGGCGCTGCATGGCCGTGTAGAGCGTGAGCAGATCAACCGCGCCGTAGTGCTCGATCCGCACGCACGACACCCTGCGTCATGCATGGCTCCCGCCGCCGCCGACAGCCGTGGGGGGGGGCGTGCCTGACGCCACGGTCGTACGGTCCGGCTTGGCGCTACCAGCCTGACAATTCCCAGCCAGGGACTGCGCGCGCTACCGCGATACGACAGACGCGCGTGCACCAACGCCAGCCGGTACGTGGACGCTATCCGGAACGACCGCCTGCCGCGGCGTAAGACGGTGTGGCTCGCGCCCGCGTGGACGTCAGCGGATCACCAGCACCGGGATCTGGCTGTTGGCGAGCACTTCCGCCGTCTGGCTGCCGAGCAGGACCCGGCTCATGCCGCGGCGGCCGTGCGAGGTCATCACGATCAGGTCGCTGTTGCAGGCCACGGCCATGTCGATGATGCCCTCGGCGGCGTAGCGGTCGAGCACGTGACGGCCGTGCGCGGTCACCCCGGTCGCTTCGGCGGCGGCCAGGGCCGGCGCCAGGATCTTCTGCGCGCCGGCTTCGCGGTCCTGGCGGTATTCGGGGCTGGCCTCGTAGCCGACGCTCCAGCCCATCGCGTCGTACATGCCCATCGCCCACGGCTCGGACACGGTGACGATATCCACGTCCGCGCCGAGCGCGGCGGCCAGCGCCAGGCCCTGTTGCAGGCCCTTGGCGGACAACTCGGAACCATCGATGGCGATCAGGATGCGCTTGTACATGGCGGTGCTCCGGTAACGCCGCGCGTGGCGGCCAGGAAAGCATTGCACACCCGCTGGGCAGCGCCCGCCTTGACCCGGATCAAATTCAGTCGCTGTGCGGCTTCAGCGGCCGTGCCGGATTGCCGGCCACGCGCGCGCCAGCCGGCACATCGCGGGTGACCACGCTGCCGGCGCCGATCACCGCGTCGTCGCCGATGGTCACGCCCGGCAACACGATCGCGCCGCCGCCGATCCAGACGTTGCGCCCGATCATGACCGGCCGCCCCAGTTCCAGCCCTTCGGCGCGCTGCGCGGCCTCGCGCGGATGATCGGCGGCGTACAGCTGCACCGCCGGCCCGATCTGGGTGCCGGCGCCGATGTGCACCGGCGCCACGTCGAGGATCACGCAGTTGAAGTTGAGGAACACGTCCTCGCCCAGGTGGATGTTGTAGCCGTAGTCGCAATGGAACGGCGCCCGCACCACCGCGCCGCGTCCCACCGAACCCAGTCCTTCGACCAGCAGCGCGTGCCGCCGCGCCGGCGGCTCGGCCAGCGCCGCGTTGTAGCGCCGCATCCAGGCGCTTGCAGCGTCCTGCTCGGCCTGCAATTGCGCGTCGTTTGGGCGATACGCCTCGCCGGCCAGCATCTTCTCTTTTTCGCTTCGCATCCTTGCCCTCCCAGGCAGTGGTCGAACGGGAATGATCGCATCGCGCTGCGTCACGGCGCGTGTCCCCTGCCGGCGACGCGCAGGCGGCAGCCACGGCGACGTCGTGACCCATAGACCACGCCGCATTCACCGTCCAGCAACGCCCACGCGTCCGATCATCGAACGCCCGCGCCGGCACATTCCAGCCTGCGTGGACTCTCTCCCAGACAAAGGCGGTGCGCGATGTCCGAACGTGTGGAAGCAGGTCAGATGGTATTCGTCGCCGATGGTGAAGTCGGTGTAGGTGCGGTACGCGAGGTCCGTGACGGCGGCGCAACGTTCGTCGTCAACATCGAAAATGGCGGCGACTTCGTGGTGCCGTCGAGCGCGGTACGCGACGTGCATTTCGGCAAGGTGATCCTGGCGGTGGAGCGGCTGCCAGAGCCGCTGCGTGAGGCGTTGCGGCATCCGCATGATGCGGAGCTGCCAACCTTGACCTATGCCGCCAGCGATCCGAGCGACGGGGCGCTGAAGGACTGAGGCGGCACACTTCCAGCTGCAACACCGAAGCTGCGATGCAGCCGGAGTCCGGGGGTTGCGCACTTGGCGGCCGTCCACAGCGGGACAGCGCTGGACGACCAACGCTGTCGCCAGGCGCTGGAGGGATACCGCTGTCGCGCGGCCTTCCCGGGATCACAGCCCGGGAGCCGTGGCACCGGGATGAACGGCATTGCCTGGCACCTGCGTGACCAGGCCGGGCAAGTGCGCCGGCGACGGCGGCAGGTGCTAACGTTCCGCGCTTCGCATCCCATCCCGCTCCCGGAGCCGCGCATGTCCGCCACCGCTTTTCCCGTCTCCCGTCGCGCCCGCCGGGCGCTGGTCCTCGGCATCGGTCTTGCGCTCGCCAGCGCCGCGCAGGCGCAGGTGGTGCGCGCGCCCGACGTGCCGGCACCGCAGGACACGCCCTATCCCGGCACGCTGACCCTGCAGGTGGACGCCGGCGACGTGCGTCAAGGCATTTACCGGGTACACGAGACCATCCCAGTCAGCGCCGGGCGGCTGACCCTGCAGTACCCGCAGTGGATTCCAGGCGACCATTCGCCGGGCGGGCCGGTGGCGATGCTGGCCGGCCTCACCCTCACCGCCAACGGCAAGCCGCTGCCGTGGCGCCGCGACACCTTCGACGTGTACAGCTTCCACGTCGACGTGCCGCAGGGCGTGAGCACGATCGACGCCAGCTTCCAGTACCTGTCGCCGCGCGACGACGGTTTCGAGATGACCGACAAGATGCTGCAATTGGAGTGGAACAAGGTCGCGCTGTACCCGGCCGGCCACGACACCCGCGGCATCACCGTGGCGCCGAGCGTGACCCTGCCGGCCGGCTGGGAATTCGGCACCGCGCTGGAGACCGCCAGCCGCAACGGCGCCACCACCACCTTCAAGCCGGTGGACTTCACCACCCTGGTCGACTCGCCGATCTATGCCGGGCGCTACTTCAAGCGCGTGGACCTGACCCCGGCCGGCGGCGCGCCGGTGCATCTGGACGTGGTCGCCGACGCGCCGCGGTTCCTGGACATCAGCGCCGAGCAGCTGCAGGCGCACCGCAATCTGCCGGTGCAGGCGATCAAGCTGTTCGGCTCGCACCACTACGCGCATTACGACTTCCTGTTCTCGCTGTCGGACGTGCTGGGCGGCAACGGCCTGGAGCATCACCAGTCCAGCGAGAACGGACTGGCTGCCGACTACTTCAGCGCCTGGGACGAAAACGCGCCGGACCGCGACCTGCTGGCGCACGAGTACACGCACTCCTGGAACGGCAAGTTCCGGCGCCCGGCCGACCTGTGGACGCCGACCTTCAACGTGCCGATGGGCGACTCGCTGCTATGGGTCTACGAGGGCCAGACCCAGTACTGGGGCTATGTGCTGACCGCGCGCGCCGGGATGTGGACACCGCAACAGTTCCGCGATGCGCTGGCGATGACCGCGGCCAACTACGACCGCAACCGCGCCGGCTTCCGCTGGCGCTCGCTGGAGGACACCACCAACGACCCCACCGCCGCGCACCGGTCCCCGCTGCCCTACCGCAGCTGGCAGATGAGCGAGGACTACTACAGCGGCGGGCAGATGGTGTGGCTGGCGGTGGACGCCAAGCTGCGCGCGATGAGCGGCGGGCGCAAGTCGCTGGACGACGTGGCCAAGGCGTTCTTCGGCATCGACGACGGCAGTTTCGCGGTCAAGACCTACACCTTCGACGACGTCGTCGCCGCGCTCGACGGCGTGGTCCACTACGACTGGGCCGACTACATCAACCGCCGCGTCTACCAGGTGGACCCGCCGCTGCTGGAAGGCCTGCAGGCCAGCGGCTGGAAGCTGGTGTACACCGACCAGCCCAGCGCATTCGAAAAGCAGTACGACGGCCGCCACCAGTCGGCGCGGCACCGCTACAACTTTGCCTGGTCGATCGGCCTGGTGATGAACGACGACGCCAGCATCAACGACGTGCTGTGGGACGGCCCGGCGTTCAAGGCCGGGGTCAGCAGCGGCGCCACGGTGCTGGCGGTCAACGGCCAGGACTACTCGCGCGACACGCTCAAGCAGGCCATCGCCGACGCCAAGGGCGGCAGCGCGCCGATCGTGCTGACGCTCAAGTACCAAGGCGGCGTGCGCGACGTGCCGGTGAACTATCACGACGGCCTGCAGTATCCGCACCTGGTGCGGGTCGAGGGCACGCCGGACTACCTGAGCAAGATCATCGCTGCACGGCGCTGAGCCGACACCGCCGCCGCTGCCGGCAATGCAGCGGCGGCAAATGCGCGACGCGACACCGTCACGCGCCGCACGCGGACGCTGACGACAATGGCAGCCGTAACGTCCGTCCTGCCCCGGCATGCCTGCGATCGAGTTGCTGACCATCAATGCGCACATGGGCTTCAGCGTGCTGAAGCAGCGCTTCATGCTGCCGGAACTGCGCGCGGCGATCCGCGCCCTGCCCGCGGACCTGGTGTTCCTGCAGGAAGTGCTGGGCGAACACCAGCTGCATGCCGGTCGCCACGCCGACTGGCCGGCGCAGAGCCAGTACGAATTCCTCGCCGATGCGCTGTGGCCGCAGTTCGCCTACGGCCGCAATGCGGTGTATCCGCATGGGCACCACGGCAACGCGCTGCTGTCGCGCTTTCCGATCGCCTCCTTCGTCAACCGCGACGTCTCCATCGCCGGCCACGAGCACCGCGGGCTGCTGCATGCGGTGCTGGAGATCCCCGGGCATGCCGTGGCGCTGCATGCGATCTGCGTGCACCTGGGCCTGCGCGAGGCGCACCGGCGTCGGCAGATCGGCCTGCTCGGCGCGCTGATCGCCGAACTGCCGGCGCAGGCGCCGCTGATCGTCGCCGGCGACTTCAACGACTGGCGCCAGCATGGGCATCCGCTGCTGCAGCGGCACGGCCTGACCGAGGCCTTCGCGCAGCTGCATGGACGCGTGGCGCGCAGCTTCCCGGCGCGCTGGCCGCTGTTGCCGCTGGACCGCATCTATGTGCGCAACGTGCGCATCGAGGCCGCGCGGGTGCTGACCGGCCGGCCATGGTCGCACCTGTCCGACCACGCCCCGCTGCATGCCAGGATCGTGCTGTGAAGCGGGCGGCGGACCGCGACACGCGCTGGCGCCAGGGCCATCGCCTGCAGTTGCTGGAGAACGGCGATGCGTACTTCCCGCGCGCCTTCGCCGCGATCGACGCGGCCCGGCACGAGGTGTTGCTGGAGACCTTCATCTGGTTCGAGGACAAGGTCGGCCTGGCGTTGAAGGACCACCTGGTCGCCGCTGCGCGCCGCGGCGTGCGCGTGCACCTGCTGGTGGACGCGTTCGGCTCGCCGGATCTCTCGCCCGGCTTCGTGCGCGAACTGACCGAGGCCGGCGCCGAGCTGCGCCTGTTCGACCAGCAGCCGACCCTGCTCGGCGTGCGCCTGAACGTGTTCCGACGCATGCACCGCAAGCTGCTGGTGGTGGACGGGCGAATCGGCATGATCGGCGGCATCAACTGGTCGGCCGATCACCTGGCCGATTTCGGCCCGGAGGCGAAACAGGACTACGCGGTGGAGGTACAAGGCCCGGTGGTAGCGGACATGGTCGCGTTCGTGCGCCGGACCCTGGCCACCCACGGCACCGGCGCGGGGTGGGCGCCGCAGGAGAACGTCGATGTGCCGCCCGCCGGCGCGGCCGAGGTGTGCTTCCTGCCGCGCGACAACGCCGGTCGTTCCCGCAGCATCGAACGCGCCTACCGGCAGGCATTCCGCAATGCACGGCAGGAGATCGTGCTTGCCAACGCCTACTTCTTCCCCGGCTACGGCTTCCTGCGCGACCTGTGCGCCGCTGCGCGCCGCGGGGTGGCGGTGAAGCTGATCTTCCAGGGGCAACCGGACACGCCGCTGGCGCTGTTCGCCGCACGCGCGCTGTACCGGCATCTGGTCGATGCCGGCGTGCAGATCTTCGAATACTGCGAGCGCCCGTTCCACGGCAAGGTCGCGGTGATCGACGGTCACTGGAGCACGGTGGGATCGAGCAACCTGGATCCGCTGAGCCTGGCGCTGAACCTGGAAGCCAACCTGGTGATCCGCGATGCCGCCTTTGCGCGCGACCTGCACGGGCGCCTGCAACGGCTGATGCAACGGCACTGCCGCGAGGTGGTGCCGGCGCAGGTGCCGCGCGGGTGCTTCTG
The DNA here is from genome assembly GCF_017746095.1 of Xanthomonas sp. D-109. Taxonomy (NCBI): domain Bacteria; kingdom Pseudomonadati; phylum Pseudomonadota; class Gammaproteobacteria; order Lysobacterales; family Lysobacteraceae; genus Xanthomonas; species Xanthomonas sp. D-109. The sequence continues at coordinate 73,891 of NZ_JAGHWV010000006.1, forward strand.
GCAACCGCTGCTGCGGCCGCTGCTGTTCCACCTGCTGCGCAACGTGCCGCAGTGGGCCAGCCGACTGCCCAAGCGCACGCCGCGCACCGCGGTGCTGCGGCGCAGGCGGCACGCGCCATGAGCCGACCGCGCAAACGCTGGCGCGTGCTGCGTCGTTTCGCCTACCTGGCCTTCCTGGCGCTGGTGGCGGTCCTGCTGGTACGTGCGGCGCGCACGGTGGACTGGGCACAAGTCGGCACCACTCTCGCCGGTTACGGTGCCGGCACCCTGGTCGCCGCGACCGGGGTGACCCTGGCCAGTTACCTGCTGTATGCCGGCTACGATCTGGCCGCGCGACGCTACGCCGCGCATGCGGTGCCGGCGCCGCGGGTCATGGCGATCGCCGACATCGCCTACGCGTTCAGCCTGAATGTCGGCGCGCTGATCGGCGGCACTGCCCTGCGCTATCGCCTGTACGGACGCGCCGGGTTGGGCCTGGCGACGATCAGCCGCGTGGTCGGCTTCGCCATCGCCACCAACTGGGTGGGCTATCTGCTGCTGACCGGCATACTGCTGGTCAGTGGGCGCCTGCGCATGCCGGCACAGTGGCCGCTGAGCGGCGCGACACTGCCCTGGATCGGCGCCGCGATGCTGGCCGCGGTGCTGGCGTATCTGATCGCCTGCCAGCGCGCGCATGGCCGCACGCTGCAGGTGCGCGGCCATGTCCTGCACCTGCCGCCGTTGCCGCTGGCGCTGCTGCAACTCGGCCTGGGCACCGGCAACTGGGCGCTGATGGGCGCCCTGCTGTACGTGCTGATGCCGGCCGGCGTGGCCTACCTCTCGGTGCTCGGCGCACTGCTGGCGGCGGCCGTGGCCACCGCCATCGCCCACGTGCCGGCCGGCATCGGCGTGCTGGAAGCGGTGGTGCTGCCGCTGTTGGGATCGCAGGCGCCGCAAGCGGAACTGCTGGCGGCATTGCTGGCCTATCGCGCCTTCTACTACCTTGGCCCGCTGCTGCTGGCCTGTGCCGGCTATGCGCTGCTGGAGGCGCGGCGACGGCGTGGCGTGGGCTGAGCGAGGCCGTGTGCGCGGCGGATCCAGACCCTTGACCACCGTACTTGTTGCGATACGCCCCCGGTGCTAGCGTCGCAGCGCACGCGTCCTGGAGCAGGACGGTCATGCCGCCGCACGGATGCGCTCTTCGGCACCCCGGCACGGTTGACCGAGCGAACGCGCGCAGCGCACAGCATTGGCTGTCCTCATTGCTGCACACCATCCCGGGAGGTCGCATGAAACTGCTGTTCGCCGTCGCGCTCGCGACGCTGCTGTCGCCGTGTCTGTCCGCATCCGCCGCACCCGTTGCGCCCTCGCCCCTGCTCGGCAACTGGGCCGTGGACGTGGCGCGCCTGGATCGGGCACCCCAGGACCGGCCCAAGGCCGTCACCCTGCGCTTCAGCGAGGCGGGCAAGGGCAAGTGGGCGGTCAAGGTCGACATTGCCGAACAGGGCGGCGGCACCATGCATGCCGAAGGCGTCGCCGCGCTCGATGGCCGCGCCACGCCGGTGAAGAACAACTTCGAGGCCGATGTCTTCGCCCTGCAGATGCCCGCGCCCAACGTGCTGGTGATGATGCTGTCCAAGGACAGGAGCGTGGCCTCGACCCGCATCTACACCGTCGCCGCGGACGGCCGCTCGATGACCGAGACCGTGTGCGCATTCGCGCCGGACGGCACGCCGACGATGCGCACCAACTACTTCACCCGCGTCGCGGCATCCTCCGCGCCGTCGCCACGCTGACGCATGCGCCTGATAGCGCGGTGCTCGCGCAGATCGAGACACGAGCTGCGCCGGATGGCGGCTGCGGCCATCTGCATAGGTCTGCTCGGCGGCTGCGGCGCAGCGGGATCACCATCGCATCCCTCGCGCAGCGAACCGCCGCGGGTCTGGATCGGCATGCCGTGTTCGGCAACGACACAGCAGCAGGATCGGCATCTGCTCGTATCGCCTGCCGACGATGCGAGAATCTGCGTGGATAGCGGTGCAGCGCGCCTGGACTACCGCCCGGATGCGCTGCGCATCATCGTTTACCGCAATGAGGTCGCCGCAGTGCTGTTGCAGTGCGCATCGGCGCAACAGGCGGCGACGTTCTTTCGCGAAAACCAGGGCAAACGCGCAATTCTGGTCGTGGGTGACATTGCCATCAATGAGCCTCACGTGTCATTGCCCACGATGGGGTGCGGGTGGCTATCCGCCAGCGACCTGCAGGACGCCATCACCCAATGCGAGCGCATCGCCAGCGCCTGGTCACGGCCGGCGCAGCGCTGCTGGACCCTGTGCGATCAGGCCGGAAACGCGGGCAATGACGGCATCTGCATCGCGCGCAAGCGCACGCCCTGATCGCGAGGCGGCACGAGGTCCGCCTGCTGCCGCCACTCACAACACCGTCAGATTGGCGTACGCCATCACCAGCCACTTGGCGCCGGCCTCGTCGAACTGCACTTGCACGCGGGCGTGGGCGCCGCTGCCTTCGTAGTCGATGACCACGCCGCCGCCGAACTTGGGGTGCTGCACGTTGGCGCCGAGCTTGATCGCCGGGGCCTCGATCACGCTGTGCCCCAGGCTGCGCGGCGCGCCCAGCGAGGCGCTGCGCGAGACCTGCACCTTCGGCCGCACTTCGTGCAACAGTTCGCGCGGGATCTCGCGCAGGAAGCGCGAGGGCACGTTGTAGTTGTCCTGGCCGTGGATGCGCCGCGACTCGGCGTAGCTCAGCACCAGCTTGTGGCGGGCGCGGGTGATGCCGACGTAGGCCAGGCGACGCTCTTCCTCCAGGCGCCCGCTCTCTTCCAGCGAACGCGCACTGGGGAACAGGCCGTCTTCCATGCCGGCCAGGAACACGATCGGGAATTCCAGTCCCTTGGCCGAGTGCAGGGTCATCAACTGCACGCCTTCTTCGCCGGCCTGGGCCTGGCCTTCGCCGGCCTCCAGCGAGGCGTAGGCCAGGAACGCGACCAGCTCGGTCATCGCCTGGCGGCCTTCGTCGGCGTCCTCGTCGCCGTCGGCGCGCACGAAGCGCGAGGCCACCGAGACCAGTTCGTCGAGGTTGTCGGTGCGCGATTCCGAATCCAGCCCGCCGCGGCTCTCCTTGCCCCAGTGCTCGCGCAGGGTGGAGCGCGCCAGCACCTGGTCGATCTGTTCGGGCAGCGGCAGCCCGGCCACGTCCAGGGCCAGTTGCTCGATCAGGCCGAGGAACAGGCCCAGCGCGTTGCGCGCACGCGCGGCCAGCTCACCGCCCTGCTGCGCGGCCTGTCGCGCCGCCGCCCACAGCGACAGCGACTGCGCGCGCGCCAAACGCCGCACTTCGTCCAGGGTGCGGTCGCCGATGCCGCGCGGCGGGGTGTTGACCGCGCGCTCGAACGCCGCATCGTCGGCGCGGTTGGCGACCAGGCGCAGGTAGGCCAGGGTGTCCTTGATTTCGGCGCGCTCGAAGAAGCGCATGCCGCCGTAGACCCGGTACGGCACCTGTTCGGCGATCAGCGCCTCTTCGAACGCACGCGACTGCGCGTTGCTGCGGTAGAGCACCGCCGCCTCGCTGTAGCTGCCGCCGTCGCGCACCCATTGGCGCACGCGCTCGACCACGTAACGCGCCTCGTCCACCTCGTTGTAGGCGGCGTACAGGTCGATCGGCTCGCCGTCGCCCGAATCGGTCCACAGCTGCTTGCCGATGCGGTCGGGGTTGTGCGCGATCACCGCGTTGGCGGCGTTGAGGATGTTGGCGCTGGAACGGTAGTTCTGCTCCAGGCGGATGGTCTGCGCGCTGGGGAAATCGGTGAGGAAGCGCTGCACGTTCTCGACCTTGGCGCCGCGCCAGCCGTAGATCGCCTGGTCGTCGTCGCCGACCACGAACACGTGGCCGCTGTCGCCGGCGAGCACGCGCACGAAGGCGTACTGGATGGCGTTGGTGTCCTGGAATTCGTCGACCAGGATCTCGCCGAAGCGGGCGCGGTAGTGCGCCAGCAGCGCCGGGGTGTCGCGCAGCAGTTCGTGCGCGCGCAGCAGCAGTTCGGCGAAGTCGACCAGGCCGGCGCGGTCGCAGCGCTCCTGGTACAGCGCGTAGGCGTTGCGCAGGGTGGTGACCCACTCGTCGCGCGGTTCCGGCTGGATGTGCTGGGCGCGGCGGCCCTCGTCCTTCTGCTGGTTGATCCACCACACGATCTGCTTGGGTGGGTACTTGCCCTCGTCCAGCTCCAGCTGCTGCACCACGCGCTTGACCAGCCGCAGCTGATCGTCGGCGTCTAGCACCTGGAAGCTCTCCGGCAGCTTCGCGTCCTGCCAGTGCAGGCGCAGCAGGCGGTGCGCCAGGCCGTGGAAGGTGCCGATCCACATGCCGCGGCTGCCGTTGCGCAGCTGCAGGTCGGCCCGGTGGCGCATCTCGCCCGCGGCCTTGTTGGTGAAGGTGACCGCCAGGATCCCGTGCACCGGCACGCCATGCACCTGGTGCAACCAGGCGATGCGATGGGTGAGCACGCGCGTCTTGCCGGAGCCGGCGCCGGCCAGGACCAGGTAGTGGCCGGGCGCTGCGGAAACGGCCTCGCGCTGGGCGGGGTTCAGATCGTCGAGCAAATGAGAGACATCCACCCGCGCATTTTAGCCGGTGCGGCGGCGCAGCGGCTGCGACAGTGCGCGTCGCCCGGCACACGACGTGGCGTCAATCGGTGCGGAACAGCCGTTCGGCGAGGAAATCCACGAACACGCGCAGCTTCGGCGACAGTTGCCGGCGCGACGGCCACACCACGAAGAACGCGCCGCCGTCGGCCATGTGCGCGTCCAGCACCGGCTGCAGGCGGCCGTCGGCCAACGCGTCCTGCGCCAGGAACGCCGGCATGCAGGCGATGCCCAGGCCGGCGATCGCCGCGGCGCGCACCGCTTCCATGTTGTTGCAGGTGAGCACCGCCGGCGGCAGCGGCGCCGGTTCGGCCAACGGCCAATCCTGCGGCTTGCCGGTATCGGGAACGCGGAACAGCACGCCATCGTGCGCGACCAGCTCCGCCGGGGTCTGCGGCACGCCGCGGCGGCGCAGGTAGTGCGGCGCCGCGCACAGGCAGAAACGGAACGGCCCCAGGCGCCGCGCCAGCAGCCGCGAGTCGGCCTGCACGCCGCTGCGGATCACCGCGTCCAGGCCGTGTTCGAGCAGGTCGACCACGCGGTCGTCGAACTCCAGGTCCAGCTCCACGTCCGGATAGCGCTGGCGGAATTCGGGCAGCAGCGGCACCAGGAAGCGGTAGCCGATGGTCGGCAGGCCGACCCGCAGCCGCCCGCGCGGCGCCTGCCGGGTCTGCGCCAGCGCCTCCTCGGCCTCGCGCAGGTCGGCCAGCACGCGTTGGCAATGCTCCAGGAACAGCGCGCCCTCGGCGGTCAGCGCGATGCGCCGGGTGGTCCGCTGCAGCAGGCGCACGCCGAGCGCGCGCTCCAGCACGGCCACGCTCTTGCCCACCGCCGAGGCCGAGATGCCGAGCACGCGGCCGGCGCCGACGAAACTGCGCTGTTCGGCGGCACGGACGAAGGCGACGATGCCGGTGAGGCGGTCCATGCCGCGATATTAGAGCGTTCCATTCCGCAAAGCGCGGAGGAGCGGGTCCTTTTTCGCAGATTGCCGCCCCGGTATCTCTAGTGGCCTTTCGACACCCGCCGCCAGAGCCGCCTAGATGACCGCCGCTTCGCCTCCCGATTCCACTTTCCTGCCGCGCCGCGGCGCCGCCCTGGCCGCGGTATGCCTGGCCGCCCTGGCGCTGCCGCTGAACTTCTCCGGCGGCGCCGTCGCCACCCCGGCGATCGGCGCGGCCCTGGGCGGCAGCGCACTGGCCCTGGCCTGGATCACCAACGCCTTCATGCTCAGCTTCGGCAGCCTGCTGCTGGCTGCCGGTGCGCTCGCCGACCGGCATGGGCGGCGCCGGGTGTTCCTCGTCGGCCTGGCGCTGTTCGCCAGCGCCAGCCTGGGCGTCGCCGTGTCCGGCTCGGTCGCGGCGATCGACCTGTGGCGGGCGCTGCAGGGCGTCGGTGCCGCCGCCGCACTGGCCGCCGGCACCGCGGCGCTGGCGCAGCTATACATCGGCGCGGCGCGCACGCGCGCGTTCAGCCTGCTCGGCACCACCTTCGGCACCGGCCTGGCGTTCGGCCCGCTGGCCGCCGGCGCGCTGAGCGAACGGCTGGGCTGGCGTGCGATCTTCTTCGGCGTGGCCGCGGTCGCGGCGCTGGCGTGGGCCCTGGCCGCGCGCTGGCTGCCGGCCTCGCGCGACCCGGCCGCCGGTCCGCCCGACCGTGCCGGCGCGCTGTGTTTCAGCGCGGCGCTGGCGCTGTTCACCACCGGCCTGATCCAGGGGCCGCACAGCGGCTGGGGCAGCCCCGCGACACTGGCCCTGCTCGGTGCCGCCGCCCTGTTGCTGCTCGGCTTCGTGCGGATCGAACGGCGCCGCCGGCATCCGCTGTTGGACCTGAGCCTGTTTCGTTACCGGCGCTTCGTCGGCGTGCAGTTGCTGCCGGTCGCCACCTGCACCAGCTACGTTGTGCTGTTGGTGCTGCTGCCGCTGCGCATGATCGGCGTGGATGGCGCGCCCGCCGCCAGCGCGGGCCTGACGCTGCTGGCGCTGTCGGCGCCGATGCTGCTGGTGCCGAGCCTGGCCGCGGTGCTGGCGCAGCGCATCGCCCCAGCCTGGCTGTCCGCGGCCGGCTTGGCCGTGGCGGCGGTCGGCCTGTGCTGGCTGGGCGCGCGGCCACCGGCGCAGGCGCTGCCGGCATTGTTGTTGATCGGTGCCGGCACCGCCCTGCCCTGGGGCCTGATGGATGCGCTGTCGGTCAGCGTGGTGCCGACCGAACGTGCCGGCATGGCCGCCGGCCTGTTCGGCACCCTGCGCGTGGCCGGCGAAGGCATCGCCCTGGCCAGCGTGGCCGCCCTGCTCGCGGCCTTGGTGCACGCGCGGCTGGCCGCGGTCGCGCCGCTGCTGCCGCACGCGGCCCTGGCGGAGACCGCACAGCGGCTGGTCGCCGGCGATCTGTCCGCCTCCATGGCCGAGGGCGCGCTGTCCGCGACGCAACTGCGCTTGGCCTACGCGGCGGCCTTCGGCACGCTTAGCCGGGTGCTGGCGGCGATCACTGCACTGGCGGCGATCGCGATCTGCCTGTTGCTCGGGCGCACGCCGCAAGACGCGGTGGATGGGGCCTGTGAGACCCGCCTGTAGGAGCGGCAATGCTCGTCGCGGCTAGAAACGATGCAAAGGTCTGGTCGCCGTAGGAGCGGCTTCAGCCGCGACGGGCCTTGCCGACATCCCGGTCGCGGCTGAAGCCGCTCCTACAAAGAAGGTCACGGCTGCCCCGCGCGCAACCGCGGCCGGCATGCGCCGCGGCGCTCAATGCACCGCAGACACCGACAACTCCAGCGCCAGCAGCGCCTGCGCGGTCTGCTGCGCCTGCACCCGCAGCTCGGGGATCGCCAGGCTTTCCCACAGGCTGCCGATGCGCAGGCTACCGAGCACGCGGATACGCGGCGTGGCGTGGCCATCGGCGTCGAGCAGCGCGCCGTCGGCGGCGCTGCCCACGCCAATGCCATGCGGCCCCGGCTGTGCATGGCCGCACCCCAGCAACTGGTGCAGCAGCGGATTGCGCATGGTCTGCGCGCGCAGTTCGACGCCGGTGGCGTTGATCACGCAGTGCGCGTCGAGCTGCAGCGGCACGCCGTCGGCGCCCGTGCCGTTGACCTGCACGCAGGCGCCAACCGGGAACACCGTGTCCAGCCGCGCGCGGTGCAGGCGCAACTGGCCGACCCGGCGCATCGCCTGCAGCTGCGCGAACACCGGCGCGGCAATGCGGTGCCGGTGCACATCCCAGTAGCGCACCACGTGGCGCAGGAAGCGGCGCTGCTCGGTCACCGACAGCGACTGCCACAGCGCCTGGCTCAGCGGGCGTATCCGGTCCATCACGCTCTGCCAGGGCCGGCCCTGCGCCTGCGCCGCGGCCGCATGGCGGCGCAGCGCGCGCACCCGCTGACGCAACGGCATCGCCAGCAACGCCTGCGCATCGAAGTCGGCCGGCGCGCCATGGGCGGCGTGCGGCAACGGCAGCAAGGCATGCCGCGAGACCACGTGCACCGGGCCGCGGTGCGCATTGGCCAGCAGCGTCAGCACGCTGTCGGCCATGCTCAGCCCGGAGCCGACGATGCACACCGTGGCCTCGCGCGGAATCGCCTGCAACTGCGCATAGTCCCAGGCCTCGATCCGCGACGGCGCGTCGAGACTGGGGGCACCGCGCGCCGGCAGCGGACGCAGGCTGTTGCCCAGCGCCAGCACCGTGGCACCGGCGTGCAGCTGTCCACCGTCGTGCAATTGCAGAATCTGACCGCCGGTCGGTTGCGGATGCAGCGCCAGCACGCGCGCCTGCCGCCATTGCAGGCGCGCCGGCCCGGCGGCCTGCGCCTGCAGCAGGCGCGCGCGCAGGTAGGCGGCGTAATGCCGGCGCTGCACGTAGGCCTCGGCCAGCGCCGTGCGCGCCAGCTGCGGATACAGGGCCTGTTGCTGCAGCCAGTCGAGGAAGTCGTCGGGCGCCTCGGCGAAGGCGCTCATGCGCCCGGCCGTCACATTCAACAGGTGCTCGGCGCAGGGCGTCGCGTAGGCCACGCCTTGCGCCAGCGCCGGCTGCGATTCGATCAGTTGCACGCGCAGCGCCGTACTGGCCTGGCGCAGCAAGTGCAAGGCGACCAGCACGCCGGCCGCGCCGCCGCCGACGATGGCGATGTCGCAGTCGTCGTCGACCGGTTCGCTGGGCACAAGCTCATTCATGCGGCGATTGTAAGGGAAGCCCCCACCGACCCGGCCCGCGCCTGAGAACCGTCGCGCATGTGCCGGCACCGATCGCGCATGAGCGCGTCATGCGCCTGTCATCGGCGTGCGTCACATCAGCGCATCGGCCAGGCGCGCGATGCCTTCGCGGCTGCGCCGCCAGGCCGGCCGTTTGCGCCAGTCCTGCAACGTCAGCACCCGCGCGTCGGCCAGGTAGTCGGCCTCCACCGCGCGCAGCCGCTGCACCACCGCGGCGCTGTAGCACAGCATGCCGACCTCGGCGTTCAACGCGAACGAGCGGATGTCCAGGTTGATCGAGCCGACCAGGGCGATGCCTTCGTCCACGCTCAGGTGCTTGGCGTGCAGGAAGCACGGCCGGTACAGCGCGATCTTGACCCCGCTGCGCAGCAGTTCGTCGTAATAGGCCTCCTGCGCCCAGGCGGTGAGCCGCTGGTTGTTGCTCTCGGACAGGATCAGTTGCACGTCCACCCCGGACAGGGCGGCGATGCGCAGCGCGCTGAGCGTGGCCTCGTCCGGCACGAAGTACGGCGTGACCATGACGATGCGCCGCCGCGCCAGATGGATCAGCGCGTTGACCGTGTCGCGCGCGTTCTCGAACGGATACGCCGGCCCGCTGGGCAACAACTGCGCGGCGACGCCGCCGCCGTGGATGGAGGCGGGCGCGACCACGCTCAGGCGCTGCCCGGTCTCGATGAACCAGTCGCTGGCGAACACCGCCTCCAGGTGCGCCACCACCGGCCCCTGCACGCGCGCCACCAGCTCGCGGTTGGGATGGCCGGGCACGAACTGCGGTTCAGCCAGGTTCTGCGAACCGATGTAGCCGACACGGTTGTCGATCACCGCGATCTTGCGGTGGTTGCGCAGGTCCATGCGGCCGCTGCGGCGCCAGCGCAGCCCGCCCGGCAACAGCGCCTGCACCTCGACCCCGGCCGCATGCAGGCGCTTGCGGTAGCGGCGCAGGCCGCGGCGGCCGCCGCGCGCATCCAGCAACAACCGGCACTGCACGCCGCGCGCGGCGGCGCGCAGCAGCGCCGCGCTCACCGCATCGCCGACCGCGTCGTCGAACATCAGGTAGTACAGCAGGTGCACGCGCTCGACCGCCGCGTCGATGTCGTCGATCAGCGCCTGCAGCGAGGGCGCGTAGCGGTCGAGCAATTCCACGCTATTGCCGTGGGTCGGCATGAAGTCGCCCTGGCGCTCGACCAGCGGCACCACTTCGGCGACCACGGTGTCGGCCGGCGGCGCCCAGCGCAGCGCGGTCAACGGCACCTGCTGCTCGCGGATCACCTGCGAGGCCAGCGCCTGGCGGCGGATGCGCTCGCGCGACAGCCAGGGGTGGCCGAGCAGCAGGTACAGCGGCAGCCCCAGCAACGGCACGAAGCCCACCAGCAGCAGCCAGCTGCGCGCCGCGCCGGGCGTGGTGCGGGTGGGGATCCACAACAGCGCCACCAGCCGGATCAGCCAGTCCAGCGCCAGCAGCCACGTGCCTTCCAACCAGACCGGCAGCATCGCGATCCTCGCAACCCAGGTCGCCCGATTCTGCGGACTGCGCCGGCAAACGCAACCATGGCCGCAGCGGCGGCGGGGTTTTCCATCCTCCAGACGCACGAAACCCGCCTTGCGGCGGGTTCCGTGTCCAGCGTGAACAGCGATCCGAGGATCAGCCGATCACTTGATCTTGCCTTCCTTGTACAGGACGTGCTTGCGCACGACTGGATCGTACTTGAGGAATTCCATCTTCCCCGGGGTGTTCTTCTTGTTCTTGTCCGTGGTGTAGAAGTGGCCGGTACCGGCCGAGGAAATCATACGGACCTTATCGCGCTTGCCTGCCATGATGCTCTACTCCTCAGACCTTTTCGCCGCGCGCACGCAGCTCAGCCAGAACGGTGTCGATGCCGTTCTTGTCGATGGTGCGCAGCGCGTGCGCGGAAACCTTCAGCTTGACCCAGCGGTTCTCGCTGGCGACCCAGAAACGGCGCTCGTGCAGGTTGGGCAGGAAACGACGGCGGGTCTTGTTGTTGGCGTGGGAGACGTTGTTACCCGTCTGCACACGCTTGCCGGACACTTGGCATACGCGGGACATTGCGCACCTCGATAGTAGTTTGGTCGCCCATAGCCTGGGAGACGGCGGCCCCGGTAGCCCTGCGGCCACCACGCGACGTGGGAAATCAAACGGTTACGCTGGGAGAGGCCGGCCGGAGATCGCGCATCCGGCCGCCGGCCCCGACCTCGTCGGGCACAGCGAGCCGCGCATTATGCAGGCGATCAAGGGCTTGTGCAAGTTGTCCACAGGACCAGGCGCCGCGCGCAGGTCCGGGCCGATGGATCAGGCGGGCGTTGCTATTGTATCCGGCGCAAGCCGCTTGCTAGCCTCGTCCAGACCATGCGCCGCCTGTTCCGTCCACTGCGTACCTCCATGCTGATGCTGCTGCTGGCGGCGTTCGTGGTCGTGCCGGTGGCCGATGCGCTGGCCTGCGCGCTGGAGCCGGAATCGGCCGACGCGGTGCACGCGCCCGCCGCGGCGCATGCCGATGGCGAGGACAGCGACGGCAAGCATGCCGGCGCCTGCAGCCACAACCATTGCCACCACTCGAATCTGAGCCTGCCGGCGAGCGCCCTCGCCGTGTTCGGCGCGCCGCGACCGGCGCGCTGGATGCAGGCCGTCGACGCCTCCCCTGCAGGCGTCGTCCAGGACGGATTGAAGCGCCCTCCCAGAGCGTGAGTTGAGCGTGTCCCGCGATCGCGGGGTTCCGTTTCCCTCACCTCTGGAATTTGCTCATGTCGACTCCGACACGTCGGCCGCCGCGCGCGGCCGGGCGGGTCGTCGCCGTGCTGCTGGGCCTGGCCCCGGCCGCGCTGGCGATGGCGCAGACCGCCCCTTCGTACGACAGCTTGCTGCAACGTCTCGACCAACTGCCCGGCAGCCGCGTCGGCGCGGCGCTGACCGAGGCCGCCGATGCGCGCGCCGAACAGGCTCGCGCGCTGCCCAACCCGTCGCTGTCCTTGTCCACCGAAAACGCCTGGGGCAGCGGCACTTATGCGGGCACCGCCCGCGCCGAAACCTCGCTGACCCTGTCGCAACCGCTGGAACTGTGGGGCCAACGCGGCGCGCGCATCCGCGCGGCACGCGCCGACGCCGACGCGGCCGCCATGCGCGGCACGCAGCATCGCAGCGAGGCCGCCAGCGAGATGGCCTCGGCCTACGCGCTGGCCGAAAGCGCGCTGCGCCGTTACGCGCTGGCCGAAGAAGCGCAGGGCCTGATCCGCGACGACGCGGCCGCCGTCGAGGCGATGGTCGCGCAGGGCCGCGAGCCGCAACTGCGCGCAGTGCAGGCGCGCAGCGAAGTGGCCGAGGCCACCGCGGCACTCGACGAGGCGCAGGCGTTCCGCGACGCGGCGCTGGCGCGCCTGGCCGCGATCGCCCTGCTGGAGACACCGGTGCAGTCCCTCGACGGTGGCCTGCTCGACCGCGCGCCGCCGTCGCCGCGCGCCACCGAGGCGACAGCGCTGCCGGTGCGCATCGCCGCCGCGGAGGCCGAAGCCGCCGACCGCCAGGTCGAGGTGGAGCGCAAGCGCGCCCTGCCCGAGCTGAGCCTGACCGCCGCGCAGACGCGTTTGCGCGAAGACCGCGCCCATGCCTACACGCTCGGCCTCAGCCTCAGCCTGCCGCTGTTCGACCGCAACCGCGGCGGCATCCGTGCCGCCAGCGCCGAACGGCGCGCAGCCGAGGCACGGCTGGAGCAGCAACGCCGCGCCAGCGCCGCCGACCGCCTGTCCGCACTCGCCACGCTGAAGGCCGCCGACAGCCGCACGCGCGCGGCCGACGCGAGCGTGGCCGCCGCGCAGGAGGCCTACCGCCTGGCCCGCATCGGCGTCGACGCCGGACGCATCGCACAACTGGAGCTGCGCAGCACCCGCGCGGCGCTCATCGCCGCGCGCGGCACCGCGGTGGACGCGCGCCTGGCGCGGGTCGCGGCGGAAATCGCATTGGCCCGCCTGGAAGGGCGCGCGCCGTTCATGGAGGCACAATGAACCTGTCCCGTTCGATCTCCCTTGCCGGCAGCGTGCTGCTGGCGCTCCTGCTGGCCGCCTGCGCCGGCGACAGGCAGGCCGCCCCGGCGGCCGACGACGCGCACGACCATGGCGCCGAGGGCAAGGACACAGCCCACGCACCGGTGGCCAAGACCGATGCCGCTGCCCACGCAGATGCCGATGCCGGCGACGTGGTGCGGCTGACGCCGCAACAGATCGCCGCCTCCGGCCTGGACGTGGTCGCAGTCGGCCGCGGCGGCGGCGCCTCGGTGCGCCTGGCCGGCCGGGTCGAACCGGCAGTGGGCGCGCGCGCCTCGGTGGCCTCCACCGTGACCGGGCGGGTCGAGCGCGTGCTGGTCGCGCCGGGTGCCGCGGTGCAGGCGCAGCAGCCGCTGGCCATCGTGATCAGCGGCGAGGCCGCGGTGTTCCGTGCCAATGCGCTGGCGGCCGCGGCCGAGGCCAAGGCCGCCGGGCTGGCGCATGCCCGCGACCGCGCCCTGGTCGAACAGGGCGTGGTCGCGCGCCAGGAGCTGGAAACCTCGCATGCGCGGGCGCTGGCGGCGCAGGCCCAGGCCGCCGCCGCGCAGGCGCAGGCCGCGGCCAGCGGGGCCCCCGATGCCAGCGGCCGCGTGCGCATCGTCAGCCCGGTGGCCGGCATCGTCGGCAACGTGCAGGTCACGCCCGGCAGCGTGGTCGCGGCCGGCAGCGTGGTGGCCGAGGTCGCCGATCCGGCGCTGAACGAGCTGGTGTTCAGCGCGCCGCCGGCGCTGGCGGCGCAGGTCGCGCCCGGCATGGCGCTGGAGGTGCGCGGGACGGGTGGCAGCTTCGCCGCCCGGGTCACGGCGGCGGCGGCCGACCTGCGCCAGCCGGGCGGTGCCGCGGTGATCCGCGCGATGCCGGTCGATACCCCCCTGCCGCCGGCCGGCTCGCCGGTCTCGGCGGTGCTGGTCACCGACGGCCAGGACAGCGCGCTCAGCGTCCCCACCGATGCGGTGCAGACCGTCGAGGGCCGCAACGCGGTGTTCGTGGCGGTCGCTGGCGGCTTCAAGGCGCAGCCGGTGCTGGTCGGGCGGCGCGCCGGCGACCGCATCGAGATCCTCGGCGGACTGCGCGGCGACGAGCGCGTCGTCGGCGCCAACGCCTTCCTGCTCAAGGCCGAACTGGCCAAGGGCGATGCCGAACACGGCCACTGAGGAGGCGACCATGTTCAACCTCATGATCGACACCGCCGTGCGCTACCGCTGGCTGGTGGTGACCCTGGCCGCGCTGCTCGCCGCCGTGGGCCTGTTCCAGTTGGGCAGACTGCCGATCGACGCGGTGCCGGACATCACCAACCGCCAGGTGCAGCTCAACACGGTGGCACCGGCCCTGACCCCGGAGCAGATCGAACGGCAGGTGACCTACCCGCTGGAAACCGCGCTGGCCGGCATCCCCGGCCTGACCGCCACCCGCTCGCTGTCGCGCAACGGCTTTTCGCAGGTCACCGCGATCTTCACCGATGCGACCGACCTCTACTTCGCGCGCCAGCAGGTGGCCGAACGCATGCGCGAGGCGGCCGAGGAGTTGCCCGACGGCGTGACGCCGCGGCTGTCGCCGGTGACCACCGGCCTGGGCGAGGTGCTGATGTGGACGGTGGACTTCACCGCGTTCGACCCGTCCCGGCTGGCACGACCGGGTGCGGCGGGCTGGCAGGCCGGGGAGGTCTACCGCACGCCGGACGGCGAGCTGCTGCGCACGCCGCAGGAGCGCGCCACCTATCTGCGCACCGTGCAGGACTGGATCATCGCGCCGCAGATGCGCTCCAGCCCCGGCCTGGCCGGCGTCGACACGGTCGGCGGCTACGTCAAGGAATACGGGGTGCATCCGGACACCGCCAGACTGGCCGCGCACGGCCTGGGCCTGGCCGACCTGGTCACCGCCCTGCAGCGCGCCAACGTGCAGGCCGGCGCCGGCTTCGTGCAGCGTGCCGGCGAAGGCCTGGTGGTGCGTGCCGATGGCCTGGCGCTGAGCGCCGACGATCTCGCGCAGGCGCCGGTGGCCATCCGCAACGGCATCGTGGTGCGCGTGGCCGACGTGGCCGAGGTCGCCTCCGGTCGCGCCCCGCGCCTGGGCGCGGCCAGCCGCAACGGCCACGAGGCGGTGCTGGGGACCGCGCTGATGATCGCCGGCGGCAACAGCCGCACCGTGGCGCAGGCCGCGGCCGCGCGGCTGGCGCAGGTGAACACGTCGCTGCCGCCGGACATCGTCGCGGCACCCGTGCTGGACCGCAGCGTGCTGGTCAACGCGACCATCAAGACGGTGGCCAGGAACCTCACCGAAGGCGCGCTGCTGGTGGTGGTGATCCTGTTCCTGCTGCTGGGCAACCTGCGCGCGGCCGCGATCACCGCGCTGGTGATTCCGCTGTCGTTCCTGTTCGCGGTGATCGGCATGCACCGCTTCGGCATCAGCGGCAACCTGATGAGCCTGGGTGCGCTGGACTTCGGCATCCTGGTGGACGGGGCGGTGATCGTGGTCGAATCGACCCTGCTCATGCTCGGCCAGCGCCGCGCCGCGCTGGGCCGCGGGTTGACCGCCGCCGAGCGCCTGGGCGTGGCCGCCGAAGCGGCGCGCAAGATGGCGCGGCCGGCCGCGTTCGGGCAGTTGATCATCCTGCTGGTGTTCGCGCCGATCCTCACCCTGCAAGGCGTGGAGGGCAAGACGTTCCAGCCGATGGCCGCCACCTTCATGCTGGCCCTGGTCGGCGCGTTCCTGTTTTCCTTCACCTTCGTGCCGGCGATGGCGGCGCTGCTGGTGCGCGAGCCGCCGCTGCCGGACGACGCGGGGCATGCGGCCGGGGGGGCACACGAAACGCGGCTGCTCCGCGCGCTGCGCACGCGCATCGCGCCGGTGATCCACACCGCCGTCGCGCATCCGCGCACGGTCGCCGGCGGTGCGGTGGCGATGCTGCTGGCGGGCGTCGGTGCGTTCGCGCTGCTGGGCCGCGAGTTCATGCCGACGCTGGACGAAGGCAATGTGGCGATGCAGGCGCTGCGCGTGCCTTCCACCTCGCTGGAACAGTCGCTGGCGATGCAGTTGGCGCTGGAAAAGGCCATCGCCACGCAGCCGGAAGTGGCAACGGTGTTCTCGCGGACCGGCACCGCCGAGGCGGCGATCGACCCGATGCCGACCAACATCTCCGACAGCGTGATCGTGCTCAAGCCGCGCAAGGAATGGCCCGATCCGGCGCTGGACAAGGAGCGGCTGGTGGCCCGCCTGGAGGCGCTGGCGGGGCAGCAGCTCGGCAACAGCTTCGAGTTCAGCCAACCGATCGAATTGCGCTTCAACGAACTGATCTCCGGCGTGCGCACCGACCTGGCGGTGATGATCTTCGGCGACGACTTCGGCCAGTTGCAGAAGGTGGCCGAGCAGATCGCATCGAAGCTGCGCGCAGTGGAAGGCGCGGCCGACGTGCGGGTGGAGCAGATCTCCGGCCTGCCCACGCTGGATGTGACCATCGACCACACGGCGGCGGCGCAGGTCGGACTGAGCGCGGCGGACGTGAGCGACGCGCTGGCCACCGGCATCGGCGGCCGCGCCGCCGGCAAGATCTTCGAGGGCGACCGCCGCTTCGACGTGGTGGTGCGGATGGACGATGCCGCGCGCAACGATCCGGATCAGCTAGCCGCGCTGCCGATCGCCACGCCGACCGGACAGGTGATTCCGCTGGCGTCGGTGGCGCGCATCGCCGTCAGCGAAGGGCCGAACCAGATCAGCCGCGACAACGGCAGCCGCCGCGTGGTGGTGCAGGCCAACGTGCGCGGCCGCGACCTGGGCGGTTTCGTCGGTGCGGCGCAGGCCGCGGTGGCCGACGTGCCGTTGCCGCCGGGCGCCTACCTGAGCTGGGGCGGCCAGTTCGAGAACCTGCAGCGTGCCGAGCGGCGGCTGGCGACCGTGGTGCCGGTGGTGTTCCTGCTGATCGGCGGCCTGCTGTTCATGGCCCTGCGCAGCGTCAAGGAAGCGGTGCTGGTGTTCAGTTGCGTGCCGCTGGCGCTGGTCGGCGGCCTGCTCGCCCTGCTGCTGCGCGGCATGCCGTTCTCGGTGTCGGCCGCGGTGGGGTTCATCGCCGTCTCCGGCGTGGCCACCTTGAACGGCCTGGTGCTGATGCAGGCGATCGGCGAGCGCATGGAGGCCGGCGACCTGCCGCTGCAGGCGGCGATCGACGGCGCGGGCAGCCGCCTGCGCGCGGTGCTGACCACCGCGCTGGTGGCGATCGTCGGCTTCATTCCGATGGCCATCGCCAGCGGCTCCGGTGCGGAGGTGCAGAAACCGCTGGCGACGGTGGTGATCGGCGGACTGATCACCGCCACCGCCCTGACCCTGCTGGTGCTGCCGACCTTCGCCGCACGCGTGGCCGGGCCACGCCACGCCGGCTGATCCGGCGCAGGCCTGCGCCCTTCCCGCAGGAAGTGGCGCCGGCCTGTGCGGCGGCGGTCAGGCCTTCTTCTTGCGCGCGGCGATGTAGGCGCGGATCTGCTGCTGCAGCACCGGCAGCGGCACCGAGCCCTGCTGCAGCACCGCGTCGTGGAAGGACTTGATGTCGAAGTCCGGGCCGAGTTCGCGCTCGGCCTCGGCGCGCAGGTCGAGGATGGTCAGCTCGCCGAGCTTGTAGCTCAGCGCCTGGCCAGGCCAGGAGATGTAGCGGTCGACCTCGGTGGTGACCTCGTGCTCGCTGAGCGCGGTGCGCTCGCGCAGGTAGGCCTGCGCCTGCGCGCGGGTCCAGCCCTTGTGGTGCACGCCGGTGTCGATCACCAGGCGGCAGGCGCGCCACATTTCGTAGCTGAGCCGGCCGAAGTCCTCGTAGGGCGTGGCGTAGATGCCCATCTCCTTGCCCAGCTTCTCGGTGTACAGCGCCCAGCCCTCGCCGTAGGCGGAGATGTAGTTCTCGCGGCGGAACGCCGGCTGGGCGCCCTGTTCCTCGGCCAGCGCGCCCTGCAGGGAATGGCCCGGCGAGGACTCGTGCAGGGTCAGCGCCGGCAGGTTGTACAGCGGCCGCGACGGCAGGTCGTAGGTGTTGAGCCAGTAGGTGCCGACGCCGCCGCGGCCGGCGGTCCAGAACGGGGCGATGTCCGCCGGCACCGGCACGATGGTGAAGCGCCCGCGCGGCAGCGTGCCGATGAACTTGCCGACCTCCCCGTCCACGCGCTTGGCGATCCACGCGGCGCGATCGAGCAGTTCCTGCGGGGTCTTCACGTAGAACTGCGGATCGGTGCGCAGGAACTGCAGGAACGCCGGGAAGGTCTTCTGCCCGGCCGGCGCGTGGAAGCCGACCTGCTGGATGATCGCGTCCATCTCCTTCTGGATCCGCGCCACCTCGCGCAGGCCGAGCTGGTGGATCTGCTCGGGGTCCATGTCCAGCGTGGTGTACTCGCGGATCTGCTGCCGGTAGTAGGCCTTGCCGTCGGGCAGGGCTTCGGCCGCCAGCGTGGTGCGCGCCTGCGGCATGTACTCCTGGCGATAGAAGGTCAGCAGCTGCGCGTAGGCCGGGATCACCTTGTCGCGCAGCGCCGCCTGCGCCTGCGCGCGCAGTTGCGCCTGCTCGGCGGCGGGAATCTGCGCCGGCATCTGCTTGAACGGCGTGTACAGCACCGCGGCGGTCGGATCCTTCAGTTCGGCCACGTTGGCGATGGCGCCGTCGCGGCCGTCGAGCACCGCGCGCGGCACGCTGAAACCACGCTTGAGCCCGGCGCGCATGTTGTCGGTCTGCTGTGCGAAGTAGCGCGGCACGTCCTCCAGCCGCGCGATGTAGGCGCGGTACTCGTCGGGCGTGCGCAGCGTGCGCCGGGCCATGAATGCCAGGTCCGACCAGAACGCGCTGTCGGAGTTGAACGGCATTTCGTAGGCGCGCAGGCGCACCGACGCGGCCAGGTTCTCCACCTGCGGCCGGTAGATCGCCAGGTTGACCTGGTTCTCCGGCGAGAGCTGGGCGGCATCGAGCGTGTCCAGCTGCCGCAGCACGTCGTCCCATACCTTCAGGCGCGCGGCCTGCGCGGCCGCGCCGACGTCGGGCAGATGGGTGTTGTCGCCGCTGCTGTCGCTGTCCTCGTCGGCCTGGCCGAGCTGGGCCTGGCGCCAGGCCCACTCCTTCTCGTAGATGGCCTGGAAGCGCGCATCGGCGGCGCTGGCGTTGGCCGTGGCCGGGGTTGCACTGGACGCTGCCGACGCCGGCGGTGCGGCCAGTGCGGGCGTGGCCACGGCGAACGCGATCAGCAGGGAAATGGCCAGCGGGGTCTTGGCGAGCATCGGCATGGGCGGCACACGGCGGGAACGGATCGTCGATGATCGCACCACCACCCTGCCTGGCGGGTGGGCCGGAAGTCCTGTGGGGGCGTGGAACGAACGCCAAAGCACGGCAATCCAACCGAATGGAGCGGCAGCAGCGGGATGGTGGCCCCGTGTGGGAGGGACTTCAGTCCCGACGCGGAATCCTCAACGCGCTCGGCAATTTACTGTGCCGGCATTGCGCGCGATGCTGACAACTGCAGACGCTTGGTGGAGAAGCTCGATAGCAGGAAGAACACGCCCCATCATGGGACTGGCCCGCCCCTCATGCCGTTCTGCGCGTGCCAGCCACCAACGCAGCTTGTTCATGCTCCAGCGACGCGTCCATCGGCATCCGCAGCCACACCGCATCCCAGTACGGGTAGTCCCCGACCCGGCGAACCAGCCCTGCACGCAATGGGTTGGCGACAATGTAGCGCGCTGCCGGCAGCAACTGCCGCGTATCGCGCAGCGCGCGATCGTGGAACCCCTCCATCCACACCGCGCCGCCACGGCCGCGCGCGTGATTGGCCGCCCTCGCGGCGCGGCCCTTGGCCTCGCGCATGACGGTCGGCAGCGCGGCACCGTGCTCGAGCATGACCAGTCCATGCCAGTGATCGGGCATCAGCACCCAGCACAGCAACTGCGCGCCGACCCAGGTGCGGGCATGGCCCAGGCAGGACGCGGCCGCCCAGGCGCATCGCCAGTCCTCGAACAGGCGTTGGCGCTGCCAGGTCACCGTGGTGACCAGATAGATGCGGCCGGTCTCGCTCCAGCGCCCGGCACGCAGCGCGCGGTAGCCTCGGGGCAGTCGGGTGTGCATGACGCCAGGGTTGCAAGGCGGATGACACGACACCATCGGGGATGGACTGGGGCAGGCGTAAGGAAACCTGCGCGCCTAGCGTCAGAAATCCGGTGCTCGCTGCTGTGTGCCGCGGAGGGCGGCACTACCGAGACCTTGAAAATTCAGGCGTCGGGACTGAAGTCCCTCCCACATGCGGGGCCTTGGCGTCATCGGCGGCAATGACGGTAGAACCACTGAGGTGTGGAAGATGCGCGCGTCGGGACTGAAGTCCCTCCCACAGTGGCCAGCTGCGATCGGGGGGGATTACGCGCCCCTGCAATCGCGCGCAGCGGCACCGCGCTCAGTGCGTCGCGCGGTCGCGGTGCCAGCCGCGGTGCTTGATGTCCAGGTACAGGCTGTAGAAGGCCGTGAACGCGGGGAACAGGTTCTGCAGCACGCCCACCGAGTCCTGCTTGGCCGAGAACATGAAGTAGCTCAGCGTCATCAGGCTGCCGACCACGCTCATGTACCAGAACAGGCGCGGGATCACCGGCTTGCCGGCGCGCTTGGAGGCGACGAACTGCACCAGCCAGCGGCCGCCGAACATCAGCGCGCCGACGTAGCCGATCAGCTTCCAGCCGGTGACGTGCAGCCCGGTCCAGTACAGCGCCTGGATCGGTTCGTTGAGGAAGCTCGCCTCCATCTCAGCGCTCCTGCACCGCGGTGCGGCGGCTACGCGCGATCAGCCAGGCCACACCGCGCAGGTCGCGGATGCCGACCAGGGCGCGGTTGAGATTGTTGTACTTGGACACGCCGGAGGTGCGGTGGCGGTGGTTCACCGGCACGCTCAGGGTCTGCCAGCCGGCGCGCTGCATCAGTGCCGGCAGGTAGCGGTGCATGTGGTCGAAGTACGGCAGGTCCAGGAATGCCTCGCGCTCGAACAGCTTGATGCCGCAGCCGGTGTCCGGGGTGTCGTCGCGCAGCATGCGCGCGCGGATCGCATTGGCCCACTTCGAGGCCCAGCGCTTGCTCCCCGAATCCTGCCGCGACACCCGCCAGCCGGCGAACAGCTTGACCAGCGGCTCGGCTGCCTGGCGCGCGGCCAGCAGCTTGGGAATGTCGGCCGGATCGTTCTGACCGTCGCCATCCAGGGTGGCGATCCACAGCCCGCGCGCGGCCTTGACGCCGTTGCGCACCGCGGTGCTCTGCCCGCTCTGGCTGACATGGTGCAGCACGCGCAGCTCCGGCGTGGCCGCCTTCAGCCCTTCGAGCACCGCCAGGGTGTCGTCGCGCGAATGGTCGTCGACATAGACGATCTCGAAATCGATCGTCCCGCGCAGTGCGGCGACGATCTCGGCGACCAGCGGCGGCACGTTGTCGCGCTCGTTGAACACCGGGACGACGACGGAAAGGGAAAGCTGGCTCATGGATTCGGCAGGGCTGGGCGCGGGGGCGCGTGGGGGAAAAGCGGGGCATTGTGCCGCGGACCGATGATCCGCGGATGAAGCGTCAGGCGGCGGCGCCGAAATACTCCCGGCACCAGGCCACCACCTGCGGCAGGCCGACCTCGATTGGGGTGCTCGGATCGAAGCCGAACGCGGCGTGGGCCCGCGCAGTATCGGCCATCGTCTCGATCATGTCGCCCGGCTGCATCGGCCGGTACAGCTTTTCGGCGCTGCGCCCGGCGGCGGCCTCGATCACCGCGATGAAGTGCTCCAGTTCCACCGGGGTGTGATTGCCGAGGTTGAACACGCGGTGCGGCACCGGCTCGCTGGAGGGGTGATCGAGCGCGCCGAGCACGCCGGCGACGATGTCGGCGATGAAGGTGAAATCGCGGCGCATGCGCCCGTGGTTGAACACCTCGATCGGGCGCCCGGCCAGCACCGCGCGGCTGAACAGCAGCGGCGCCATGTCCGGGCGTCCCCAGGGGCCGTACACGGTGAAGAAACGCAGCCCGGTGGCACGCAGGCCGTACAGCTGCGCATAGGTGTGGGCCATCAGTTCGTTGGCGGCCTTGGTCGCCGCGTACAGCGAGCGCGGCTGGTCGATGCGCTGGTCCTCGGAGAACGGCGGGGTCGCCGAATCGCCGTACACCGAGCTGCTGGAGGCGTAGACCAGGTGCTCGACGCCGCGGTGCCGGCACAGCTCCAGCATGTTGACGAAGCCGACCAGGTTGCTGTCGACGTAGGCGTAGGGATTCTGCAGCGAATAGCGCACCCCGGCCTGCGCGGCCAGGTGCACCACGCGGGTCGGCTGCACCTCGTCGAACAGCGCGGCCAGGCCGTCGCGGTCGGTCAGGTCCAGGGTGCGGATGTCCGCGCCCGCGCACAGCGCGGCGACGCGGTCGCGCTTGAGCTGCGGGTCGTAGTAGTCGTTGTAGTTGTCCAGGCCGACCACCAGCTGCCCGGCGGCGCGCAGTGCGCGGACGGTGTGGGCACCGATGAAGCCGGCGGCGCCGGTGACGAGAGTGGGCATGGCGGAATCCTGGAAAGCGAAAGACGAAGAAATAGCGGGCGTCGCGGCCGGGCAACGCTCAGGGCAGCCCGGCGTTGATGCCGCCCGGATCGACGGCGCCCGCTGCGCGATGCTGCAGGATCAGGCTGCCGCCCGGGCTGATCTGCGTGTCCTGGTGGCTCATGCAATGCTCCGGTGGCTGCCCCGCGCCGCGGCGCGCGGCCTCAGCGCAGGGTCAGCGGCGCGTCCTTGGCCAGCGCCGCCTTGCGCTCCTTGCTGAACTCCCACCACGGGCGCGGCGTCTCGCCCTGCATGAAGCGCACGATCGACAGGAACACGTCGATCACGCAGTGGTCGTGCACCACGCCCGTGCGCAGGCACAGCTGCGCGTACATGTCGTACGGATCGCGGCCCTGCAGATGCGCCGGCACGCGGATGCCGATCAGGCGCAGGTCCTTCTCGCAGGCCGGCCCGACGTTGGGCAGGTCGGTCAGGCGCAGCAGGTGGTGACGGTCGACCTTGCTGGGATGCATGGCGGTGGCGGTCCTGGCGGACGCGGGCGGCGGCGCTCAGGCCTGCCGCGGACGCAGTTTCTCGAGCACGCCGTCCAGCGTGTCCAAATCGGTGTAGTGGATCACCAGCTTGCCCTTGCCGCCGCGGCCGTGGGCGATGGACACCTTGGTGCCCAGCGACTCGGACAGCTCGGTCTCCAGCGAGGCGATGTCGGCCTGCGGCGCGGTGCGCGCCGGCTTGGCCTTGCGGTTGCTCGGCACCTTGCCGGCGGCGAACTGCTGGGCGCGGTGCTCGACCTCGCGCACCGACCAGCCCTGGTCGGCGGCGTCGGAGGCCAGGCGGCTGGCCAGCTCCGGCGACAGCGTCAGCAGCGCGCGCGCATGGCCCATCTCCAGGCGCCGCGCTTCCAGCAGCGCGCGGATCGCCGGCGGCAGTTCCAGCAGGCGCAGCAGGTTGGACACCGAGGCACGCGAGCGGCCCACCGCCTCGGCGGCCTCGGCGTGGGTCAGCGAGAACTCGTCGATCAGCCGCTGCAGCGCCTGCGCCTCTTCCAGCGGATTGAGGTCCTCGCGCTGGATGTTCTCGATCAGCGCCATGGCGATGACGGTGCGGTCGTCCAGCTCGCGCACCACTACCGGCACTTCGCTCAACCCAGCCAACTGCGAGGCGCGCCAGCGGCGTTCGCCGGCGACGATCTCGAAGCTGCCCGGCGCCAGTTCGCGGGCGACGATCGGCTGGATCACGCCCTGCGCCTTGATCGACTCGGCCAGCTCCTGCAGCTTGGCCTCGTCCATCTCCTGCCGCGGCTGGTACTTGCCCGGCTGCAGCTGCCCCACCGGCAGGCGGCGCAGGCTCTCGCCCGGCTGCACTTCGGCGGTGGGCACCGGCGCGGCCGCGCCCTTCGGCCCCAGCAGCGCTTCCAGGCCACGGCCGAGGCCGCGCTTCTTCGCTCCGAGGGCGGGGGGCTTGGCACTCATCAGACGGTCTCCATGGCCGGCATCGGCCGATTGCGTTCGTTGCGGCGGCGCACGATCTCGCCGGCCAGTCCCAGGTAGGCGACGCCGCCACGCGAGGTGCGGTCGTAGCCGACGATGCTCTGGCCATGGCTGGGCGCCTCGGCCAGGCGCACGTTGCGCGGCACGATGGTGCGGAACACCTTGTCGCCGAAGTGGTTGGTCAGCTCCGCCGACACCGCGTTGGCCAGGTTGTTGCGCACGTCGAACATGGTGCGCAGCACGCCTTCGATCTCCAGCGCCGGGTTCAGCTCGGCGCGCAGCGCCTCGATGGTCTCCAGCAGCGCGGTCAGCCCTTCCAGCGCGTAGTACTCGCACTGCATCGGCACGATCACCGAGTCGGCGGCGGTCAACGCGTTCAGGGTCAGCAGCGACAGCGCCGGCGGGCAGTCGATCAGGATGAAGTCGTAGGCCTCGCGCAGCGGCGCCAGCGCGGTCTTCAGCCGTTGCTCGCGCGCCGGCTGGTCCATCAGCTGGATCTCGGCGGCGGTGAGATCGATGTTGCCCGGCAGCAGGTCGAAGCCTTCCGGCGCGGTCACCCGGATCTGTTCGGCGCTGCTCTCGCCGAGCAGCACGTCGCAGGTGGAGGCGGCCAGCTCGCGCTTGTCGATGCCGCTGCCCATCGTCGCATTGCCCTGCGAGTCCAGGTCCACCAGCAGCACGCGCTGCGACTGGCGGGCCAGCGCCGCGGCCAGGTTGACCGCGGTGGTGGTCTTGCCGACGCCGCCCTTCTGGTTGGCGATGGCGATGATGCGGGCCATGCGGGAGCCTCGTCGGCGATGGGGGTGGGACCGGGCATTATGCGGTCACAGCACCCCGTGGCGGAAATCGGGGTCGGCCGCGGTCGCCGCTCAACCGCGCTCGACCACCACCAGGTGGCGGTCGGCGCCCAGGCCGGGGACCTGCAGCGGGTGCACCGTCGGCGCCACCCAGCCCGGCGGCAGCGCGGCGATCTCCTCGTCCGGGCGCACGCCCTTCATCGCCAGCAGGCGCCCGCCCGGGCGCAGCAGGTGGCCGCCGACGGCGACGATACCGGCCAGGGTGTCCAGCGCGCGAGCGGTCAGCAGGTCGTAGGCGCCGGCCTCGTCCAGCGCCTCGGCGCGCGACTCGGCCACCCGCGCGTTGTCCAGGCGCAGCTGGCGCACCGCCTCGCGCAGGAACCGCGCCTTCTTGCCGTTGCTTTCGACCAGGGTCACCCGCAACTGCGGCCGCGCGATCGCCAGCGGGATGCCGGGCAGCCCCGGCCCGGTGCCCAGGTCGGCCAGCGCGCCCTCGCTGGCGAACGGCTGCATCGCCAGCGAATCCAGCAGGTGGCGGGTCACCATCTCGTGCGGGTCGCGGATCGCGGTCAGGTTGTAGGTGCGGTTCCAGCGCGTCAGCAGCGCCAGGTAGGCCAACAGCGGCGGCGCCAGCGCGGCGGCGTCCAGGCCTTGCGCGTGCAGGCCCTGCTCGAGCGCGACGCGGACGGAATCGGGAAGGGAAGCATCGGTCATCGGTGGATTATCGCAGGTGGCGCCGCGCGTGCTGCCATGTTGCGGACATCGGCGCGCGCGAGCATTGTCGATCGTCTTCAAGCACGCTTCCGCCCATGTCCGACCTTGCAGACACCCCCACCGCGCCCGCCGACGCCCCGCACGATCCCGGCCGCCGCCGGGTGCTGGCCGGGCTGGGCCTGCTGGCGGCGACGCCGCTGCTCAGCCCGTTCGCCCGTGCCAGCGGCAGCGCCGATCCGTTCACCCTGGGCGTGGCGGCGGGCGACCCGCTGCACGACGGGCTGGTGCTGTGGACCCGGCTGGCGCCCCAGCCGCTGGCGCCGGACGGAAGTGGCGGCCTGCGTGCGCCGGTGCCGGTACGCTGGCGCGTGGCCACCGACGAGGCCATGACCCAGGTGGTCCAGCGCGGTGTGGCGACCGCGCATCCGCGCTGGGGCCATGCCGTGCACGTGGAGGTCAGCGGCCTGCAACCGGGACGGCCGTACTGGTACCGCTTCGAGGCGCTGGGCGCGCAGAGTCCGCTAGGGTGCGCGCGCACCGCACCGGCGCCGGGCGCCCTGGACAGCGCGCGCTTCGGCTTCGTGTCCTGCGCGCACTGGGAAGAAGGCTATTTCAGCGCCTACCGGCATCTGGCCGCGGAGCGCCCGGACCTGGTGTTCTTCCTCGGCGACTACATCTACGAGTACAGCCATCGCGGCGAGGAAGCCGCCGGCCTGGTGCGCACCCACGGCAGCGGCGACTGCGTCGATCTGGCCGGCTACCGCAACCGCTATGCGCTGTACCGCACCGATCCCGACCTGCAGGCGCTGCATGCGGGCTCCGCCTGCGTGGCGACCTGGGACGACCACGAAGTGCAGAACGACTACGCCAACCGCTGGTCGCAGGACCCGGCCGTGCCCACCGCCGCCTTCCTGCGCCGCCGTGCCGCCGCCTATCAGGCGATGTACGAGCACTTTCCGCTGCGCGCCCGGCATCGTCCGCACGGCCCGGACATGCGTCTCTACCGGGCCCTGGACTACGGCGCGCTGGCGCGCTTCTTCGTCCTCGACGGGCGCCAGTACCGCAGCGAGCAGCCCTGTCCCCTGCCGAACGGCTGGCGCGGCGGCCATGTGGCGACATCTGCCTGCACGGCGCTCGCCGACCCGGCGCGCAGCATGCTCGGCGCGGGACAGGAGCGCTGGCTGTACGGCGGCTTCGGCCGCTCGCAGGCGCGCTGGAACGTGATCGCGCAGGATCTGCTGGTCGCGCCGATCCTGCAGCACGACCGCGACGGCCATGTCGGGCACTGGACCGACGGCTGGGACGGCTATCCGGCCACGCGCACGCGCATGCTGGACGCGATCGTGCGCAGCGGCCTGCGCAATCCGGTGTTCTGGGGCGGCGACATCCATTCCTACTGGGTCACCGACCTCAAGGCCGATGCGGCCGATCCGCAGTCGCGCACCGTGGCGACCGAATTCGTCGGCACTTCGATCACCTCCGACGGCCCGCCGCAAGCGGAGATCATGCAGCGGCTGCCGGACAATCCGCACGTGCGCTACGCCGAGAGCCGCCAGCGCGGCTATGTGTCGGTCGCGCTGAGCCCGGCGCGGATGGAGACCCGGCTGCAGGCGATCTCCGAACGCCGCGATCCGCACGCCACGGTGTCCACGCTCAAGCGCTTCGTGGTGGAGGATGGCCGCGCCGGTGCGGTCGAAGACTGAGGCACGGCACACGCGGCGCCTGCCGCGGGTCGGCCGCCAGCGGCGCACCGGTGCGCACGGCGATCGCTACGGCAGCGCCGCAGGGATCCAGGCCAGCGCCGCGCGGTAACCCGCGACCGGCGCCCATTCGTGCAGATGCCAGGCGTCGGCCTCACCCAGGCCCGGGTCGCACCAGACCAGGCGCAGCGCGCCGCCGGCGTCCTCGGCGAAGCGCAGCCGGTGCAGGCCGAAGGCGATGCCGTGGCCATGCGCCTTGAGCAGCGCTTCCTTGGCGCACCACAGGCGGAAGAACAGCGCCTCGCGCGCCGGCATCGCCAGCGCCGCCAGCAGCGCAACCTCGTCCGGGTGGAAGAAGCGCTGCGCCAGTTCCAGCAGGCGCGGCCGCGGCCGCTGCCGCTCGATGTCCACGCCCAGCCGTGCGTGCGCAGCCACCGCCACCAGCAGGTAGTCGCCGCTGTGGCTCCAGCCGGTGTCCAGGTGCGCCAGCGGTGCATGCAGCCGCGGCCGGCCGCGCGCATCGCGATGCAGCGGCAACTGCGCCGCCGGCAGCGCCAGCTCGCCGGCCAGCAGGCGCCGCGCCTGCGCTTCGCCGGAGGTCCGTGGCGGATGCGGGCGCAGCCACAGCGCCACCGGGCCGAGGCGCCAGTCCGGTGCCTCGGCGCCGTCGGCGGCGACCGGGGGCATCGGCGCGCTCACGCCGCACCCACAAAGCGCAATGGCCGCTGCGCCACGGTGTCGCCGCTATACGACCGCTTCACGGCAGCGCTTCTTAAATGGCGCGCACCCCACCGCTCCTGGTGCGGGCCGAACCGAGGAGTCTGACGCATGGGCATCATCATCTGGTTGATCGTCGGCGGCATCGTGGGCTGGCTGGCCAGCATCATCATGCGCCGTGACGCACAGCAGGGCATCATCCTGAACATCGTGGTCGGCATCGTCGGCGCGCTGATCGCCGGCTGGCTGTTCGGCGGCGGCATCAACCAGGCGATCACCCTGTGGACGTTCCTGTACTCGCTGATCGGCGCGATCATCCTGCTGGCGATCGTCAACCTGGTCACCCGCGGCCGCGCGCGCTGACGCGTCGCCTTTACCGCTTGCGCAAACGCCCGGTTCGCCGGGCGTTTTGCGTTTGCGGCCGCGCTCACGGCGCGGCGCGGTCGGCCGGATGGCGCACGCCGTCCTCGACCGGCACCGCGATGGCCAGCGCATACGGGTCCACGCCCTCCAGGCAACCGACGTTGTAGCCGTACAGGCTGGGATCGGAGCGGCGCCGATGATGCGTGTAGATCCCGCAGGTGCCGCAGAAGTAGTGCTGCGCGGTGTGGGTGTGGAACTGGTACAGGCGCAGCGCCTGCTCGCCCTCGCGGACATGCAGGGCCGCCAGCGGCACCGAGGCGACGATGGCGCCGCGGCGCCGGCACAGCGAGCAGTTGCAGCGGCGCGGGTCGACGATGCCGTGCGGCAGTTCCAGGTCGATCTGCACCGCGCCGCAGTGGCAACTGAGCCGGTGCAGCGGCGAGATCGCGGTGTCGCCGACCTTGTCGATGCAGCGACGCACATGGCGCTCGCTCATGCGCCTGGCTCCAGTTCGATCCAGGCCGGCGCGTGGTCGCTGGGGCGCTCCCAGGTGCGCGGTTCGCGATCGATGCCGGCGGCGCGGGTGCGCGCCTTCAGCGCATCGGACACCAGGGTCAGGTCGATGCGCAGGCCCAGGTCGCGGCGGAAGCCGGCCTGGCGGTAGTCCCACCAGCTGAACAGGCCGCCATCGGCGTGGTGCAGGCGGAAGCCGTCGTGCAGGCCGAGGGCGAGCAGCTTGTGCAGGGCGCCGCGCTCGGCGGTGGAGGTGAGGATGTGGTTGTCGCTCCACACCAGCGGATCGTGCACGTCGCGCGCGTCCGGGGCGATGTTGAAGTCGCCCAGCACCACCAGCCGCGGATGCCGCTGCAGTTCGTCGCCCAGCCAGGCATGCACCGCCTCCAGCCAACGCAGCTTGTAGGCGTACTTGTCGGTGCCCACGTCCTGGCCGTTGACCACGTACAGATTGACGATGCGCAGGTCGCCGACGGTGGCGGCGATGGCGCGCTTCTGCTCGTCCTCCAGGCCCGGCACGCCGATCTGCACGTCGTCGATCGGCAGGCGCGAGAGGATCGCCACGCCGTTGTAGGTCTTCTGCCCGGCGAACACGCTGCGGTAGCCGGCCTCGGCCAGTGCCGTGTCGGGAAACTTGTGGTCCTCCAGCTTGGTCTCCTGGATCCCGACCACGTCCGGCGCGAACGCGGCCAGCCACTGTTGCAGGTGCGGCAGGCGCACGTTGAGCGAGTTGACGTTCCAGCTGGCGATCTTCAAGGGAAATCCGGGACGGGGAAGCCGGCCGCTATTCTGACCGCAGCCGCGGCAGCGGCCAAACCCGCAGGCCGCGGGCCATTCAGCGCCGCGCGCAACACTGCGCGAACAACGCCGGCGCCAGACCCAGCGCCTGCTGCCGCTGCGCCTCGTTCAGGCCATCGAGCAGTTCGTCGGCACCGACCACCTGCTCGGGCGGCGGGAACGGTCGCTCCGGCGCCTGCCGCGCGGCCAGCTGCCAGGCCGCGGCATACGGCGGATCGGCCACCGCCAGCCACGGCGCACGCAGCAGTTGCGCCAACGCGTCGATCGATCCGCGATCGCCGTGCAGGGCGCGGTCTTCCAGTTGCGTCACCACGTCCTCGGCGTCGCGCTCGTCGGCGGCCGACAGCGGCACGGGTTGCCCGTCCGCACCGACGCTGCCGCCGCGCGCGAGCAGTTGCGTCACGCGTTGCGCCAGCAGTTGGCGCTGCGCGTCGGCATCGCCGGCAGCGGCCGCACTGCGCAGCATCGCCTCGACCTGCGCGGCATCGAGCCGGGCGACGCCGCGGCACGCCGCGACACGGCGCTGTTCGGCCAGGCGGCGGGCCGTCGCCTCTTCCCTGCTGCCCTCGTCCATGCCCGGCGGCAGCACCGCGCTGGGCGCTGGCGCCTGCGCGCGCTGCCGGCAGTCCAGCGCCAGCAACGCGGTGGCGGACAGCCGTTGCGCCTCGTTGGCGCCGGCCGGCACCGTGGCGAGGGAATCCGCGGCGACCGCGACGACAGGCGCAGCGGTCGCAGCCGGTGGCGACCGTGCTGGCGAAGGCCGCGTTGCCTGCGCGAGCGCGGTCGTCGGCGCTGCAGCCGGCCAGCACAGAAACGCCAGCGCTGCCGCCACCGCGGCAGCGCCCCCCAACCACACCGCCAGCGCAGCACGCCGCCGCACCTCCGGCCTCAGCGCGCGGCGGCCGCGTAGGCGGCGTGGTCGAACGCCATCGGTTGCGCCTGGCGCAGCCGCTGCATGGCATCGGCCGCGGCCTGTTCGCGCAGTTGCAGATCGATCTGCCCGCGCACCGCCTCGAAGCGCGCGTCGGTCTTCGTATCGAGACGGATCAGGTGATAGCCGTCGGGGCCGCGCACCGGCGCGGACACGTGGTCCACCGCGAGCTGGCGGATCGGCGCGACGAAGGCATCGGCCAGGTAGCGGCCGAAGGTCGGCGACAACTGCCCGCCCTCGCCGGCGGTGGCCGTGTCGTCGGATTCGCGCATGGCCAGGGTGGCGAAATCGGCGCCGCCGTCGAGCTGGCGCTTGAGCGCTTCGGCGCGCTGCAGGGCCTGCGCCTCGGTCAAGCGATGCCCGGCGCGCGGCCCGCCCTGCGGATTCAGGGCCACGAACAGATGGCGCAGGTGGTATTCGGTGTAGTCGTCCGGATGCGCGGCGAACTGCTGGCGCAGCATGCGCTCGTCGATCTGCGCGTCGCTCAGCAGGCGCGCCTGCGCGGCGTCGGCCAGGATCGCGTCGGCGGCACGGCGCAGGCGGGCGGCCACCACCGGATCGTCCTGCAGATGCTGTTGCCGTGCCTGGTCGAGCAGGATGGCGCGGTCGGCGAAGCGGCGCACCACGGAGTCGTCGTCGATGCCGGCGTCGCCGCGCGTGCCGTCGCTGGCCAGCGCGCGGTACTCGCTGGCGGTGAACTGCTGCGCGCCGACCCGCAACACCACCGGATCGGCGGCGGCGGACTCGGCGGCCGGCGCGGCGGATGCGACGACGGCGCCCAGCGTGCAGGCGGCCAGCGCGATGGTCAGGGCGACGGTGGACTTGGCAAGGGAAAGGGACATGCGCTTCTCCAGGAGAGGGCGGCGCGCGGCGCCGGAGCGCCGCGGCCGCGACACGGCGGCCGACCGCGGGGTCGGCCGCCAGGACGTGCAAGGACTCAGTCGTGCTTGCCGCGCGCCTTCAGGTACGCGATCGCCGCCTTCGGGTCGTCGGTGGTGATCAGGCTGAACGCCTCCTGGTTGACGATGAAGTTGAGATCGCCACGGTTGTCGGCGGTGTCGCGGCCGCCGGAGTAGGAGAAGTACAGGTCCGACAGCCGATAGCAGCAGGCGCCGCTGTTCTGGTAGAACTGCCCGGCCAGCGGGCTGTCCGGAATCGCCTGGAACACGCCCACGCGCGCGCCGCGTTCGCGCACGCGGTCGGCGTCGCCCTGCAGCAGGCCGCCGACCTGCTTGACGTTGATCTCCATCGCCTGCTTGGTGTCGAGCCAGGCCGACACGGCGTTGTCGACGTTGATCTTGGTCAGCATGTTGGTGGTGAACACCGGGATGCCGACCATGCTGCTGCCGTCGGCACGGAACGCCGAACGGGTCGGGTACAGGGTCGCATTGACCTTGGCCGCGACGAAGTTGGCCGAAGCCACCGAGAACGCGGCATCGGCCGCACGCGACACCGCGCGGACCGCATCGGCGGTCTTGATGTCGAACACCATCGGGGTCTTCAGGCCGTGCTGCTTGAAGTAGGCGAACAGGTCGTCCACGCGCGGCACGTGGTAGCCGGTGGTGGTACGGCGGTCCGGGGTCAGCAGGAACAGGCCGCTCACCGCCGACCACGGGGTCACCGTGATCGAGGGGTTGTAGCCCTGGTTGTTCATCGGGTCGTACTTGGTTTCGCCACGACGGCTGGTCCAGACGTTGGTGGTCCGGCCGAGGTTCCAGTCGTGCAGCACCACCGGCACGCCGTCGCTGGTCATCTTGATGTCCAGTTCCACGCCGTCCATGCACTGGTCGTTGGCGGTCTGCAGCGCGCCGCGCGAGTTTTCCGGCATGTCGGCGATGCCCGAGTACTTGCCCCACAGGCCACGGTGGGCCAGCACCATGGTGTCGCCGCTGCTGTCGGCGAACAGGATGTTGCTCATCTTGGTGCCGACGGTGTCGTTGCAGTTGGCCATGGCCAGCTGCGGCACGACGGCCAGCACCGTCAGGGCGGCGAGCACGCGGCAGGCGCGCGCCAGGGGCGAGGGAACGAATGCGATCTTCATTGGGCTGCGTCCGGTTCTGAAGGAAAGGGGGAGACACGGGGGACGAGCGCCGGTCAGGTCGACGCATGGCGGCATCTCGTGTGTTGCGCTCCACGCGGACGTCTCGCGCAGGAGCCTGAGCCGCCGTGATCGGCGGCGGCATCGGGGCGAGAAGCTAATAACTTACTGTGAATTATTTATTTCCGGGGTGCGACCCGGGAATGGACTGTGGACTGCGCCACGATTTGCTGCCGTTTGGGCTGCGATGCGTCCCGGTGGCGGGGTCGGTCGGACCCCGTCTGTGAGGCGACCGACGCGTGCACCTCGGGATCGGGCTGGGCTCCGCCGGTCGCGGCTGAAGCACGCCTCTAGCGATCGCTTCCTTGGCGAGACACGCATTTCCCCTGCAGGAGCGGCTTCAGCCGCGAGGCCTTACCGGTAACGCCTCGCGGCTGAAGCCGCTCCTACACGCGCGCCCGCCATGCACGCGCGCACTAGACGCCCAGTACGCATCGCTCACCGCAACAGGAACGAAAGCATGCGCGCGATCCGCGCGTACGGCGGCTTGAGCAGATCGGTACCGGCGCGGCGCGCCTGCCACAGGATCGGCAGGGCCTTGCTGAAGGCGTCGAAGCCGGCGCGGCCGTGGTAGGCGCCCATGCCGCTGGGGCCGATGCCGCCGAAGGGCAGTGCGTTGGCGGCGAAATGCAGCAGGCTGTCGTTGACGGTGACGCCGCCGGCGATGGTGGCGTGCAAGATCGCCTCGATCCGGGCGCGGTCGTGGCTGAAGGGATACAGCGCCAGCGGCCGGTCGCGGCCGTTGATCTCGGCGATGGCCGCATCCAGCGAGCGGTAGCTGCGCAGCGGCAGGATCGGGCCGAAGATCTCCTCCTGCATCAGCAGCGCATCGTCGCCCGGCTGCAGCACCACGGTCGGCACGATCAGTCGCTCGCGCTCGGCGCGTTCGCGCTCCACGGTGGCCAGTTCGATCACTTCCAGGCCGCGCGCACGGGCATCGTCCAGGTAGCCGCGCAGGCGCCGGTACTGGCCGGCGTTGACGATGCGGGTGTAGTCCTCGGCGCTGGCGAAATCGCCATAGCGCGCCAGCACCTGCGCGCGCAGCGCCTGCACCAGCGCCGCCTCGCGGCCGGCGTCGATCAGCACGTAGTCCGGGGCGATGCAGGTCTGCCCGGCGTTGAACCACTTGCCGGTGGCCAGGCGCGCGGCGGCCTGCTCCAGCGGGTAGTCGGCGCAGACGATGGCCGGCGACTTGCCGCCCAGCTCCAGGGTCAGCGGGGTCAGGTTGGGCGCGGCCGCCGCCATCACCTTGCGCCCGACCGCGGTGGAGCCGGTGAACACCAGGTGGTCCAGCGGCAACGCGGCGAACGCCGACGCCACCTCGGCCCCGCCCAGCGCCACCGCCACCCGCTGCGGCGGGAACACCTCGGCCAGCAGCGACTGCAGGAACTGCGCGGTGCGCGGGGTGTGCTCGGAGGGTTTCAGGTAGACATGGTTGCCGGCGGCAATGGCGGTGGCCAGCGGGATCAGCGCCAGGTTGACCGGGTAGTTCCAGGGTGCGATCACCCCGACCACGCCGACCGGCACCGGCCGCACTTCCGCGCGCGCCGGCCACAGCCGCCAGCCGGCGCCGACCCGCTGCGGGCGCATCCAGCGCTTCAGATGGCGCAGCAGGTGATCAATCTCGCCGAGCACGGTCATGCCGTCGGCCAGCAACGATTCGTGGCGCGAGCGGTGGCCGAAATCGGCGGCGATGGCATCGGCCATCTCCGGCAGCCGCCGCTTCAGCGCCGCGCGCAAGCGCAGCAGGTCCTCGCGGCGCTGCGCCCGCTCCGGCTTGGCCGCCTGCCAGGCCGCGCGCAGGCGCTGCAGGGTGACTGGCAGGGCGGCCAGCGGCGTGTCAGCGGAAGCGGCGTCGGCGGCGGAGGTCGGCATGGGCGCACTATACGATGGCGGTTGCGGCGGCCGTGCGCGCAGGCCGCGGGTCGGCAGCGCGCGGCCGCGCGCCCTCGGTCTCACAGTGGGTCGCGTCGGGGCTGAAGTCCCTCCCACAAGGGGCACCCCAACATTGGCCGCGAACTGGAGTTTCCACCTGTGGGAGGGACTTCAGTCCCGACCCGATGGCGCCAGGCACGCGAGCAGATGTGCTACAGCGACGCCGTCTCCTCCAGCAACCACGCCTGCAACTGCGCCAGCGAGGCGACCTGGTGGTGCGGCACGATGCCCTCCGGCGCGGCGGCGCCGTGCGCGTTGAACCAGCAGGTGTGCAGCCCGGCGGCAAGGCCGCCGGCGATGTCGGCCTGCGGGTTGTCGCCGACCATCAGCACCTGCGCCGGTAGCGGATCGCCCAGTTGCGCCAGCGCGTGCGCGAAGATCCCCGGGTGCGGCTTGGCCACGCCCACCACCTCGGAAATGGCGATGACCTCGAAGCGGTCGTGCAGGCCGGTGCGCTGCAGGCGCGCGGTCTGCAGCGCGCCGAAGCCGTTGGTGACCAGCCCCAGGCGCGCGCGCCCACGCAGCGCGTCGAGCAGGTCCACCGCTCCGTCCAGCGGCGCGCACAGCTCGGCCATCGCCGCAAGGAACGCCGTATTCAAGGTCTCCGGCGCGGTCTGCAGGCGCTGCGCCCAGTCGGCGAAGCGGCGCTGCTGCAACTGCAAGGCGGTGATCGCGCCGTTCTGGTACTGCACCCACAGCGGCCGGTTGCAGGCGGTGTATTCGGCGTAATCCGCCTCGCCGAACTGCACGCCGTAGCCGGCGAACATGCGCTGCAGGCCGGCGAAGGCGTCGAAGTGGAACAAGGTGTCGTCGGCGTCGAACAGGATCCAGCGATAGCGCATGCAGGCGACCGGGGCGGCAAGGGCCCGCCATGGTAGCCGCTGCCCGCAGACACG
This sequence comes from Xanthomonas sp. D-109, assembly GCF_017746095.1. Lineage (NCBI taxonomy): Bacteria > Pseudomonadati > Pseudomonadota > Gammaproteobacteria > Lysobacterales > Lysobacteraceae > Xanthomonas > Xanthomonas sp. D-109. The sequence goes on from NZ_JAGHWV010000006.1 coordinate 109,252, forward strand.
ACGACGCCGGCACAAGGGCCGGCGTCGCGTGCGGCGATGGCCGCGTCCTGCTTAGGCGAGCGTGCTCAGTGACCCGACCCGCGCGAGGCGCCCAGCCCGGTCTCGGCGCGGATCTGCTGCGCCTTGAACGCGGCGCGTTCCTTGCCGGCCTGTGCGCTGCGGTCCAGCACCGAGAACAGCCAGATGCCGACGAAGCCGATCGTCACCGAGAACAGCGCCGGCGAGGTGTACGGGAACGGCGCCGAGCCGGTCGGGTTGCCCAGCGTGTCCACCCACACCGACGGCGACAGCACGGTCAGCACCAGCGAGGAGATCAGGCCCAGGAAGCCGCCGATCACCGCGCCGCGGGTGGTGCAGTCCTTCCACAGCAACGACAGGATCAGCACCGGGAAATTGGCCGAGGCGGCGATGGCGAAGGCCAGCGACACCATGAAGGCCACGTTCTGCTTCTCGAACACGATGCCCAGCAACACCGCGATCACGCCCAGCGCGATGGTGGTGACGCGCGACACCTTCAGTTCCGAGCCCGGGGCTGGATTGCCCTTCTTGATCACCGTGGCGTACAGGTCGTGGGACACCGCCGAGGCGCCGGACAGGGTCAGACCGGCGACCACCGCCAGGATGGTGGCGAAGGCCACCGCGGAGATGAAGCCCATGAACACGTTGCCGCCCACCGCATTGCCGACCAGCACCGCCGCCATGTTGGCCGCACCCTTGCCGCCGTGGATGGTGCCGGTGGCGACGTCGGCGAACTGCGGGTTGGTCAGTACCAGGGCGATGGCGCCGAAGCCGATGATGAAGATCAGGATGTAGAAGTAGCCGATCCAGGTGGTGGCCCACAGCACCGACTTGCGCGCCTGCTTGGCGTCGGGAACGGTGAAGAAGCGCATCAGGATGTGCGGCAGGCCGGCGGTGCCGAACATCAGCGCCATGCCGAAGGAGATCGCCGAGATCGGGTCCTTGACGAAGCCGCCCGGGCCCATGATCGACAGGCCGGCAGTGGCCGCCTCTTCCGGCGAGGCGCCGCCGTTGGCCGCCACCGCGGTCTTCACCCGCACGCCCTCGGCGAACAACGCCTCGAAGCTGAAGTTGAAGTGCCACATGATGGCCACGGCCATGAAGGTCACGCCGGTCAGCAGCAGCACCGCCTTGATGATCTGCACCCAGGTGGTGGCGGTCATGCCGCCGAACAGCACGTAGACCATCATCAGCACGCCGACCAGGCTCACCGCCACCCAGTAGTCCAGGCCGAACAGCAGCTTGATCAGCGCGCCGGCGCCGACCATCTGCGCGATCAGGTAGAACAGCACCACCACCAGCGTGCCGGAGGCGGCGAAGCTGCGGATCGCGGTCGGCGCGAAGCGGTAGCCGGCCACGTCGGCGAAGGTGTACTTGCCGAGGTTGCGCAGGCGCTCGGCCATCAGGAAGGTCAGGATCGGCCAGCCGACCAGGAAGCCGATGGCGTAGATCAGGCCGTCGTAGCCGTTGGTCATCACCGCCGCGGTGATGCCCAGGAACGAGGCCGCCGACATGTAGTCGCCGGCGATCGCCAGGCCGTTCTGGAAGCCGGTGATGCCGCCACCGGCGGTGTAGAAATCCGACGCCGAGCGGGTCTTCTTCGCCGCCCACTTGGTGATCCACAAGGTGCCGGCGACGAAGAAGGCGAACATGGAGATCGCCACCCAGTTGGTCGGCTGCTTGTCGGTCTGGCCGACATCGCCGCCGGCGGCCAGGGCCGCGCCGGCCGGCAGCAACGCGGCCAGCAGCAGCAGCAGAAGGAAGCGCAGGTGCTTGCTCATTGGCGGGCGTCCTCGAGGATGGCGGCGGTCAGCTGGTCGTATACGGTGTTGGCGCGACGCACGTAGATCGCGGTGATGGCGATGGTGAAGACCATCACCCCGATCGCGATCGGGATGCCGATGGTGGTGACGCCGCTGCCCATCGGCTGGGCCAGGAACGCCTTGTCGAAGGCGATCAGACCGATGAAGCCGAAGTAGGCCAGCAACATCAGGATGGTCAGCGTCCAGCCCAGCGCGTTGCGCTGGCGCTTGAGCGCGTGGTACTTCGGATTGGCGTCGATCCTGGCGATCAGCGCGTCGTTGGAGAGGCTCATGAGATGGCTCCGGTAAGTGGCCGCGGCGCGGATCAGAAGCTGTACTTGGTGGTGAACTGCAGGCGGGTGATGTCGCCCGTGGCGCCGCTTTCGATCTCGCGCTTGCCGTACATCAGCTCGGCGCCGATATCGACCTTGGGCAACGGCGAGTAGAAGACGTTGCCGCGGATGCTCTGCACGCTTTTGGTCACGGCCAGGCCGGTGCGCGCGGTGTCGTTGTCGTAGTCGCTGCGCGCGTAGATCAGGTTGGTGCGCAGCTTGGGCGAGAACGCATGGCGCCAGCCGACGTAGCCGGCGACCACGCCGACCGTGTCGAGGTCGCGGTCGGCCGCGTCGTACACCGCGTTCTGGGTGATGCCCAGGCCGATGTAGCGGCCGATGCCTTCGCCGCCGGTGAGCTGGTAGAACAGGCTGTCGCTGTCGCTGGCCACCCACTTGCCGCCCAGGGTCAGACCGCCGGAGGCCTTGCTGGCGTCGGCGCCGGTGGCGCGGTTGTCGACCTTCTGCTGGCCGACCACGCCGGCGACGCCGAAGCTGCCCCAGTCGCCCTTCCAGCCGTAGCGCACGGTCAGGTCCGGGAGCGCGCCGCGGTCGGAACTGGCGGTGCTGACCACGCCGGCCACGCTGCGCGTGTACAGGGTGGTTTCGGGGTTCTCCAGGGCGATGCTGAAGCCGCCGTTGGTGTAGCGCAGCTGCGCCTGGCGCACGAACACCACGCCGTCGGTGGGGCCGATGAAGTCGGCCGCTTCCGGCAGCGCCGCCGGATCCATGAAGTTGGACCAGGTCTGGCCGGCCAGCCAGTGGTTCCAGTACATGTAGGCGTGACGCAGGGTGGCGCCGTAGGTGTTGGTGGCGGTCTGGGTGCCCAGCGCGTTGCCGAAGAAGTCCAGTTCCACCAGCGCGCCGGCCTTGTTGCCGCCTTCGGTGACGCTGTCCACGCCGAAGTTGATCCGCGAGAACTTGGCGTGGGCGTTGTAGTCGGTGCCGGACTTGGCGCCACCCACCGGGGTCTGCCCGGGCAGGTACAGCGCGCGGCCGGTGGCGTCGTCGGCGAGCTGGCCGTCGCCGGTGCGGGTGGCCAGGAAGTCGGCCTTGATGAAGCCGCCAACCTTGAAGGTGGTGCCGGGCGTGGCGCCCGGGGTGATGGTGGTGACCTGGATCGGGGCCTTGCCGGCCGGCGGCGCCGGGGGTGGCGGCGGCGGCGCGGCCTGGGTCGAGCGGACCGCGGCGACCTCGGTCTGGGTCTGCGCGATCTGCCCCTGCTGCTGTTGCTGCGCGGACAGCAGTTGCTGCACCTGCCGCTCCAGCTCGGCCACGCGGGTCTCCAGCGCCTGTTCGCGCGCCGAGGGCTTGCCTTGGGCGAAGGCCGCGCCGGGCGCGACCAGGGCCACCAACAGCGCCGCCGCCAACGGGCGACGCGCCAAGGATGCGATGCGGTTGCTCATTACTCCCTCCCGAATAATGGATGGCCGCACGCATGCGCACGGCCGTAGCCCAGCGTGCGCGAGCGCGGCGGGCGCGCCTATTGGCCATTAGTCGAACGTCGGCTGAGTTACGACCATCGTCTAAGGCCCGGCGCGTGTGCGCTTGACGTCGGATGCGGCACACTGCGCGTTGACGCGCCGCCGCATGCGGCGCCCCGTTCAATGCAGAGGGAACCATGGCCGATCTCTACCCCGTCGATCCGCAGTTCGCCGCCCGTGCGCGGGTCGACAAGACCCAGTACCAGACCCAGTACAAGGCATCGGTGGAACAGCCGGAAGCGTTCTGGGGCAAGGTGGCCGAGCGCCTGGACTGGTTCAGGAAGCCGACCCGGATCAAGGACGTCAGCTTCGCCCTGGACGACTTCCGCATCCGCTGGTTCGACGACGGCGAACTCAACGCCAGCGTCAACTGCCTCGACCGGCAACTGGCCACCCGCGGCGACAAGACCGCGCTGCTGTTCGAGCCGGACAGCCCGGACGCGCCGTCCTACCGCGTCACCTATCGCGAGCTGTACGAGCGCGTGTGCCGGCTCGGCAACGCGCTGCGCGCGCTGGGCGTGCGCAAGGGCGACCGTGTCACCATCTACCTGCCGATGATCCCCGATGCCGCGGTGGCGATGCTGGCCTGCGCGCGCATCGGCGCGATCCACTCGGTGGTGTTCGGCGGCTTTGCGCCCAACTCGATCGCCGACCGGGTGATCGACTGCGGCAGCAAGCTGATCATCACCGCCGACGAAGGCCTGCGCGGCGGCAAGAAGATCCCGCTCAAGGCCAACGTGGACGCGGCGCTGAAGCTGCCCGGCACCACCAGCGTGGAGACCGTGCTGGTGGTGCGCCACACCGGCGGCGCGGTGGACATGCAAGCCCCGCGCGACCGCTGGTTCCACGATGTGGTCGACAGCCAGCCGGCCGAATGCGAACCCGAGCGCATGAACGCCGAGGATCCGCTGTTCATCCTCTACACCTCCGGTTCCACCGGCAAGCCCAAGGGCGTGCTGCACACCACCGCCGGTTACCTGCTGTACGCCGCCTACACCCATGAGACCGTGTTCGACCTGCGCGAGGACGACATCTACTGGTGCACCGCCGACGTCGGCTGGGTCACCGGCCACAGCTATATCGTCTACGGGCCGCTGGCCAACGGCGCCACCGCGCTGATGTTCGAAGGCGTGCCGAACTACCCGAGCGTGTCGCGCTTCTGGGAGGTCATCGACAAGCACCAGGTGACGATCTTCTACACCGCCCCGACCGCGATCCGCGCGTTGATGCGCGAGGGCGAGGCGCCGGTCAAGCAGACCTCGCGCAAGAGCCTGCGCCTGCTCGGCAGCGTCGGCGAGCCGATCAATCCCGAAGCCTGGCGCTGGTACTACGACGTGGTCGGCGATGGCCGCTGCCCGATCGTGGACACCTGGTGGCAGACCGAGACCGGCGGCATCCTGATCACCCCGCTGGCCGGCGCCATCGACCTCAAGCCCGGCTCGGCAACGCTGCCGTTCTTCGGCGTGCAGCCGGCCCTGGTCAGCGCCGACGGCGAGATCCTGGAAGGCGCCACCGAAGGCAACCTGGTGCTGCGCGATTCCTGGCCGGGGCAGATGCGCACCGTGTACGGCGACCACCAGCGCTTCATCGACACCTATTTCCGCACCTATCCGGGCAGCTACTTCACCGGCGACGGCTGCCGCCGCGACGCCGACGGCTACTACTGGATCACCGGCCGCGTCGACGACGTCATCAACGTCTCCGGCCACCGCATCGGCACCGCCGAGGTGGAGAGCGCGCTGGTCGCCCACCCCAAGGTGGCCGAGGCGGCGGTGGTCGGCTTCCCGCACGACATCAAGGGCCAGGGCATCTACGCCTACGTGACCCTGGTCGCCGAGGAACAGCCCAGCGAGGCCCTGCACAAGGAACTGGTGGCCTGGGTGCGCAAGGAGATCGGCCCGATCGCCGCCCCCGACCACCTGCAGTGGGCGCCGGGCCTGCCCAAGACCCGCTCGGGCAAGATCATGCGCCGCATCCTGCGCAAGATCGCCGAGAACGCCCCCGACCAGCTCGGCGACACCTCGACCCTGGCCGATCCATCGGTGGTGGATTCGTTGGTGAACGAACGACTCACGCGCTGACGCGCGTCGGGAATGGGGAATCGAGAATGGGGAATGGGAAAAGCCGTTCCCCGTCGCTTCGCCATCTTGGGCACCCGACGTTCCGCTTTTGCCGTTCCCATTCCCCACTCCCGATTCCCCATTCCCGGTCCCACCCATGCCCACCCTGCTGATCGCCGACGACCATCCCCTGTTCCGCGAGGCGCTGCGTGGGGCGGTGCAGCGGGTGATGCCGGGGGTGCAGTTGTACGAGGCCGACAGCGTCGAGGCGCTGTACGCGCTGGCCGATCGCCACGCCGATGCCGATCTGCTGCTGATGGATCTCAACATGCCCGGTGCGCAGGGCTTCAGCGCGCTGGTGCACATGCGTGCGCTGCATCCGCAGTTGCCGGTGGTGGTGGTGTCCGCGCGCGAGGAGCCGACGGTGATGCGGCGCGCGCTGGACCACGGTGCGTTCGGCTTCATTCCCAAGTCGGCCGACTCGGACACCATCGGCCTGGCCCTGGGCACGGTGCTGGACGGCGAGCACTGGGCGCCACCGGAAGCGCACAACGTCCCGCCCACCGACCGCGCCGAGCGCGAGGTCGGGCAGCGCCTGCGCGAACTGACCCCGCAGCAGTTCCGGGTGCTGCAGATGCTCGGCGCCGGCAGCCTCAACAAGCAGATCGCCTACGACCTGGGCGTGTCCGAGGCCACCATCAAGGCGCACGTCACCGCGATCCTGCGCAAGCTCGGGGTCACCAACCGCACCCAGGCGGTATTGCTGGCCGGCAAGCTGGCCATCGACAGCGACGCGATCGTGCTGCCGCCGGAAGAGGACTGAGCCGGCAGCGGTCCCGCGCCGGCTCCGGCCTGCAGGCGCGGCTCAGTCCGACGGCGTGCCCTCGTCGTCGCCGTAGAACAGCACGCCGAGCTTGATCCGCTCGCGGCCCTGCGCGCGGCGGTGGCGATTGGTGTCGCGCAGCGAATACACGCAGCCACAGTACTCCTGCTGGTAGAAGCGCTCGCGTTTGCTGATCTCGACCATGCGCGCGGCACCGCCATGCTTGCGCCAGTTGTAGTCCCAGTAGGTCAGGTCCGGGTACGGGGCAGCCGCACGGATGCCGCTGTCGGTGATCTGGCGCATGTCCTTCCAGCGCGAAATGCCCAGCGAACTGGTCATCACCGCATAGCCGTGCTCATGCGCGTACAGCGCGGTGCGCTCGAAGCGCATGTCGAAGCACATCGTGCAGCGGATGCCGCGCTCGGGCGCGTTCTCCATGCCCCGGGCGCGGGCAAACCAGTTGTCGGTGTCGTAGTCGGCATCGACGAAGGGCACGCCATGCTGTTCGGCGAAGCGGATGTTCTCCTGCTTGCGCAGCTCGTATTCCCTGGCCGGGTGGATGTTGGGGTTGTAGAAGAACACCGTGTAGTCGATGCCGGATGCGACGAACGACTCCATCAGTTCGCCCGAGCACGGCGCGCAGCACGAGTGAAGCAGCAGGCGCCCGCCGCCGCCGGGCAGGGTCAGGCGTTCGCGGACATTGCTCATGGGGCCTGCGCCAACAGTTGCACGACGCTGGAGAAGTCCAGGCCGCCGCGGCCGTGGCGGCGGTTCAGCGCGTACAGGTTGCGCGCCAGTTCGCCCAGCGGGATCGCCGCGCCGGTGGCCATCGCCGCTTCCGCGGCCAGGCCCAGGTCCTTGAGCATCAGGTCGCTGCCGAAGCCGCCGCTGTAGCCGCGCGAGGCCGGCGCCTGTTCCAGCACGCCTGGCCACGGATTGCAGACCTCGGTGGCCCAGCTGCGGCCGGTGCTGACCGCCATCATTCGCGACAGCGCCGCCGGATCCAGCCCATGCGCGGCGCCCAGCGCGAGCGCTTCGCCGGTCGCGGCCATGATCACCCCCAGCGCCATGTTGTTGCAGAGCTTGGCGACCTGCCCGGCACCGGCCTCGCCCATGTGGAAGATGTTGCGGCCCATCGCCTCCAGCACCGGCCGCGCGCGCTCCAGGGTCGCGACCGGGCCGCCGACGATGAAGGTCAAGGTACCGGCAGCGGCGCCGGCGGTGCCGCCGGACACCGGCGCATCCAGCGGCTGCAGGCCGCGGGCCTCGGCCGCGGCGGCCAGGGTGCGCGCGGAGGCGGGAGCAATCGTGCTGCTGTCGATAAGCAGCGCACCCGCGGGAATGTGCGCGAGCAGCCCCTGCGCACCGAGGAACAGGTCTTCGACGTGGCGGCTGGCCGGCAGCATCGAGATCACCACCTCGGCCTCGGCGACCGCGGCCATCGCGCTGTCGGCCGCGTGCGCGCCAGCGGCGGCCGCGGCCGCGAGGGCGGCAGGGTTGAGGTCGAACACGCGCACCACGTGCCCGGCCCTGACCAGGTTGACGGCCATCGGGCCACCCATGTTGCCCAGGCCGATGAAGGCGATCTGGCTCATGCGGGAGTCTCCGTGTGGCGGCCGAGATCGGCCAGGGGGTGGGCCTGCGCCGGCCAGGGCGCATGGAAGAAGGCGCGCGCCCAGTCGGCGGACGCGGCGTCGAGCGTGGCCGGCCGCCAGCGCGGGGCGCGGTCCTTGTCGATCAGCAGCGCGCGGATGCCTTCGGCGAAATCGCCATGCGCGGCGCAGTGCAAGGCAACGGTGTACTCCAGTCGAAACACCTCGGCCAACGACAGCGACGCGGCGCGCTGCTGCAGTTCGAAGGCCAGCCGTGCCGAGCCCGGCGCGCCGGCGGCCAGCGTGGCCTGCGCGGTCGCGATCCACGGATCGGTGGCATCGAGGCCGGCAATCGCCGCCACCACCGCGTCCAGCGTGGGATGCGCGCAGGCGTCGGCGATCGCCGCGGCGTGCCGTTGCAATGGACCGGCCGGCGCAGGCGTGGCGAAGCGGGCCAGCACCGCGTCGAGCGCGTGCGAAGTATCTTGCGCGGCGGCCGGCCAGATCGTGGCCTGCAGCGCGGCCAGCACCTCCGCGCGCGCCGCATCCGGCACGTGCACGTCGGCCAGGCCGGCGTGGAGCGCGTCGCCGGCGCACAGCGGTGCGCCGGTCAAGGCCAGGAACAGGCCGGCATGCGCCGGCACCCGCGACAGCAGCCAACTGCCGCCCACGTCGGGAAACAGGCCGACCGTGATCTCGGGGAAGGCGAGCCGGGACCGTTCGCCGACCACGCGGTGGCTGGCACCCGCCATCAGCCCGATCCCGCCGCCCATCACGATGCCGTGGCCCCAGCACAGCACCGGCTTGGGGAAGGTGTGGATGCGGTAGTCGAGCCGATACTCGGTTTCGAAGAAGGCCTCGGCGTGTGCATCGCCGCGCGGCTCCACGTGCAGGGCGGCGCCTTCGGTGGCGCGCTCGCGCATCCCGCGATACAGGCCATGCAGGTCGCCACCGGCACAGAACGCTTTTTCGCCCGCGCCCTGCAGCACCACCAGCGCCACTGTCGGATCCTGCGCCCACTGCGTCAGCTGCGCATCCAGCAGGCGTGCCATCTCCAGCGACAGGCCATTGAGGGTGCGCGGCGCGTTGAGCGTGGCGATTCCGATGCGGCGGCCGTCGCCAGCGGCTCGCATCTCGAACAGCACCGGGGACTCGTCGGCGGCGAGCGCGCTCACGCGTTCCTCCATGTCGGCGCGCGCTTGCCAAGGAAGGCGTTGACGCCCTCGGCCTGGTCGGCGCTGTCGAACAAATCCACGAACGCCTCGCGCTCGCTGACCAGCGCGCTCGCATGCGACTGCGTGCGGGTCGCCTGCACCAGGCGCTTGGCCGCGGCCACGCTGATCGGACTCTGCCGCGCCGCCTTGGCCGCCCATTCCAGCGCGCGCGCCAGCGCCTGCCCGGTCGGCACGACCTCCTCGACCAGACCGATCCGCAGCGCGGTCTCGGCATCGACCCGTTCACCGAGCAGGATCATGCGCTTGGCCCAGCCTTCGCCGACCAGTCGCGGCAGATTCTGGGTGCCACCGGCGCAGGGCAGCAGGCCCACCGTCGCTTCGGGCAGGGCCATCTGCGCCTGCGCCTCGGCGATGCGCAGGTCGCAGGCCAAGGCCGCTTCGAGCCCGCCGCCCATCGCATAGCCGTTGATCGCGGCGATGCTGACGCCGCGGAATCCGCTCAGCGCTTCGAAGGCCTCGCCGAAACGCCGGGCCGCGTCGCGCGCCAGCGCCTTGTCGCCGTCGGCGAACTGATTGAGGTCGGCACCGGCGCTGAAGAACTTCTCGCCGGCGCCGACGAGCACCAGCGCATAGATGTCCCGATCCGCGTCCAGCGCGCCGACCAGCGCGCGCAGCGCGCGCAGGCTGTGCACGGTCCAGGTGTTGGCCGGCGGATTGGACAGGGTGACCACGGCGGTGTGGCCGTCGATCCGCAGGCCCAGCCCGGTCCAGTCCCGGCTGCGGTAGGAGGTGTCGGCAACGCTCATCGCAATTCCTCTTCGGTGTTCAGCAGGTGGCGCGCGACGATCACGCGCATGATTTCGTTGGTGCCCTCCAGGATCTGGTGCACCCGGCTGTCGCGCAGCAGGCGTTCGACCGGATACTCGCGGATGTAGCCGTAGCCGCCGTGCAGCTGCAGCGCGTCGTTGCAGATCGAAAAGCCCGCATCGGTGGCGAAGCGCTTGGCCATCGCGCACCACACCGTCGCATCGCGGGCGCCGGCATCGAGCTTGCGCGCGGCGGTGTGCACCATCTGCCGCGCGGCGACCAGTTGCGTGGCCATGTCGGCCAGGGTGAACTGCAGCGCCTGGAACTCGGCGAGCTTCTTGCCGAACTGGCGGCGCTCGCCGAGATAGCGCCGCGCCGCGTCCAGGGCGCCCTGCCCCGCGCCCAGCGAACACGCGGCGATGTTGAGGCGGCCGCCGTCGAGACCGCGCATGGCGATGCGAAAGCCCTCGCCTTCCTCGCCCAGTCGGTGCGCGAGTGGCACGCGCACGCCGTCGAAGCTCACCGCACGGGTCGGCTGGCTGTGCCAGCCCAGCTTGTCCTCGTTGCGGCCGTAGGCGATTCCCGCCGCATCGGCCGGCACCGCGAAGGCGCTGATGCCGCGCGCGCCGTCCTCGCCGGCGCGCGCCATCACCACCAGCAGGTCGGTCGCGCCAGCGCCGGAAATGAACGCCTTGCTGCCGTCGATGCGGTAGCCGTCGCCGTCGCGCACCGCCCGGGTCTTCAACGCGGCCGCGTCGGAGCCGGCACCGGGTTCGGTCAGGCAGTACGAGGCGAGCTTGCTGCCGCTGGCCAGCGCCGCGCCCCACTCCTTGCGCACCGCCGGCGTGGCGAAGCGGGTCAGCATCCAGGTGGCCATATTGTGGATGCTGATGAAGGCCGCGGTGGACGGATCGACCGCGGCCAGTTCCTCGAACACGATCGCCGCATCCAGGCGCGACAGCCCGCTGCCGCCGGCGTCCTCGTCCACGTACAGGCCGCAGAAGCCCAGTTCGCCGGCCTTGCCGATCGCCTCGCGCGGAAAGATCCCGTCCGCGTCCCAGCGCGCCGCGTGCGGCGCCAGTTCGGCCTGGGCGAAGCCGCGCGCGGCCTCGCGATAGGCGCGCTGCGCCTCGTCCAGGCCCACCTCGGCCGGCTGCTCCAGCGGCCACTGCATCGCCGTGGCCATCACGACAGGCGGATCGTGGTGTTGACGCCCTGGCCGGCGCCGGCGTCGTCGAACCAGCGCGCGGTGACGGTCTTGGTCTGCGTGTAGAACTGCACCGCCTGCTTGCCGTAGGGGCCGAGGTCGCCAAGCTTGGAGGCGCGCGAACCGGTGAACGAGAACAGCGGCACCGGCACCGGGATCGGCACGTTGATGCCGACCTGGCCGACGTCGATCTCTTCCTGGAATTTGCGTGCGGCGGCGCCGGATTGGGTGAACAGCGCCGTGCCGTTGCCGTTCGGATTGGCGTTGACCAGGGTGATCGCCTCCTCCAGCGTCGCCGCCTCCAGGATCACCAGCACCGGGCCGAAGATCTCCTCGTCGTAGATGCGCATGCCCGGCGCGACCCCGGAGAAGATCGTCGGGCCGACGAAGTTGCCGAGCGCGAACCCGGGCACGGTCGGGTTGCGTCCGTCCAGCTCCAGCGTCGCGCCTTCGGCGATGCCCGTGGCGATCAGCGCTTCGATGCGCTCGCGCGCACTGCGCGAGATCACCGGCCCCAGGTCGGTACCGGGTTCGCTGCCGGCGTTGACCTTCAGCGTCTGCGCCTTGGCCACCAATGCGGGAATCCACTGCCGCGCCGCGCCGACCAGCACCACCGTCGAGGCGGCCATGCAGCGCTGCCCGGCGGCGCCGAAGGCCGCCCCCACCAGTGCATCGAGGGTCTGTTCGCGCGCCGCATCCGCCAACACCACCGCATGGTTCTTGGCGCCCATCATGCATTGCACGCGTTTGCCGGCCAGCGCCGCGCGCTGGTAGACATGGGTGCCGACCTTGGTGGAGCCGACGAACGACAGCGCCTTGATGTCGGGGTGGTCGCACAGCGCATCGACCACCTCGGCGCCGCCGTGCACGACGTTCAGCACGCCCTTGGGCACGCCCGCCTGCAACGCCAGTTCGACCAGCCGCATGGTCACCAGCGGATCCTGCTCGGAGGGCTTGAGCACGAAGGTGTTGCCGGTGGCGATGGCCATCGGGAACATCCACAACGGAATCATCGCCGGGAAGTTGAACGGGGTGATGCCGGCGCACACGCCCAGCGGCTGCAGCAGCGTGTAGGTATCCACGCCGTTGGCCACGTTGTTGGCCAGTTCGCCCAGTTGCAGGTTGCCGATCGCCGCGGCCTGTTCCACCACTTCCAGGCCGCGGAACACGTCGCCTTCCGCATCGGCCAGGGTCTTGCCCTGCTCGCGGGTGAGGATCGCCGCCAGCTCGCCCATGTGCGCACGGATCAGCTGCTGGTACGCCAGGAAGATCCGCGCGCGGGCGCCGATCGGCGTCTTGCGCCAGCTCGCGAACGCGCGTCGTGCGGCGGCCACGGCAGCGTCCACTTCCGCCGCGGTGGCGAACGGCACGCGCGCGAGCACGTCCTGGGTCGCCGGATCGACGACCTCGCGCCACTGGCTGCTGCTGGATTCGACGAACGCGCCGTCGATCAAGAGCTTGACGGTCGCCACCTCGGCGCCGGTCCGGGTCATCTGGTTCACGGGTCCTGTCTCCTCATCGCATCACCACCGGGCGGGCGGCGATGGACAGGACAAGCGAACGCGCGGCGCAGGGCCCCGACGTCGTTCGACTCGCCAGGTTGCCCACCGCAACACCCGAGAAAGAACGTCGCAGGACGTCCACGTCAGGCCGGTCTCCGGGCTTGCGAGCGATGCGGGAACCGCATCACCCCGACACCTTCCCGCTTGCGCAGTGGTCTGTTGTCGGGTGTTTTCGCCTACCGTTGCGGGGGCAGCGCCGGCATCGGACCGGCTTCCCGTTTCACCCGATGCGTCTTGCGACGACCAGGCACCTGAAGCGTGACCAGTGTAGTCGCGCCGCAGCGGCGGCAACACGCTGCAGCGCAGCGCGCGGCGTTACGTCGGCATGCTGCGCGCCGTTGCTCACCGCATGACGCTACGTCCGCCCGCAGCGACCGGCATGCATCACCAGCGAGCGAGGACCACATCGGCGACCCGAACACGCCGCACCGATCGCACCGCTGCGCGCGGTCGCCGCATCGCGCATGGATGCCGGCGAGCGCCAGGCGCTATAGCCGTTGCTAAGAAGAGAAGCTGCAGGTTCGCGTGCGTTCCAGGGATGTTCGCCGCAGTTGGCCGCTGTTAGACTGCGCGTCCCCTTGGGGAGTAGCCTGCTGTCCGACCTGCGCGGACAGCGCCCGTATCAACAGACTCGGCCGATGCGCCGTGGTACGGGCAGCCAGTTCGGTTGGCGAGACCAGCGGCGAGTGCGCAAGGCGAAGGCCGGGCGCGCGCGCTCGTCGTTGTCGCCTGTCCCGGTACGGTCCCCCATGTCGTTTCTTTCGATCCTCCTGCTCGGCATCGCCATGTCGACCGACGCCTTCGCCGCCGCGGTCGGCAAGGGTGCGGCGATGCAACGTCCGCGCTGGGCCGACGCGCTGCGCGCCGGCCTGATCTTCGGCTGCATCGAAGCACTGACCCCGGCGCTGGGCTGGGTCCTCGGCCAGGCCGCATCCAAGTACGTGGTCGCCTTCGATCACTGGATCGCCTTCGGCCTGCTCGGCGCGCTGGGCGTGCACATGATCGTCGCCGGCCTCAAGCCGGAGTCCGACACGCCCGAGGAGGCCGCGCCCAAGCGCCACGGCTTCTGGAACCTGGCCGCCACCGGCTTGGCCACCAGCATCGACGCGATGGCGGTGGGCGTGGGCCTGGCCTTCCTCGACGTGAACATCGTCGAGGTCGCGGCGATCATCGGCCTGTGCACGCTGACCATGGTCACCCTGGGCATCATGCTCGGCCGCGCGCTCGGCGCACTCGCCGGCAAGCGCGCGGAGATCGTCGGCGGCGCGCTGCTGATCGCCATCGGCAGCACCATCCTGTTCGAGCATCTGCATGGTGCAGGTTGAGCGACGGGGCGCTGGTGCGGCCGGGATTCGGGATTGGGGATGTGCGGTGACGTGCGTGAGCATCCCGCACTGACGGCGCCTTGGGTCAGGCCGGCTTGGCGGTGAATTCGAGATAGGTGGACAGGATGTACTTGTCGCCGCTGCGCGGCGGCAGGCCCGCGTGCAGGAACATCCAGTACGGCGGGAACACCAGCAGGCGGCCGGCGCGCGGCGCGACCTCCAGGTCCAGGTCGAGGAAGCGGGTGTGCCCGCCCTCGGCCACGTCGTTGAGATACCACAGGAACACCAGGTAGCGCCCGGTCTCCGCGTCGCAGGCGTCGAAGTGCGGCTGGAAGCGTTCGCCGGCATCGGCGCGGTAGCGCTTGATCCGCAGGTCGGCCAGGCGTGGCCGCCACGGCACCTCGGCGGTCAGGCCGAGATCGGCGTTGTAGCGGGCCAGGGCCGCGCGCACCTGTTCGATGAAAAAACCCTGGAACGCCGGATCGGCGAGCCGGGTGACGTTGAGTTCGGTCCAGGCGCTGTCGTCCAGCCCCGCACGCTCGCCAGCGCCGTTGCGGCTGTGCTGGGCGGCGGTCTGCTCGAACTGCGCGATGAGCTGCGCGCAGAAGCCAGGATCCAGCGCCGCGTCGTAGACGCGGACGTAGTGGCGCAGGTCGGTCTGGTTCATGCGCATCGGCATGTTGCCCCCCTCAAGCAGAACGGCGCGCCCACAGGGACGCGCCGTCGTACGCTCCGGCGCCGCCCGCGCAGGCGGGCGGCACCGGCTCCACTCAGAAGCGGTAGGTGGCCCGCATCCAGTAGTAGCGGCCGAGCGTGTCGTAGGTGCTCACGTCGGTGTTCGCGTTCAACACGTTGTTCTGGTACATGACCGGCGGCTGCTTGTTGGTCAGGTTGTCCACGCCCAGGTCCAGGCGCAGGTTGGCGCCGGCCATGTCGTAGCCCACCTGCAGCGAGTGATACATGTAGCTGCCGTAGTCCAGCACCACGCCCTTGATCGCCGCATCGGCGGACATGTTCTGGGTCAGGTCGCCACTGCCGACCTGCACCTTGCCGATCCAGCGGGTGGTCCAGCTCGCATCCCAGTTGCCCAGCTTCCAGCCGACCAGGGCGTGCGCGCGCCAGTGCGTGTAGTTGCCGTAGGACGAGTTGTAGCGGCCGGCCATGTGCACCACCGTGTCCCCGGTGTCGATGTCGTAGCGGTGCAGGTAGGTGCTGTCCACGGCCACGGTGAACTTGCCGAACGCGGTCTCCGGCAGCACGTAGTTGGCGCCGAGGTCGATGCCCTGGGTGTTGAGCTTGCCGATGTTCACCACCGGCGTCTGGATGTAGTTGATGTTGCCGGCGCTGACGGTGCCCGCGGCGTAGCGGTGGATGTAGCTGCAGTACGGGCTGTTGTCGTCGTTGTAGCAGAGGTCGGCCACGGTCTGCGCGGAGATCGACTGGATCAGGTCGTTGAGCTTGACCTTCCACCAGTCGAGGTTGACCGACAGGCCCGGCACGTACTCGGGGCTGTAGACCAGGCCGTAGTCGAAGGAGGTGCCCTTCTCCGGCTTGAGCTGATAACCGACGTAGCTGGACCCGGACACGATGCCGTTGGTCTGCGACAGGCCCGAGCCGTTCCAGCCGGTCGGCACGCCGGCGCAGGCATTGGCGTGGCCGCTGCCGCTGTAGCCGATGCACGGGTCGACGAAGTTCGGCGAGTCGGCGGTCGGGCCCTGGTAGATGTCGCTGATCGTCGGCGCACGGAACACCTGCGCCGCGGTGCCGCGCACCATCAGGTCGTGGATCGGACGCCACTCCACCTGGAACGAGGCGCTGTTGTTGCCCGAACGCACGCTGCTGTAGTCGGAATAGCGGTCGCTCAGGGTCAGGTTGAGCGCGCCGACCGGCGAGGACTGCTCCAGCACCGGCACGAACAGCTGGGCGTACGCCTCCTTGACGTTGAAGCTGCCGCTCAGCGGCGAGGAACACGCTTCGGAGGAGACCGCGCAGGTGTTGTCGCTGTTGATCAGCGCATTGGCCGAGACCGTGGAGTTCAGGCTCTCCTTGCGGTACAGCGCGCCCACCGCCAGCTGCGCGGCGCCGGCCGGCATTTCCCACAGGCTGCCGTTGGCGCTGGCTTCCCACTGGCGCATGATGGTGGTGGTTTCCTGGCGCGGAATCGATTCGTTGCTCTTCAGCCAGGCGATGGTGTTGGCGTTGCTCTGGTCGAAGATGTTGACCTGCCCGCTGTCGATCGCGCTCTGCAGCGCGGCGTAGTCGACGTAGCCGTGGCTCCAGTTGCGCTGGCGGTAGTGGCCGTAGTTGAAGTTGGTGTCCCACACCCAGCTGCTGTCGCCGATGCCGCCCTTCAGGCCGATCACGTCCTGGTCGGTGGCGGTGTCGTAGAAGCCTTCGCGCTGGCCCAGGGTGGTGAAGCGCGAACGGAACTCGTAGCCGTTGGGGCCGAACTCCACGCCGAACGGGTTGTACGGGTTGTTGGCGGCGATGGTGATGCCGTCGCTCTGCGCGTCGAACGGCAGCGGCGCGATCGCGAAGTTCGACATGGTGTGGTTGTGGTAGGCGTTGACGTACGCCTGCATCGAGTCGGTGATGTTGAAGCTGCCGAGCACGAAGCCGCCGACGCGCTGCTGCGGGGTCAGCAACAGGTTCTCCGCCTGGTAGTTGTAGGCGTCGGCCGAGGAGCTGTAGCACTTGTAGCCGCCGCTGCCGTTGCTGGTCAGCGCGCCGTTGGCGCTGCAGCCGTTGGCCGCCAGGGTCGCCGCCGGCAGCTTGTAGTAGCCGCTGGGCGTGCGGCTGGAACCGCCCTTGTAGACGCTGCCGCTGGACAGGTACATCGCGTACTTGGAGAAGGCGCGGTTGGCGCTGGAGACGTCCTTCTGCTTGTTGTAGTCCAGGCCGACCACGACGTTGCCGCGGTCCCAGGTCTTGCCGAAGGTGAAGCTGCCGCCCTGGCGGGCACCGTCGCCGCGGCTGGTCTGGCCGTAGTTGGCCGAGACTTCGCCGCCTTCGAAATTCTTGCGCAGGATGAAGTTGACCACGCCGCCGATCGCGTCGGAGCCGTACATCGCCGAGGCGCCGACCTTCAGCACTTCGACGTGGTCGATCATGTTGGCCGGGATCGAGTTGACGTCGTTGTTCTGGATGCGGTGGCCGTCGATCAGGATCAGCGTGCGCTGGTCGCCGAGGCCGCGCAGGGAGATGGTCGAGGCGCCGTCGCCGCCGCCGTTGTTGACCTGCGGGTTGGTCGCGGCGCCGGCGATGCCGGGCAGCGCCTGCAGCAGGTCGCCCAGGGTCTGCTTGCCGCTCTGCTGGATCTGCTGGCGATCGACCACGGCGACCGGGCTGGCGGTCTCCACATCCACACGGCGCACCAGCGAACCGGTGACGGTGAGCTTGTCCAGCGTCACCGGCGCGTCGCCGGACGCGGACGCCGCCGGCGTGGCGCTCTGCGCATAGAGCGTGGCGGGAAGCGTCGCCATGGCCAGGCAAACGGCGTGAGCGAGTCTGTTCTTTGCTACGGACATCGGGAAGACCTCATGTGATGTGCGACAAGCGCCGGCTGCACGCAGGCGCGAACCATCCCGGGCGCCTCGACGGCGCGGCGGGTGAAATGGATGCCTCGGGCCAGCGGTTCATTAGAGGACCGTCAGGCACTTGTTAGTTTTTTATAAGAAGGGTGTTGTTTCGGTGTGCCAGCGTGCGCCAGCCCCTGACAAAAACACCGCTTCAACCGCGGTACAGCGCGCGCGGCGTTTTGCCGTTCAACCCGCAGACGGGAACGGTTCAGACAAGCCGCAACGCTCAGGCGGCGCGGTAGTTCCAGCGTTGCAGGAACGGTTGCAGCACCGGCAGCACCGGCGCGAACGCGTCGCGATAGGCGTGCCAGCGGTCCAGGGCCTTGCGGTTGATGCCTTCCACCACCTGCGCGTAGCTCGGCGTACTGATGAAGCCCTTGTCCTGCGCGTGCCGCTGGAACTCCAGCAGCCGCTCCGGCTGCTGCAGCTGCAGGAATTGCCCCAGCCGCGCCACCTGCGCCTGCGGGTCGGCCACCAGATCCTCGTAGCGCAACTCCAGCGTGCGCGGCTGCAGCAAGGCGGCGTGATACAGCCAGAAGTCCATCGCATCGGCATAGCCGCGCGCCAGCCGCGGCAGGCTGGCACACAGCAGGGCGAAGGCCGGCGAGCGGAACGCCTGCATGTAGCAGCTCAGCAGCACGTCGCAAGGGTGGCGCAGCGCCAGGATCACCGGCGCCTCCGGGAACAGCCGCCGGATCAGCGGCAGGCGCAGCAGGTTCAGCGGGTTCTTGTCGACCAGGCGCTGGCCCGGCTGCAACTGCACCACCCCGCGCACCGCCTGCCAGTACTCGGCGCGCAGCGCGTCACAGGCGGCATCGTCGAGCTCGCCCAGTCCGTCCGGCCAGGCCACGCCGCGCGCCTCCAGGCGGTCGGCCAGCCCCTGCAGGAACGGCCGCTCGTCCATCGCCACCAGGTGCGGGTGGGCGTCGAGCATCTGTTCCAGCAAGGTGGTGCCCGAGCGCGGGAAGCCGACCACGAAGATCGGCGAGTCCGCCATGGCCGGCGCGGTCACCGGCCGCGCCGCGGCATGGCGCGCCGAATCCCAGCGGGCCTGCGCGACCGGCAGCGGCGGTGCGTCCGCCGCCGCCAGTTCCGGCACCAGTGCGGCCAGGCCCTCGACTTGGCCGGCATGGCCCTGCTCGCACGCATCCAGCGCCTCGTCGTGACGGCCCAAACGGTCGCAGACCCGCGCCAGGGCGAAGAACAGGTTGCTCTGCTTGCGCCGGTCGACGGCGCTGCCGTGAGCCAGTAGCCCGCGCAGCAGCGCGTGCGCCTGCTCCCAGTGGCCCTCGCGCATGGCCAGCACCGCCAGCGCATTGGCGGCGTCCTGGCGCACGTCGGGGTCGTCGATCCGCTCCGGCGGCGGCAGCTGCGCGGCCGCCTCGCGCGCCTGCGGCAGGCGGTTGGCGCGCTCGAGCACCAGCACCAGCCGCGACCAGGCCCGCGCCGGCTGCGCCATCGGCCCCTCGGCGCAGGCGCGCAGCAGAGCGCAGGCGGTGTCGGTCTCGCCGCCCTGCGACAGCAGCCAGGCCAGTTCCACGGTGGTGTCCGGATCCAGCGGCGGCCACTGCCGCCAGTCGGCGATCAGCGCCTGCACGCGCTGGAAGTCGCCGCATTCGTGACAGGCCATCGCCGCGTGCACGCACAGCGGCGGGGCTTGCGGCGCCAGCGCATGCGCGTCGAGCAGGTGTTCGCGGGCCGCGGCGTAGTCGCCGGCGTCCATCGCCAGCAGGCCGAGGTTGTGGTGCGGCAGCGGATCGTCCGGCGCCAGCGCGCGGGCGCGCAGATAGGCCTCGCCTGCCGGGCCTGGGTCGCCGGCCTCGCGCAGCGCCGTGCCGAGGTTGTTCCAATGCGCCACCTCGTGCGGCTCGCGCTCGGCCAGCCTGCGGTACACGGCGGCGGCCGGCGCCGGCTGGCCCTGCATCTGCAGGCTCATCGCCAGCAGGCTGCTGGCCAGGACGTCATCGGGATGCTGCCGCAGGTAGGCGCGGGCACCGTGTTCGAGCGTCTGCGCCTGGCCGGCCTCCAGCGCCGCCAGCAGGTCCGGGAGCGAGGGCATCGCGGGGGTGTCCAGGGAGGTCATGCGCAGGCGGATCGTGGGTGGTCCACCACCTTAGCCGCCCGCCCGCGCCGCGCGCCACGCCGGCCGCGCCGCGGCGTGCCACACGGCACATACATTGCCGTTACAAGGACGTTCGATACCGCTAGATCGGATCGTGGTAGGCGGTGAGGAAGGCGCGCAGCGAGGCCGGCTTGACCGGCTTGGTCAGCAGCCGGTAGCCGCGCTCGCGCGCCTGCAGCTTCAGTTCGTCGCGACCGTCGGCGGTGAGCAGCGCGCCGGCCACCGGCCCGGGCATCGCCGCGCGCAGCGCATCCAGGGTCTCCAGGCCGTCGAGGCGGTCGTGCAGGTGGTAGTCGACCAGCATCACGTGCGGTGCGCACGCGGCCTGCGCCAGCGCCGCGTCGACGGTGCTGGCGCAGATCACCTCCACCTGCCAACGGCCGAGCAGCGCGCGCATGCCGTCGAGGATTTCCTGGTCGTTGTCCACGCACAGCACGCGCAGCCCGGCCAGCGAGTCGGCCGCCGCCGCCGCGCGCGGCGCGCGTTGCTGCGCCTGCGGCGGGGGCGCCGCCCGCGGCAGGGTGATGGAGAACATGCTGCCGTGGCCGACGCGGCTGCGCGCATCCAGGTCGTGGCCGAGCAGGCGCGAGATGCGCTGGCAGATCGACAGGCCCAGGCCCAGCCCCTGCTCGCCCCAGTCGAACGGCTGCTGGTAGCGCTGGAATTCGTCGAAGATCTGCTGCATGTGGTGCGGCGGGATGCCGGGGCCGGTGTCCCAGACCTGCAGTTCCAGCGCCGCACCGCGGCGGCGCATGCCGAGCACGATGCGGCCCTGGCGGGTATAGCGCAGCGCGTTGGCGAGGAAGTTCTGCAGCACGCGGCGCAGCAGGCGGCGATCGCTGCGCACCCACAGTGGCCGCGCGTACACGTGCAGGCGCAGGCCACGGCCGGCGGCGATCGGACTGTACTGCGCGGCCAGTTCGCGCAGCAGCAGGCCGGCATCGATGTCCTCGATGGTCGGGCGCAGGCCACCGGCGTCCAGCCGCGACACATCGAGCAGGCCATCGAGCAGTTCCTCGGCCGCGCGCAGCGAGGCGTCCACGCGCTCGGCCAGATGCCGCTGCTCCTCGTTCTGGTGCGCATCGCGCAAGGCCGAGGCGAACAGCCGCGCGGCGTTGAGCGGCTGCAGCACGTCGTGGCTGATCGCGGCCAGGAAGCGGGTCTTGGACTGCTGCGCCAGTTCCGCCTCGCGCGAGCGCTCGGCCACGCGCTGCTCCAGGGTCTCGTTGGCCTCGAGCAGGGCCTGCTCGGCGCGCTTGTAGTCGGTGATGTCGTTGTAGCTGGTGACATAGCCGCCGCCCGGCAGCGGCTGGCCGCGCATCTCGATCACCTTGCCGTCGCTGCGGGTGCGTTCGAACACGTGCGGAGTGCCGGCGCGCATGTGCGCGATGCGGCGGGCGATCTGGTCTTCCACCTGGCCGCCCCCCAGTTCGCCGCGCTCGGCGTTGTAGCGGATCAGGTCGGCGACCGGGCGGCCGACGTAGAGCATGCCGTCGGGATAGCCGAACATCTGCTGGTAGCGGCGGTTCCAGGCGGTCAGGCGCATCGCCGGATCGACCACGCTGACCCCGGCGCTGATGTTCTCCAGCGTGGTGGACAGGATCTCGCGGTTGAAGCGCAACTCCTGCCCGGCCTCGTCGAGCACCGCCACCACCTCGCCCAGGTCCATGCCCGAGCCGCGCAGCAGGCTGGTCAGCACCAGGCGCGCGGAGGCCGCGCCGATCGAGGCGGCGAGCAGGCGTTCGGTGAACTGCACCCACACGCGGTCGGCCACCGCGGTGGGCTGCGGCTCGCGGCCGAGCAATTGCGCCTGTTCGGCGAAGGCGCGGCGGGCGTGGCGCTCGCCGACCATGCGCTCGGCCAGCGCCTGCAGATCGACCACGCGCACCTGCCCGAGCCAGTCGCCGGCCACCGCCGGGCGCTGCGAGTACGGCTCCAGGAACGGCGCCGCGCGCAGGCGCTCGTCCAGGCCAGGACGCCAGCGCGCCGACACCAGCATCATCGTGCCGACGTTGACCAGCAGCGACCAGAACGTGCCGTGCGCCAGCGGGTCCCAGCCGCTCATGCCGAACAGCTGCTGCGGGCGCAGCCAGGAGATGCCGAACGGCCCGTCCAGCAACCAGGCCGGCGCCAGCCAGCCGGCCTGGGTCAGCGCCGGCAGCAGCAGCGTGTAGATCCAGGTGGCGAAGCCCAGCACCATGCCGGTCTCCACGCCCTTGCGGCTGGCGCCGCGCCAGTACAGCCCGCCGATCACCCCCGGCGCGAACTGCGCCACCGCGGCGAAGGCCATCAGGCCGTACGACGCCAGCGTCGTGTCGTTGCTGCTGCTGCGGTAATAGCCGTAGGCGATCAGCGCCAGCAGCAGGATCGCCAGACGGCGGATCCACAGCACCTTCGAGGCCACGTCGGCGCCGGCGGCCTGGTGCCCGCGGCGGCGCAGTAGCACCGGCATCACCAGGTCGTTGCTGATCATCGTCGCCAGCGCGATGCTGGAGACGATGACCATGCCGGTGGCGGCGGAAAACCCGCCCACATAGGCGACCAGCGCCAGCGCGGTACGGCTTTCGGCCAGCGGCAGCGCCAGCACGATGCTGTCGTCGGCCACATCGCCGCCGCCGAACAGCGCGATGCCGGCCGCGGCGATCGGCACCACCATCGCCGAGATCAGCACCAGGTACAGGCCGAACAGCCAGCGCGCCTTGCGGATGTCGCCGACGTCGCTGCACTCCACCACCGCCACATGGAACTGCCGCGGCAGGCACACCAATGCCAGGAAGCTGAGCAGGGTCTGCGAGATGAAGCCCACCGGCGGGGTGTTCTGGAACAGCGTGCGCGTGGACTGCAGCACCTGGCCGCCGTCGCGTGCGGACAGCCATACGTAGGCGAACACGCCCACCGCCACCATCGCCAGCAGCTTCACCACCGACTCCAGCGCGATCGCCAGCATCATGCCGTGGTGGTGCTCGGTGGCATCGACCTGGCGGGTGCCGAACAGGGTGGCGAACAGCGCCATCCCCAAGGCCACGTACAGCGCCGGATCGGCGTAGAACGGCGCACCGGCGCTGGACTGGCCGCTGAGCACCTGCAGGCTCATCGCCACCGCCTTGTACTGCAGCGCCAGGTACGGCACCACGCCGACCAGGGCGATCACCGCCACCAGCGCGGCCAGGCGCCGCGAGCGGCCGTAGCGCGAGGAAATGAAGTCGGCGATGGACACGGTGTTCTCGCTGCGCGCGATCAGCGCCAGGCGCTCGACGATGCGCCAGCCGAACAGCAGCATCAGCAGCGGGCCCAGGTAGATCGGCAGGTAACCGGCGCCGTTGCGCACCGCGCTGCCGACCGCGCCGTAGAACGTCCACGACGAGCAGTACACGGCCAGCGCCAGGCTGTACACCGCCGGCCGCAGCCACGGCCGTTCCGGGTACAGCGGACGGCGGTCGCCCCACCACGCCACCGCGAACAGCAGCGCCGCATAGCCGACCGATACCAGCAGCAGGATCCAACTGGAAACCAAAGGCGAGCCCCCACGACGATGCGTGCAGTCTAGAGGGTGCGATGCGTTTCGGCGTAGTCGGGAGTTCGGGGCTCGCTGCGTCTCGCTTGGGCTGCGCGTGCACCGGGCTGGTTGCCGCGAGGCAGGTGCGGCGACTGCGCCTACACGGAAGCGCTCCCCCACCGGCGAGCACGGCGCTTCTCGCCTCTTTTCCTGCGCCCCCCCCTTTGCACGCAGCCCAGTTAAGCAGAATCACCGCTCGGTTGCGGTGCGGCATCCAATGTCCGCGGCGGACGCAGGCATGCCGCAGGCTCTGCTTCTGCTTTTGCTGTTAATTTGCAGGACCCTTTTGGCGCTGCAGCCACGGCAAGGCAAAGCTTTCGCCTTGCGGCGAGTTACTTTTCTTTGCTTGTGCAAAGAAAAGTAACCAAAAGAAGCGCTTTACCACAGCCGAAGGCTGGTCAAGCACACCCCGCCTCGCGCCCTCCGCGCTACGCGCTCCGGGTCCGCGTCCAGCCCGGGGATTCGCGGAAGGGGCATCCTGCCCCTGCCGCGAACGGCGCACATCCATGTGCGCCGCCCCTTCGGGTTTTTCCCCGGGCCGGCCGCCGCTTCGGAAGGGAACCCGATAACGCAAAGGCAACAACCAAAGCAACGGCAACAGCCGTCATGGAATTGCAAGTCTTGCGTAGGAGCGGCTTCAGCCGCGACGAACGAAGCCCTGATGGTCTCAAGACCCACCCGCGCCTCGCGCCCTATCCTTCTCCAAGATGCCCTCCTCCCATGGCAGCAGCCGCTTCACGCGCCGGCCTGCCGTGTCCAGCAAGGGCAATCCAACCTGCAGCCAACCACCGCAGCCCCGCCGGCGCTCGGGCTAAGATGCGCGCGGTGACCACCTGCCCCCGCTCCCGCTGATGTCCGGCATCCCGGCCGCCGTGCCGACGCCCCCACCGTCGCTGCAACAGCAGACGCAGCGCCTGCTCGCGCAGGTGCAGCAGGCGCAATCGCGCCAGGCGCAGGCCGATGCGGATATCGAGCGGCATCTGCCGGCTGTGGAGCAGGCGGCTGCGGCAATCCGGCACCGCTTCGCTGCGCACGCCAGGATCGCGGCGCGGGCGGCGGTACGGCGCGAGCGCCGCCGCGCCTGGGGACCGGCGTTGCTGCTGCGGCCGCTGCTGCCGGACTGGCGCTGGCGCGCGGCCTTGATCGGCATGCTGGTGCTGGTCCTGCCGTGGACGAGCGCACACTGGCTGGGCGAGACGCGCAGCTTCCTCGTCTGGTGGCGCCAGGTCGCCCTGCACGGCGATGGCGGCCTGCTGCTGCAAAGCCTGCTGCCGTCGCTGCTTGCGTACGGTCTGCTGGTCGTCGCCGGTGCGCAATTGCTGGCGTGGCACCACAGCCATGCCGAACGGCGCGCACTGCAGGCGTTCGCACGCCTGCCGCTGGCGCTGGTGCAGGTGGCCGATGCCACGCAGCACGATCCAGGGTCGACCTATCCGGTGACCCGCGCGCCCTGGCCGCAGCGCGCCCTGCACGGGCGCTGGTCCATTCCCGCCACGCAGGGCGATCTGTCCGGTGCGCGGCTGCTGGCCTTGCACGACGGCAGCGAGGACCCGCGCCTGCAGGCGCTGATCGTGCTGCCCGATGCCACCCATGCAGCGGCCCTGATCCTCCTCGACGCCGACCTGGCCGCCGACGCTGCGCCGTCGCTGCAATCGCTGGCGCTGGCACTGGCCGAAGACGCCGCCGTCGATGGCGCGCCGATCGCCGCGCTGCACGACCACGTGCAGGCCTGGGAGGTCGCGCGCGGCCAGCAACGCGCGCTGCAGCAGCGGCTGCAGAGCCTGGATGCGGTGCAACGGCACTGGGCCGACATCGCCCTGCCCGACACCACGCTCGACCAGATCCTGAAGCTGGTGGACCTGTTCGTGTCCGGGCGCCAGCCGTCGCCGAAAGGCATGCTCCTGCACGGGCCGCCGGGCACCGGCAAGACCCTGATCGCGCGCAAGCTGGCGCGCCATGCCGGCTGCCATTTCGAGGCGCTGGGCATGGCCGACCTGAAGGCCGCGCACGTCGGCCACACCGGCCCCAAGGTGCAGGCGATCTGGCAGCGCTGCCGCGCGCAGGCGCCGGCGATCCTGTTCATCGACGAATGCGAAAGCGTGTTCGCGCGTCGCGGCGGCGCCGACAGCGACAGCTTCGGCGCCGAACTGGTGCAGACGTTCCTGGCCGAATGGGACGGCTTCCATGAGGCACATGGGCAGGTGCTGGTGATCGGCGCGACCAACCGCCCGGCGCTGCTGGACGACGCGATCCTGTCGCGCTTCACCGCCAGCATCGCCATCGGCCTGCCCGACGCCGCGGCGCGCGCCCGCATCCTCGGCGCCGAACTGCAACGTGCCGGTTTCACCCTGGCGCCGGACGCGCAGGTGATCGCCGACAGCACCGGCCTCTCCGGCCGCGACCTGCACACGCTGGTCGCGCGCGTCGCAGCCGAGTGCGTGGACGGCACCCTGGACAACGCCACCCTGCACGCGCACCTGCGCGCACTGCGCGGCAAAGGCTCCACTGCCGTCGCCACGCTCGGCTGGGACGACATCGTGCTGCCGGCGGCCACCGTCGAGGAGTTCGTCGGCCTGGGCAAGGAACTGCGCAATGCCGAGACCCTGGCCACGCTCGGCGTGCCGGTGCCGCGCGGGATCCTGATGGTCGGCCCGCCGGGCACCGGCAAGACCCAGGTCGCACGCATCCTCGCCAGCCAGTCGGGCCTGGCCTTCATCGCCCTGAGCAGCGCCGACCTCAAGGCCGGCTATCTCGGCCAGTCCGGACAGCGCGTGCAGGCGGCGTTCGAGCGCGCGCGGGCGCAGGCGCCGTGCATCGTGTTCGTCGACGAACTGGACATCGTCGCGCCGGCCCGCGGTGCCGACGGCGACGATGCGTATACCCGCGAGATCGTCGGCCAACTGCTGCAGGAGCTGGACGGCGTCGCCAGCCATGCGGGCCAGGTATTCCTGCTGGCCGCCAGCAACCATGCCACTGCGATCGACCCGGCGCTGCTGTCGCGGCTGGACCGGCAGATCACCATCGCCCTGCCCGACCGCGCGGCGCGGACCGCCATCGTCGCGGGCCTGCTGCGCGGCAAACCGCTGGATCTCGACGCCGACGCCGCGGCGACCTGGGTCGCCGAGCGCAGCGACGGCCAGTCCGGCCGCGACCTGCACAACTGGATCAGCCGCGCCATGCGTCGCGCCGTTCGCCGCACCTTGCAGCACAGCGACGATGCGTCCGGCACGCGACTGCAGTGGGACGATCTGGTCGAGACGGCGTACGCGACGATGTAGACGCCGAGCCCGAAGAACCAAGCGCGCTGTGTAATCGGAAGAACGGGCCGAAGCTCCTGTGGGAGGGGCTTCAGCCCCGACGCCAGAATCCATACAGAACCCAGTTGCCACTGCGCACACCTCAACAGCAGCGCAAGACCCAGTTACAGAATCACTGACGTCCACACAACGCCCACACTGGCATCATGTGGGCGACCCCACGGGACCGCAGCACGTGACCCACGCCCCCTCATCCCCGCCGCCGCGCGCCGAAGCCATCGTCGTGATGGGCGTGTCCGGCAGCGGCAAGACCAGCGTCGCCCAGGCACTGGCGGCGCACTACGGACTCACCTTCCTGGACGCCGACGACTTCCACAGCGCCGCCGCCAAGGCGCAGATGGCGCATGGCATCCCGCTCAGCGACGCGCAGCGCGCGCCCTGGGTCGCGGCCCTGGCGCAGCGCCTGGGTGCATCGGTCGATGCCGGGCAGAGCGTGGTATTGGCGTTTTCCGGATTGCGCAAGGCGCATCGGCAGCAATTGCGCGACACCGGCGTGCCGATGCGCTTCGTGTTCCTGCACGCAGCCGCACACGTGATCGCCGAACGCCTGGCCGCGCGCCACGGCCACTTCATGCCACCGGCGCTGCTGCAAAGCCAGCTCGACACATTGGAACTGCCGCTGGACGAGGCCGACGTCATTTCGGTGGACGTGGACGCACCGTTCGCCACGGTCGTGGCCGATGCCATCGCGCAACTGGATGCGAGCGCCGCGATCGCCTAGCGTGTGCCTTGTCGGCATATCCTCAGCCATGCGCCCGTTTGTGGCGGTGGTGACGCAGGTTGCCCGTCGTAGGAGCGGCTTCAGCCGCGACGAACGAAGCGAGGGTCCCTGAGGAAATGCGTTCGTCTCCGAGCCAAAGCGCCTTCCGTCACCACCGCATTGCGGCCTTTCACTCGTGACGGCGGGCAAGGCACTGACCCTCTTGCAGCGTGTAGTGCGACGATGTCTACAAGCGCCACGCTACCCTCGGCGCTTCGCCCGACTCACCACGAAACGCGACACGTTCGGCTCGTCGGGCACATGCCAGCGCCACGGCGCCTCCATCGCCTTGCTGATGCCGATCCGTGTGGTGACGACCGGCGCGGCAGGCGGCGGCGTCCCGTCCTGCCCTAGCCACAGGCGCGACTGCAGCGTGGTCAGGTCCAGCCCGTTGTCCGCACCCGACACCCCCAGCGCCTTGGCCAGGCGCCCTGGCCCACGGGTGAGATCGGCAGCGCGCACCGCACCCCGCGCCGACTGCATCGCATCGACCCCGGCCACAGGCGCCAAGGCGCGGATCAGCACCGCATGCCCCGGCGCACCGCCACATACCGCATTGAGCGCCCAATGCATGCCATAGATGAAGTACACGTACAGATGCCCGGGCGGGCCGAACATCACGCGCGTGCGCCGTGTCATGCCGCGGAACGAGTGCGCCGCCGGATCCTCTGCACCGCAGTAGGCCTCCACCTCGACAATGCGCCCGCAGCGACCGTCGGCGGTGACAAGCAGTTTGTTCAGCAGCTCCGGCGCCACCACGCGCGCATCGAGCGCGTAGAACGCGCGTGGCAGTGGCGTAGCGGCTAGAGGTTCCATTGGATCAGTCTAAGTGCTGCATCGCAGTGGCGGAGTGAGCCGCGGCCGGCGCAGCCCACACCCATGACGTCGGTCTCCCGACCGCAGCGCATGATGCTCATTGTGGGAGGGACTTCAGTCCCGACGCATGACGGTGTCCGGTATCGGGATCGCCGTTCTGATCTCCGACGGCGCAATGCATCGAGGTGAGCGCCAAGGGCTCACCCTTCCGAAGCAGCTGCGGACGATGCCGCCGCCGCACGAGCGCACAGGGCACAGGGCACAGGGCATGCCCTATTTCGCTAGATGCAATGCCAAGCGACATATGCGCCCAACCCGCCCAATCACTCCTGCGGAACGTTCAACTCCTTCAGCAATTGCGGCGCCGGATACACCTTGGCCATCAGCCAGCGCAGATAGCGCATGTCCACGTGGATCGCACGCTTGTAGCGCGGGTCGTACCACCAACTGGCGCTGACCGCCTCCCAGTTGCTGTCAAAGTTCAGCCCGATCAACTCGCCGCGCGCATTGAGCACGGGCGAGCCGGAGTTGCCGCCGGTGGTGTCCAGGTTGGTCAGGAAGTTCACCGGCTGCGTCTTCGACTGCGGATCGACCGTGCTGCCGAAGTCGCCCTTGGCGATCGCCGCCAGCAGTGGCTTGGGCGCATCGAACGGTTCCTTGCCGGTGTTCTTCTCGACGATGCCGGCCACCGTGGTCAGCGGCGCGAAGCTGACCGCATCGCGCGGCGCCAGCGGCTCGACGCGGCCATAGCTGATCCGCAGCGTGCTGTTGGCATCCGGATACACCGCTCGGCCCTGCTGCTTGCGCCAGGCGAACAGTGCACGCATGTAGGCCGGGCGCAGCCGCAACTGCTCGCCCTCGCGCGCCTTGCGCTCGTCGTCCAGCCGCAGCTGCGCCGGCACCAGCGTGGCGGCCAGCGTCAGCAACGGATCGGCCGCAGGCGCCTTGCCCTCGCGCGCGGCAGCGAAGCGGGACAGGCGCTCGGCCTCGGTGCCCAGCGCCGTGCCGGCATAGGCCTTGTCCAGCGCCACCTGCAATTGCGCCTGGGTCCGCCCGAACGCCGCATCGAACTCCGGCACCCGCTGCGCATCCGGCAACTGCTGATAGCGTGTCACCAGCGTCGTCAGCAGCGCCTTCTCCACGGTCGGCGAATAGCGCCGCTGCACCTGCTTGAGCATGCCCTCGATCAGCGCCAGGTCGCGCTGCTGATAGCCGCTCTCGCGGCGATCGTCGGGCTTACTTGCCTCCAGCCGCAGTCGCTCCAGCGTGAGCGCCGAGCGCAACGCCTGGGTCTGCGTGGCGATCAAGCCCAACAGCAGATCGCGCTCGCGCAACGCCGACGCCTGGCCGAGCACCTTCTGCAGCGTGGCGATATCGCGCGCATCGCTGCCGCGGGTCGCGGCAAGCATGCCGCGTTCGTCCTGCGCGCGCAGACGCACCGCATCGCTACGCTGCAGCCCTTCCAGTTCGCCGGCCGCCCGTTTGCGATTGTTCTTCAGCGACTGCAGCTGCGACGCGTAGCGCGTGCGCGCCTCCGCATCGGCCTTGCCCGCCGCCTCGATCACCCCGATCAACTGGTCCAGCACCGCCACCCGCTGCGGCAGCGTCGCCTCCACCTGCTCGGCAAACTCCGCCGCCGTGCGATGCCGGTAGGTGATGCCGGGGTAACCAGCCAGCATCGCGAAGTCGCCAGCCTTCGGCCCATCGGTGGCGATCTGCAGATGCGCCGGTGGCTGGTAGGGCACGTTGTCGGCGCTGTAGTCCGCCGGCTTGCCGTCCTTGCCCACGTAGGCGCGCAGCAAGGTGAAATCGCCGCTGTGCCGCGGCCACATGAAGTTGTCGATCTCGTCGCCGTAGTTGCCGATCGCCCGCGGCGGCGCATACACCAAACGCACGTCACGTAGCTCCAACTGGCGGATCCGGTAGAAATCGGTGCCGTAATACATGTTGGCCACGCTGCAGCGCACCCCGGCCTCGCGCTCGCAGTCGGCGACGATGCGCTTGCTCGCCGCATCCAACGCATCGTAGTAGGCGCGCCCGGTCTTGCCCTTGGCCGGCCCCAGCACCTGATCGGTGACCTTGTCGAAGCCCACCGTCACCAGCACCCGGAAATCCGGATTGGCCGCACGCTCGTCGGCGCGATCCCGCGCAATGAACCCGTTCTCGATCAGGTTCTCCTTGGCCGAGGTGTTGTACTGGATCACCCCGTAGGCGACGTGGTGATTGGTCAACAGCAACCCGTCCCCGGACACGAACGCCCCGGTCCCGCCTCCGACCTTCACCACCGCACTTAACGGCGGCTGCGTGACCTCGGCCAGCGCCTGCGGATCGCCCTGGAACCCGGCCTCGCGTAGCGGCTTGGCCAACTCCGGCAGCTGCGATGGCATCCACATGCCTTCGTCGGCATGGGCGGTGGCGGTGAGGGCGAGGCTTAGGGTGAGTGCGGCGGTGAGACGGTTGGGAAGGAGCATACGAGTTAGGGCACGGGATAGATCTCTGACCTTAGCGTGAGCAAGGTGGAGGGACAACCAAATGCATGCATGCAACCCTGCATCAGCTTTGGAAATTTTTAAGCCATCAACAGAATGCATAAATAAATGAATGAACTTCCCGACGCTTGCCGCGACATAACCTTGAATCAAATTTCTCTACCGCAACCTGCTCACCACTGAGAGCGCCGCCACATTTGAATCCAACATCTGTCTAGTTCTTTTCGCGCTGGCGTGCTAGTGTCATGCTGGGGCTCTCAGTAGGTATTGCGGCGCTTTAGCAAAGCCTATTGAGTAGAGGAAGCAATATGTAACTCCTAGCTTTTAGTTTCGTGGGCATTAAAACTTATAGCTCCAAATGGGGGAATACTGTGAAGTACACGGCGTTGGCGCTTTTATTTTTCTCAACATCTGCAAGTGCGCAGTACGTCAGCACTGAAAAGACCTATGATGAAAGACTTAGAAAGGCTAACTCCGTCTCTGCGCTGAACAATGATCTTTTTGGAGACAGCATTAATCTGAAGGATGGCACAGTTCAGTTTTCGCAAACGGATGTGTCTCTGCCGATAAATGGCAACTTACGCCTGGACTTCACAAGGCACACCCCTCGCCAGAAGCAAGGGCTGGATCGAGCTGCAGCGCCGCTAGGAGCTGGTTGGGAGATCGATATTCCTTACATGATGGGGACTTACGATACCCGTACTGGATGGGATGCACGAGGCAGTTTGGCGCGTTGTAGTAGCCCTGTGCTCGCACCATCAGAACGAGTCGGCCCTTCCCCCGATTACAATACTCGTGTCATGTCCTCCGAAATGTATTGGAGCGGCATATTCATCAACGCACCTGGTGTTGGATACGAAAGCTTGTTGAAGCTGGTTTCTGGCCAACCCGTGCCTCAGGATGGCGCCAACTACATTGGGGCAGCAAATGGTTTTTGGCGTGTAAGCTGCATGCCCAGTATTCGGAATGGCACGGGCGAAGGATTTATAGTTCGCACGCCCAATGGGAATAAATATTACTTCGACTGGATGGCGACACGCAATGCAGCCGATGTATTGGTTTCTGAATATTACCGGGATGCAAACGGTGATGGTACAAGTCCCGCTATGACACTTGTACCAACTATGGACGTCTTTCTTTATGCGAGCAAGGTAGAAGACAGATTTGGTAATTACATAAATTACAATTTCGACCCACAAAATCCGAGTAGACTTACGTCTATGGTGTCCAGCGATGGAGCACGTATTGACGTGTCATATGACGGAACTGGGAAGGTTTCTGAGGTTCGCAGCGGAGCATCGGTGTGGAGGTATACATACATCGATACCTACTATGGCAAGAAACTTTCCGATGTCGCATTGCCGGATCAGTCGCACTGGAGCTTTCCTGTGAATAATGCCGTGAATTACGGCGTAATGTCATGGTACATGGTTCCTCCCACGCTTCCTGCTAGCTTCTATATGAATAGTTGCGCGCAATCAGCGAATGGCTTCCGCTCTCAAGATCCCGCCGATAGCGCTTATGTGAATGTGATCACTATGCGCCATCCGAGTGGCGCGCAAGGCGAGTTCACGATACGCAGCTTGGTTCACGGCTCCGACAATACACCCGGCGGCTGCGGCTTGTTCGGTTCCAGCTCCAGCGATTTTTGGTTTGGTTCTTACGGCATTCCAAATGCCTACCTTGCACGCTCCATCATTGCCAAAAAGATCAGCGGCCCGGGAATCGATGAGTTGAACTGGAGTTATAGCTATCAGCCCAGGTGGTCGTTCGACAATGGATGTAGCTCTGGCTGTACTTCTGTTACCACAGTCCAGCAGCCTGACGGGTCATCCATCCAGTATATATTTGGCAACTCCTACACGCAGGATTTCGGTGACCTCCTCTCCGAGAAAATAAGTCGCGACGGATTAATTATTCAACAGACCAGCTATTTGAAGGATGATAGTACTTCGACTCCATATCCAGCCACCTATGGAAGCTTGATCGCGCCTAAGGGCAACCCGCTTAGTACTAGACTCCGCCCTATAAAAGAACTGCGATTACAAAGAGATGGCACCAATTACTTAAGACGCGTTAATTCTTTCGATCAAATGGGCCGGCCAAGTATGGAGACAAAATCTAGCATCCCATAGAGGTATACCGCCTTGGGTAGCGATCGCGTTCAAAAGTTCAGCCTTGATCGTAGGAGTTTCGTCCATGCTGGGCATAGGGGCGCGCGCCGCACCTCCAGCTGCTTTTTCTGCTTACACCTCTTTACCAAGCATCGCCGGGTTCGATGACGGCCGGCGCATACAGCAGTGATGACCCAGTTTTCGTTGAGGCCCTTGTAGGACAAATTGCCATCAAAGGACAGCCACATCTGCATACCGCATTCGTATGCCCATCTACCCATCGCCCTGCCGCAGAATTTTCTGCCATTGTCGTTGCGGCTCACGTTTGGACATACCGCATTGAGCGAAAGGCGACTGAGGACTCACGTGAAAACATAGCCTAAAATTGGGCGTTTGACCTTTTGACGACCGCTTAGTTTGGGGCGTTGTCGACGATGATATGGCCCCTGCTCACCC
The DNA here is from genome assembly GCF_017746095.1 of Xanthomonas sp. D-109. Lineage (NCBI taxonomy): Bacteria > Pseudomonadati > Pseudomonadota > Gammaproteobacteria > Lysobacterales > Lysobacteraceae > Xanthomonas > Xanthomonas sp. D-109. The sequence goes on from NZ_JAGHWV010000006.1 coordinate 142,647, forward strand.
CAACTACGCCGTGCAATCGAAGACAAAGTGCATGGCAGACCTCGTTGGCCACCATCGGTCGCAGCAAGGATGCACGGCACGCCGACCAGCGTCTTCTTACGCTTACGCCTCAACGCCGTGCTGCACTCGTGCAGTTCAATTTGAGGCACTTTTTCAACAGGCGATTTTCGGTCTCCATCTCCTTCAAGCGATTTGGTATCCCAGCACGCTCATCACGCCAAAATTCCTACTCCACAAGAGTAGGAGTCCTCATTCAAATCATGCTTGCGAAAAAGTCGTCACGATCATGCTGGCCATCCTATAAAGACGACAAAGCCAAGCCCATCTGCCACCTAACTTTTATCGGCCTCCGCTATCCGCAGGAAAACATCTACCATTTCTGCCAAATTCAATGCCCCTCCGCAGGACACAAACTTATCTCCCGTGACTTCATATTGAATCCAATCGATCTCACTTCGCTCAATAATGCTCCTCTGCATGATAATCCCCTCAAGCTCAGTATCGGAGATGTCTATTCTCAAAATCCAGCCAGGATTATCCAGCGTCTTTATTTCCACGCCATAAGTATGTTCCCAGTCTTCATCGCACTGAGATAAATACCATTTTTGTAATTTTTCAAATTGTTCGTTCATCGTTGCCTCGGAAGATCGTCTGGTTCCGCCGGCCTAACATTTCTGCCTCCGCCTTCACTTACGTGCGGCGTGGGAACTACCGTACCATCGGAATTTCTGTGTTCGCTACCTGTCACATCTACACGCTTCACCTGCTGAAATCCTGAAGGATTTTTCGGATTAACTTCATATGTCGCCGTATTCGTTATTTTGCCATTGACATCACGTTTCAATACTGAGTGCGCGCCACCTGCATTTGAATCCGGCTTAAGCTTGTTCTTTGCTCTTCCAGTAAGAGCTCCACCTATAGCTGCTTTTAAAACAATGCTTGCTATTGCTGAATTTGAATAATCTCCCTTGTCTATAAAATCACCGACTGCCTTCCCTGTCTCTGCGCCGGCTGGCGCAGCTTTTCCACCTCCCGCCGTGGTTGTAGCTGCGCGCTCTCCGCCTTCCCAAACTTTTAACCTTTCAGGGTCGTTGCGAAGCATGTAGCCAACAGCTGCACCGTAAGATCTTTCAGCCGCAACACTATCCTGTCTCCCATCTGGGTCAGTGAACTTGTACGGGTTATTGCTGGCATACTTATATCGATTGAAATTAGAACCAGAAATGGATTCTGTGGCAACTGAATCATCACTGATAAATCTTCCAATGCTTTGATCATAGTATCGCTGCTGCATGTAGACAAGCCCGGTCGCCGCATCCATGACATGACCCGTATAGCCGGGCCCATCCCAAACAGGGCGATTCAACAAACTGCCATACGGCTCATACTCACTGCGCTCGACAGCGTTGCGATCTTTGTCCGTCACCAACACTGGTGATCCCAAACCGTCCGTATGGATGTAGCGGATCGTCTGCGCCGAAGCGCCAAACCCAAAAAGCAATGAAAGGGCGGCTACAGCCATCAGGCGCATTGCCGCACGAATTCCTTGGAAATTTGACATCACTCGTCCTTACGAGTTTGAACCATAGATGTGCGATGTAGAGTCGAATTTTCCAGTAGAAGTCAGACCGACAACGCTTCCCCTAGCAGCACTGCAGAGTGCAGTACAAACCATATTTTCTGTTCGCGTAAGATGCGCGTCCTACTTAAGGTAGACCTCGACGATGGCACAATCCTTAGTCTGCACATCGATCTTTCGCTTGTTGATCAATGCCGTCATGAATGTCGCAAGCAATGCCTTGCCGCCCGGCTGGTCCTCCTGAAATTGTAAGACGGGATTTCCTGGTGCGGTAGCCTTGCACTCCGCAGGTATGGAGGACAACCAGATGAAGTGGCTCGCATTGGCTTGGTAGTTGCCCAGTTGCACTACCTCGACGTTCTGCATCCATTCGTTTGCCGATGCTTGTACGCTCGAAAGAGCAAAAATTGCCAATACACTCCATCTAGCGCTCATAATTCGAACTCTCTTTTTGTACTGAGTGGTGCTTTCCGAAAATTGGTCTAGCTTGTATGCAAACTCACTCAACCATGTAGATGAACTTCCCCGTACACGACGTGTCGCTGTCGTCCATGATCAAGGTCACGCGTTTCCCACTGACGAATGCTGACATCAACATCGCGTAGATCGCCTTGTTGTTCTCTTGATCCTTTGCCCAATAAACCGGCTTTCCGGCGGCGCACGTGGCATTTCCCTCGCTCAGGATAAAAGGGATCTGGGTAGGCATGTAGGTCGCTTCGATCTGCGTCACCTTGCCCGTGATGAATTGCAAGGCACTCGCCGAATCGCTGTAAGACATCCAGAACAGCGCACACCCCAACATCAAGATCAAACGCATAAAAGTTCTCCGTTAAGAAGTTAAAGATTAGATTGCGGATGCCGTTCTTCCGGCGCCGCAAGCATCAACTGTTCAGCAGCAGCTGATACAGCAGCGGCACGATGTCAACAGCAGGCCGCTGATCGTGCGTTACGTTAGAAGCCGCGGTGCAGTTACCGTCTGCCGTGCACGCAGTCACGCGGTACGAGTATGTGCCCGCCGGCCTGACCAACGAGGTCCAGTTACCCTGGCCGCCGTCGTAAACAGCGGTCCAGGTCACGCCGTCCACGCTCTCTTCCACCACATAGCGCGTCGCGCCAGAGACCGGGTTCCAGTTCACGTAGTCCTTGACCGAGAGCGCCTGCCCCAGCGGCCAGTCGGCTTCGGCGACGAGGCTGCCGCCCAACAGGATGTAGTCGGTGGACTTGGACTGGCGCAGGTTCTTCTGGAAGCGCAACGCCCCGGACTGGTCGTACAGCGAGCCGATGTTGCCGGCGCTCTGCAGCGCCAAGGTGCGGCGGCCGTTGCCGTCGTAGCGATATGTCTCCTTGCCGGTGGCCTGGCGCAGGCGATTGCCGTAGTCGAACACGAAGGCCTGGCCGTTCTTGTTGCTGAGGTTGCCCTGTGGGTCGTAGCTCATGCCGATCACCGTGCTGCCGCCGCAACTGCCGGTCTTGACGTTGGTGAGCTGCCAGTTGGCGTCGTAGCAGTAGTAGTGATCGCGGCCTGGCGCGACGACGTGGGTCAGGTTGTCGAGGACGTCGTAGCTGTAGGTCGCGACGCTGAACATCGGCGACTCGGCCCTGACCAAGCGATCCAGACCGTCGTAAGTCATGTTGCGATTGCCGCGGCCATCCCGTCCGGTGGCGCCATCGCTGATGCTGGCCACGTTGCCGTTGACGTCATACTTATAGCTATCGCTGAGGAACGCGACGCCGTTATAGGCATCCTGGCTGGTCTCGGGAAGCTGGCGCGCGTTCTGCGTCAGGGTGTGGACGATGCCGTTGCCATAGGTGAACTGCTTGATCGCGCCATTCGGGTAGTAACTCACCCCGGTAGCGTAGCTTCCGGCCTGAGTGGGCTGGCCCAGGGCATTGGGCGCGTAATCCACGGTCTGTCCGGACGGATAGCGATGCGCCGCAAGATGGCCATTGGCGTTGTAGCCGTAGCCGATCGCCCAGGTTTCGCCATCGGCCTGGCCCTGGCTTTCGGCGATCAGCAGGCGACGCTTGTTGTAAGCGTAGCTGTTGTAGGTGGCGATCCCGTTGTTAAGCGTGGTGATCTGCTTGACCGCACCATCGGGCCAATAGCTCAAGGCCTGGTTGCCGTTGCCATCCGGGAAGCTCAGCGCCTTGATCCGGTTGCGCACGTCGTAGCTGCGATCAACCCGGCGGCCGGAGGCAAATGCGGCATCCGCATCGCAGGACGTGCTACTGGGCAACGAGAGGCCCGACGCACTCCAAACGAGGTTACCCGCGGCATCGTAACCATTGGCAGTAGCGCCGGTTTCCGGCTCCACCGTTTTGCATAGTTGCTGATAGCCGTCGTAGACATAGCTGCGGGTCACCGACACCGCGCCATTGGCGTCACGGCGGCGGATTGACAAGGGCTTGCCGAAGATGTCGCGGTTGATGTCGGTGTAAGCGCCTTCCGGATGCTGGATCCAGATCGGTGCGGTGTAATCGGGCTTGTCGAAGACCTGGTAGCCGGTCACCGTCTGATTGCCACGCGGATCGGTGACACGGGTCTGATTGCCCTGCAAATACTCTGTCAGCGTTGTGAGCAACTGCTGTTCCGAATCCTGCGACACCGACACGACGCGCCCCAATGCGTCGTAGGTCGTCCATGTACCAGTGGTCAGGTTATCCGTCACTCCGGCGTAAGAAGCGAAGATCTGCCTGCCATCCTGATCGTAAGCGAAGCGTTGGAACCGCTGTGTCGCGCCCGCACCGGCGTCGTATTCGAGCGTGACGATCGGACGCCAGAGCGCATCAAAGTAGGTTTCCTTGCGCGCGTTGCCTGTCGACAGGGTTTGCTTCCAGTGGCCTGGAGCAAGACCGTATTCAGTTGCGTTGACTTGTGAGAACGACAATGCGGTGGCGTTCCATGCCACGTTGTCGCCAGAAGGGTACGCAATGTTCGTCAGCCGTCCGACCGCGTCGTAGTCGTAGGTCGTGACGTTACCGAGTTGATCGACTACAGCCCGAATCCAACCATTGTCGTCGACCGAGGCCGAAAGTCTCGTCCCATCGGCAAATGTGATGCTTTGCGGCAGTCCACGCTTCCAGCCTGACATTGCGGTGACGTTGCCGTTCCCATCCTTTAACGACGCCAATGTGCCATCTGCGTTGTAGCTCGATGTGGTGACCAATTTGCCAAAACGATACTCCTGGATCGGCAATGACGATGCCGCATCATAGGTGTACTTGACCTCCACGATGGAGGTTTGGACATCGGTGATATCGGCAACCTGGCCCAATACCCACGACGATAGATTGTCGTAGTACGTTGTCTTTTCCTGCTTGCTTGCGGCACATGCAAATCCGCATGCGCCAACCGTCAGCACGATGAAGGTAGAAATTGCTCGCATATGCGCCCCTGTGAACGTCCTTGACCTACTGGAAATAGCTGTTGATCGCCGTCGGGCGCATGAACTGATCGAAGCAATATCCACTATCGCAGTCGGATCTGACTTCCCATACATAGGTACTGCCGTCCTGCACGATCGTTTTCCTGATCAGCGGATGCATCTGGCCCGTAAACGGTCCTGCCCAGCCCTGACTGTCCACGGAGTACCCGCCCCCTTCATGTTTGGGATACTTCTGCGACGAACTGGTTGGGGCATACTCGTACGATACGGAACCAGCGACAACACCGTCCTTGATCGTTTCTTCGCGCTGCAACTGGCCGTAATTGATCTTCCTATCGGTACCGTAGTAATAGCGATGGATCCTACCTGCCGGATCGGTGACAGACGTTACCGATGTATATGGCGCCTGCCAACCAGGGCTATAGTTGTATGTCCACTCTTGTGTGTTCGTAGTCAAAGAGGACAGAGACTTTTTGTACAGGGAAGCGATTTGGTAAGCGCTAGATTCGCTTATATAAAGATAGAAGTTAACGATGCCGTAGGGCCCCTCCTGCTTAGGCTGGAGAGTGCACTCGTAGGGGTCGTCCTGCGTCTGCCTCGTACCGTGGATCAACTTTCTAACCCAGTATTTTGCAACTAGTCCAGAGGGATGCTTGATTTGTATCCACGCGTCCTCACCAGCTCCCGGAGCTGTTTCTGAATATTTTGTTCCGAGATTAAGCTTGCAATGCCCCCACAGTTCATTGGTATTTGCTGTAAGCACATGCTTGAAATCAGACTCATAGTCGAACGCCCAAGAGCTTCCGTCCGGCAGAGCTACCGAGCGCAGCCTATTGGCCGAGCCATAAGTATCATAACCATAGATCCATCTTCGCCCATTCAAAGATACGGAGGCAATCTGGCCCGAGTCGTTGTAATTCAAACTTATACTTGGTCCCTCGCTGGCTCGGATGGCAGTCAATCTCGACGGGCTGGAGGAATTATAATCATAATAAACTGCGTTACCAAATCGATCCTCGGCCTTGGTGGCAAATAGAAAATATTCATTGCGCGGAACCGAAACATAGATCTGGCAGTGTTGGGTGGAAGGAACATCTGGCATATTATTCAAAGCCAAGGTACTTGCCACAACCGAACCGTTATCATGGGGGCAGTTGGTTTCAAGCAAATACGTGGTTGGCCTACTCACCATCCAATCAAACGTCAATCTTGTTCCGTCCGGCAGAAGCACCACGAAACCTTCACCCGTACCATTTTTAATGCTGGGCGTACAAGTGGCGCGCCAGTTGGATCTTGAAACTTTCTTATAGGCGTTGCCGTCATTTGGCATCGCGTGGCCGAAAGGTGTTCTCAGAAACTCCGCACCGCGCCCAGGTATATTGGCATAAACACCTGTGTAGTAATATTCCGAACTGTATGAGACCATGCTGAAAGGCGTAACGCCCTGTACTGGAGGCGCCGCATCGCCCTTGCTGCAGCGGTTCCCACTCCCGTCCACACCAAGCCAACCGGTGCGTGCATCAGCTACTACTTTCAGGTAAGGGACATCCAGATCCCACATCAACCCGAATGGTGAACCATTCCGATATGTATTTCGGCCCTGCTGATCAGGCATTTGATCTTGAATGCTCAGCGTTCTTCCTATCGACATGGGAAGGCCGCTATTCAATTCCACGGACACGTCGACTTGCCGGAAGGACAGCGCTCCGTCAAGCATCGAGACCTGCTCTCCAAAGGCATCCGGGCCTAGCGGCGCAATGTCCATGCTGGTTTTTACCGATCTATTGTATTGATCGATAACCGATTGCGCGTGCGCAATCGAAAACGCGCAAAGCGTCGCGCCGACCAGTGCGGCCTGACAGAGCAACTTGTTCAAAACTCCCCCTGTGGCGCGCGCGCCGCCTATGTTGCGGCATGACCAACGACTTGTGGTCACATCGTACAGGTGGCACGCCGCGTAACGCGTTGACTGAAAAAGAAAATTAGCGCCGCAGCCGACCATACATGCAGGACGGCGGCGTTTTTTTAGCGCTTCACTTTCCTAAACCAGCTAGACAGTTGTCAAGGGGATTTTTGTGACCGTTGCGGTCCCTACTTCTCCTTCCGCCAATTCACCGACCCACGGTTCTCCACCGTGCTCGATTCCACCTCGGCGTCGAAGCCGCGGCCCAGCAGATATTTCAGCGTCAGGACCGAGCCGCTGCCGATCAGCGACACGCCGTAGCTGACGTAAAGTTTCGGCGAGAGATATTTGCCGAAGCCCACCACCGAGCCGCCGAGGGTGCGCGACTGGCTGACGCCGGCGTCGTCGAAGCCGAGCCTGGCGCCGAGTTGCGAGGCGAGCAGGCCGCTGCCGGCCGACAGGGCGCTGGCCGCGGCGGTGACCTGGTCGGCCTCGGCGCTGCTGGTGTTGCTGAGGCTGCGGCCCAGCACCAGGTAGGACATCGCCTCGGATTGCGACATCGACGGGTCCGACCACACGTCCGCATGCGGGGCGGTGGCGCGGCCGGTGACGTCGATGCCGGCGGTGACGTCGCCGACCTGGCGCTGCGCGCGGATGTTGATGCGCGGGTCGGAGACGATGTTGTTGCTCCAGGTGAGCTGGCCGCGGGTGATGGTCAGGTCCTGGCCGTACGCCTTGTACTTGCCGCTGACGTCCAGCCCGCCGGTGGCGGTGGTTTCGCGGCCCGGCCGCGAGCGCACCTGCATGGCGCCGGTCAGCGCGCCCTTGAGGCCGAAGCCGGCCATCTTGACCTGGTCGCCCAACGTCACGCGCAGGTCCATTTCCAGCGGCGAGGTCGGCGTGGCCTCGGGGTCGGCCGGGTCCAGCACCACCACGTCCTCGGACAGCGAGGTGCCGCGATCCAGCCGCTCCAGGTCGATGTCGGCCGACGGCACGGTGACCTGGCCGCTCAGCATCATGGTCTTGTTGGCGATGCCGAACTGCAGGTCGGGATTGGCCACCGCGCGCAGTTCGGCGGTGTTGGACACCAGCACGTTGGTGCCGCGGATGTTCAACTGCAGCGGCGTGCGGTCGCCGTACCAGGACAGGCCGCCGTCGACGTTGAGTGTGCCTTCGCCCGACTTCACCGAGGCGACGATGCGCGCCGAGCCGTCCGGCTGCGCGTCGAAGCGGCCCTTGCCTTCGCTCAGGGTCAGGCCCAGCGCCGGCAGTTCGCCGGTGAAGTTGCTGAGCGTGGCGTCGCCGCCCATCGCCAGTTGCGAGCGGGTGCCGCGCAGGCTGACGTGGCCTTCGACCAGTCCCTTGGGCCGGACCAGATCCGGTGAGAACAGCTCCAGCCAGTACAGCCGCGCCATGTTCATGTAGATCTCGCCATTCAACGGCGCGTACGCGTCCCAGCCGGTGTCGACGGTGGCGTCGACGAAGCCGTCGCCCTGGAAGCCGATGCCGAGCTTGGAATGGATGTGCTGGGCGCTGAAATCGGTGACGAAACTGAACTGGTCGTAGCGCAGCAGTTCGCCGCGGGCGTTGTCGCCCAGGCGCAGGCCGCCTTCGCGCGAGGCCAGACGCAGCGAACCCTGCCAGGCGTTGCCGGCCGGCTTGAAGCTGCCGTCGATGGACAGGTCGCCGCGCAGGTACATCTTGCGGCCGTTGCTGGGCGGCAGCCACGGCTGCACCAGCGCCAACGGCAGGGCGTCGCCGCGCAGGGTCAGGCCCTGCTTCGGCCAGTCGGCGGACACGCACAAGGCGCCGCCGCTGCCCGGGGCCAGGCAGCTCTCGGACAGGCTGAAGGCGCTGCCGGCCACGCTGAAATTGGCCGCCTGCCGCAGTTGCCACGGTTCGCCCTTGGCCGGGGCGATGCGCAGCGTGTTCAGGGCGCCCTGCCAACGCGCGCCGTCGCGGCGCACCTGCCCGGCCAGGGCCAGCGCGCCCATGTCGTTCTCGGTCTTGGCGTCGAGTTGCAGATTCTCGGCCGCGCCGCGCGCATCCACGCTCAGTGTCTGCAGCAACACGCCGGCATTGATCGCACTGCCGCGTAGGGCGAGTTCACCGCCGTTGCCGCGCCAGGGCAAGCGCCCGCGCAGGCTGAGGCTGTCGGCGCTGTAGCTGTCCCATTTCAGGCCGCTGCCGGTGAGGTCGGCGGTGAGATCGGGCGCGTCGCGGCGGCCCTTGACCTGCACGCTGCCGCGCAGGCTGCCGGCGCCGCCGGGCAGCAGGTCGGCCAGTTGCAGCGGCTGCAGTTGCGCATCGATGTCGAGCTGGTCGCCGACCTTGCCCTGCGCCTGCAGGCGACTGTCGCCCAGGCTCAGTTGCAGCTTGCCCTCGCCCTGGCTGCCCTGCAGGGCGAGCTTGGCGTTGGCGTCGAGCGGGCGGCTGCGCAGGCGTCCGTTCAAGCGCGGGATGTCGAGCGTGGCCTGGTAGCCGGCGGCACTGCCGTCCGGCCGCGCCGGCAACTGCTTGCCCTGCGAGGCGAAGGTGCCGGACAGCTTGCCGTCCCAGCCCGGTGCGAAATAGCCCGGGTCGAACCCGGCCAGCGTGCCCTGCACGTCCCAGTTCAATTCCGGCACCCAGGCCACGTTGCCGCCCAGGTCGAGGGTGCCGCTGGGCATGGTCGCGCGCACCTGCTTCAACTGCGCCTGGCGATCGTCGCCGCGCACGTCCAGCTGCAGGTTGGCGCTGTCCTTGCCGCGGGCGACGGTGGCCTCGCCGTAGGTGGCCCATTGCTTCAGCGTGCCGGCCACGCCCAGATTGGCCTCGACCAGCTTGATCGGCACCGCCGGTGCATCTGGAGTGGACGGATCCGGCGCGGTGGCGAAGCTCATGCCGCTGGCGTTGACCGCAAAGCGCAGCTGCGCATTGTCCGGGTCGCGCAGATCGGCGGTGCCGCGCAGGCGCAGTTGCCCGTCGAACGCACGCAGCTGCAGCGGCGCGACGGTGAGCACCTGGTTGTCCAGGCTCAGGTGCGAGGGATCGAGCACGAGCTTTTGCCCGTCGCGCGATAGTTCGCCCTGCAGGTCGGCATTGCCGCCCTTGCCCTTGGCATGCAGGTCGAAGGCAAGCGGCACGGACGCCGGCGCGTCGTCGGTCGGCGGCACCAGCAGCGACGGATCCAACGCCTTGCTGCTGGCGGCGAACTCCCACACCGGATCGGTGCGGCCGGTGAACACCAGGGTGGCGCGCAGCGGCGCCGGTGCGTTGCCGGCGATGGCCACTTCCATCTTGTCCAGGTCGCCGCGCGCAACCAGACCCAGGCGCGCGGGGGTGCGCCCGCGTGCGGCCGGCAGCACGGCGCTGGCGGTGAGGTCGGCCTTGTAGTCCTGTCCCGGCAGGTAATCGCCATTGACGCGGAAATCGCCGCGGTCGCTGTTCACCACCACCTGGGTGGCACGGAACTCGCCGTTGGCCACTTCCACGCCACCGCGCAGCGTGCGGATGTCGATCATCGGCTGCTGCGCCTGGGTGATGCGCAGGCCGTCGATGGCGATGCGGTCGGCCTGCAGCGCCAGCGGCACTTTGATCTGCGGCAGCGACTGCGGCCAGCGCGGCAGTTCGAACGGTTCGTCGCTCTTGGCCAGGTTAAGCGTGGCGTTGGTCAGCTCCAGCGCGTCCAGTTGCAGCTTGCGCCCGAGCAGCGGGCGGATGTCCGGATCCAGGTAGGCGCGCTCGGCGGTGAAGTGGATCTCGTTGTAGCGGAAGTCCAGGTTGTGCAGGATCAACGGACCGGCCAGCGGCCCTTCGGCGCGCTCCCAGGTGAGCGTAGAGCCGGCCGGCAGCCGTGCCACCACCTGCGCCAGCAGTACGTCGCGCCCGGCCACGGTCTGCAGCAGCCAGTACAGCGCGATCGCCGCCAGCAGCACTAGGCCGGCCACGGTCAGCGCCGAGCCCCACCAGAAGCGCTTGCGCCGGTAGAAGCGCGGGCGCCGCGGCGGCGGCGTGGCGGGCGACGTCGGCTCCAGCGGCGCGCTCACAGGTTGGCTCCGATGTTGAGATAGAGCTGGAACTGCGAGTCGGGATCGTTCAAGCCATGCGCGATGTCCACCCGCACCGGCCCGACCGGCGAGCGCCAGCGCAGGCCGAAGCCGACGCCGGTATGCCAGTCCGGCGTGTCATCGAACGCGCTGCCGCTGTCGACGAACACCGCGCCGCCCCATGGACCGCCCTTGAAGTAGTGCTCGTACTCGGCGCTGCCGGTGAGCACGTGCTTGGCGCCGAGCGCGAAGCGGTCCGGCCGCGCCGTGCGCGGGCCGACCTCGCGGAAGGCATAGCCGCGGATGCTGTTGTCGCCGCCAGCGAAGAAACGCAGGCTCGGCGGCATCGCCACCAGCGCGTCGGTCCAGGTGCTGCCGGCTTCGCCGCGCAGGATCAGGCGGTCGTTGTCGCCGATGCCGTGGAACCAGTTCACCCGCATGTGCGCCTGCACGAAGCTGGCATCGGACCCCACACCCTCGGCGCCGCCGCGCAGGCTGATGTTGCCGCTGAAGCCCTTGCGCGGGAACACCTTGTCGTCGACGCCGACGTAATCGGCTTCGATCTGCGGATAGAACAGCGTCGAGGTCTGGTACAGCGCGCCGTCGAACACCTCGTCGGTGGCGTAGCGCCAGCGTTCGCGCAGCGCGTTGATCGAGGCGATCGCGGTCCAGTGCTCGTTGATCTGGCCGCTGCGGCTGCCGGTGAGCTTGACGTTGCGCAGGTCGATGTAGTCGGTCTGCTCGTCGTAGACGCGCAGCGAGGTGGTGTACCAGCCGTCGAGCCAGCGGAACGCCGGGATCCGGTAGCTGGTGATGAAACTCTTGCGCTTCTGCGCATAGTCCAGCTGGGTGCTGAGCTTGTGCCCGCGCGCGTTGACGTAGCGGCGGTCCACGCCCAGGCGCACACCGGCGCCGCTCTCGCTGCCGTAGCTGAGGCCGGCGGTGTAGATGCTGCGCTTGGCGCGGGTGAGGTTGACGTCCACCGGCACGTCGCCGTTGGCGTCGGCTTCTTCCGGCTTGGGCTGGATGTCGATGACGCTGAAGTAGTCGAGCTTGACCAGCGACTCGCGCAGGCGGTCGAGCTTGCCCTCGTGGTAGTAGCTGCCTTCCTTCCAGTACACCAGCGGATCGAACAGCTTCTGGTTGAAGTAGTCCTGATGGAAGCGGATCGGGCCCATGTTGTAGCGGCGGCCGCTGTCCCAGCTCAGGTCGATGTCGGCGGCGTGGTCGGCGCGGGTCACCTCGACCTTGCGCTGGGTGAAGTCGGCATCGAAGTAGCCGCGCTCGGCCAGGCGCCGGGTGATGGTGACCTTGCTGGTCTCGTAGACGCTGCTGACGAAGACGTCGCCCTGGCGCGGGCGGAAGTTCTTCAGGTCCTCGCCCAGGTAGCGGTCGTCCTCTGCCGGGCCGGTGATACCCACCTGGAAATTGCGCACCCGCACCGGCTCGCCCTTGTCCACGTGCACCACCACGGTCAGCTTGTCGTCCTGGCGTGGCGCGTCGACGGTGATCTTGGGAGTGAAGTAGCCGAACGGCTCCAGCGCCTGCCGAGTCTGGCTTTCGGCCTGGCTCAGCAGATACTCCAGGCGCGACTCGCCCTGGTCCTTGCCGATGGCGTCGTACAGCGACAGCGAGACCTGGATGTTCTCGATCATCGCCGCGTCCTCGTCCTTGTTCAGGCCCTGGATCTGCACCTTTTCGATGACGCCGCGGGCCTCGGCGAGGCCGGCCAGGGAGAGCAGGGACAGGACGGTGGCGAGACGGGGGATGGGTCGCATGTGCGTCAGAATACCGGCACCCCATGTGAAGCTGTTAACTAGACGTTTGTTACCTGTGACCGGGATGTCGGGTGCATGGCATTTGTAGGGGCATTCGTGCTTTCCGGACTCACGGCATTCGGAGCGTCTACGCCGGGAACCGCGCTGCGCCTGCGCCCTTGCCAAGCCACGGCGACGGCGCCACGCTGGCGCCCCGACCCGCAGGAACACCGCATGTCCACCGTGATCGCCACCGCGCGCCTCGTACTGCGCCGACTGGACCCCGAGCGCGACGCCGCGCCGATGCTGGCCCTGCTCAACGACCCCGGCTTCCTGGCGCACATCGGCGACCGCGGCGTGCGCGACGAAACGCAGGCCAGCCGCTATCTCGCCGATGGCTCGGTGCGCAGCTACGCCGAGCACGGCTTTGGCCTGTATGCGGTGGAGCGCCGCGACGACGGCGCCTGGCTTGGTGTGGCGGGGCTGGTGCTGCGACCGACCCTTCCCGCCCCTGATCTGGGCTATGCCCTGCTGCAACCCTATGCGGGCCAGGGCTACGCCAGCGAGGCGGCGCGCGCGGTGCTGGATTACGCGCGCACCGTGCTCGCGCTGCCGCGCGTCTACGCCATCGTGGCTCCGGGCAATGCGCGCTCGCTGCGGCTGCTCGCCGCGCTGGGCTTCGTCGCCCAGGGGCGGGTGCGCCTGAGTCCGGAGGCGGCCGAGGTCGAACTGTATCATTGCGAGTTGGATGCACCCGAGGAGCACGCCTGAGCATGGACACCTTGCACACACTGCGGCTGTTCGCCAACTACAGCCAATGGATGAACCAGCGTCTCTACGCCGCGGCCGCGACCCTGCCGGACGCCGCGATCACCGAGCCGCGCGGCGCCTTCTTCGGGTCGCTGTTGGGCACGCTCAACCACTTGGTGGTGGCCGATACGATCTGGCTGCAGCGCTTCGCCCAGCATCCGGCACGGCACCCGGCGCTGCAGGCCATCGCCGCCACGCCGGTCCCCACCGCCCTGGATGCGCCGCAGGCCGACTGCCTGGCGGACCTGCGGACGCAACGCGAGTCCCTGGATACGACGATCGCCGAGTGGATGTCGCAACTGCATGCCGATGACCTCGACGTAGCGCTGCGCTATCGCAACACCCGTGGCGAATCGCACGGCCGGCGCTTCGGCGACCTGCTGCTGCACTTCTTCAACCACCAGACCCACCATCGTGGCCAGGCCACCACCCTGCTGAGCCAGGCGGGTGCCGATGTCGGTGTCACCGATATGCTGGCGGTGATTCCGCAGGTGGAGATGGGGTGATCCTGCGATCGCGGGGCGCTGCGCTTGGTGCGTGCCTTGATGTTTAGGGCACCTGTAGTAACGCGCCTTGCCGCGGTTTTGCGGGGGGGGGGTCTGCCGCCGCTCCTACAAGTGAGCGTTCTTTGGTTAACCAGAGGCTTCGTTTAGAAGCCCATCCACGCAGCGTCACTCGTGCGCGAGCTGCGCCTGCAACTGCGCCACGATCTCGCGCAGCTCCGCCACCTCGGCCTCCAACGCCTGCACCCGCCCTTCCAACTCATCGTTGCCCGAGGCGGTCGGCCGCGCCTTGAACGTGGCCGCCAGCGCCTCCGCATCCACCGGACCGGTGAGCAAATGCATGTAACGGTCCTCGCGCTGCCCGCTGGCACGCGGCAACTGCACCGCCAACTGACGCTGCGCCAGCCGTTCCAGCTGATGGCGGACATCGTCCGCATCGGCGAAGCGCGCCATACGCTCGGCGCGCGTCAGCAACTCATTGACCGTCTGCGGGCCGCGCAACAGCAGTAGGCCGAGCAGAGCCACCTGTTGCTGGGTCAGATCCAGCGCCGACGCCAAACGATGCTCGTAGCGCTCGGCGCGCGAAGAGAACTGCTGCCGTACCAACCCGCGCCCCTCCAGTTGCCGCAGCGCATGCTGCACATCGCCCGGACTCAAGGTCATCACCGGCTCACGCGAGGTCTTCTGATTGGCCGCCACCACCGTCGCATTGACTGTGAGCGGATACGCATCCGGCGTGGTCGCCTCCTTCTCGATCAGGCAGCCGAGGGCGCGGGCTTCGGTGGCGGAGAGAACAGGGATGCTAGCAGTGTCAGTCATTGTGTGAGCTTCTTATTAGTCAGGCGCGAAGCATACTGCCGGAAAAGGTAATTCGGGATAGCAGTCGCAAAGCTACGTCAAGATAGTGATTTTACTCCTCACCCCAGAACTTCCCTGGTGGTGCGTATTCTCCGCCATCCAGTACTTGGCACCATCCGAAACGCGCATAAAACATCGCCAAATCAATTATCTTGGAGATTACCACTTAAATGCTTCAACGTTATAAGCGCGTTGGCAAAATGAGTGTGTCTACAACTGGCTACTGCGACAGCCCTTAACTCGAGCTCCTGTCGACTCCAATCGACGACAACGCCGGCCACTTCAGGAACTGTGTCAGAGAACTGAATTTAAAATTCACTTGAGACCCGGAAAATGCATGGCGTTTTTTCTTTTCTCAAGAAGCATGTCAATTATCATATTCTTGGGAAAGCGAATTTTTAGCGTCATTCTCGTAACCTTCAGGAAGCAGCTGCAATAAAATTTACTTAAATAGATAGCTTCTAGCTTGACCAGCCATTCAGAGGAGACCTGATCTGAGACTCGGATAGAGCATTTTAGATATGCAATTTTATTCTAAAAGTATGTTCAATATGGCCTGGCTCCGCATCCAAATTTGATACTGGTGTGGATCAAAATTCACAGATGCGCTCTGCCCGCTTCCTGATAAAGTGGGTCTTCACGCATAATCCTTAGAACTTATGATCAATTACAGAGTGTTCGCAAAATATGGCTAAGAGGCACATTTTTTCCTCACTAAGATTCGGTAGATTTTTCCATAGCTTTTTTGCAATGCGCATAAAAAAATTAAAGTAACGCGGCTCAACTTACAACTACATCCAGGGAACTCCACAATGGTGGAAGCCCTAGGGTTTCCATGTATGTTCCGAAATCCACGAATGGCTCAAGTCCTACAGCCTCAGACGAGAACCATGTAGCTTCACATTCTTGGCAGATGTACAGCAGTCTCCCAGTGGATTTAATTTTAACTTTGCAAATATCGCCTTGTTCACATCTTGGACAGAGCATCTCTAACCCTGCTTGACGGGATATTTATTTATTGACTTATTTGTTCCCGGCGCACAATAACTTTAATGTTTTTCGCCAGAGGTTCCAAACTCAAACATACGTCAGCACCATTTGGAGGCACATACTTGTCCAAGTGACTTTTTGTCAGTGCTTCTAATATAAATTTCTGCTCCCCACCTTAATTAATTAGAGGAAAATATTCACGAACATGTCCGCCCCCATTTTCCACCAGACCACTCAAGCCAGCCCTTTAGATAACTTACCGATTCACCATCAAGCTGAACTAACAATTCATTCATTAATGCCTCATCTTTTTCGGCAAGCTTGTACAGTTCTTCAAGAAGTCCAGTAGCAACTACAGTTGAGAGACCCTCATCACCACACTTCATTGCTGATTCTATTAGCGCGAAGATTTCTTTCCTTTTCCGAAATGAACCGCTTTTAATTTCTTCGCCTACAACATTTCCTAGTGAAGAAAATATTAAGGTCCAAGGAACATCCCCCTCCAGCTCAGGCAAAAAATAAGAACAACTTTCCTCAATTTTATGGGCGGGAAAGTTCATAGAGAAGACTAGATAAAAATCCTTTATTTTTGCTTTACTTTCCTCTGAGAGCATTTTTCATATCCTCCATCACATGTTGAGCAGCAGATCTATCTGAAAATGATGCGCCAGGATTTTCGTCAAGCCATCTTTGAAGCGCTATTATGCTATCCGCCGCTTTTTGAGAATGAAACTTCCCACCAACTGATTGGCCAGTTTTCAATTCATGTCTGACAGCATCAGCAGTACTGCCAGAACCGACCTTCGCTCCATCACGGTAAAGTGTGTCTATGATAGAAGATAGCCTCGGATTAGAAACTTCCGGCTTAGACATAGATGCGAGCAGATATTCTCTCAGCCTTGCACCGGAAGCAGCATCAGCCATTCCATCGGAGCGAATGAGCGGAGGCGCGCTAGCTTCACTATCAGCAATAGCAGATGAATGAAGAACCGATCTTTCACTGGTGCTGCCAGCTGCATCGGCAACCTCTCTAAGTCCCGTCCGCGCAACGGTGCTGCCACCCGATGTCAGAAAGATCTCAGCGACAGTGGCAGCACCGAGGAATCGCTCATCGAATGCAGATGTGCCCGATACCGATGCACCAGTGAAGTAGTTAGTTGCCTGACCAGGCTTATAAAGATCTTGCCATGCGGCGACGGTGGTTCCGGTTTGATCCAGAATCCCTGGAAGCATCATCCCAAATATGCCCATGCCAGGCAGGCCACCCGGGATTTTATCGAGTGCGTTGTAGAGCTTCTGCCCGTTCGTGGGGAATGTACGGGACACCGTGCTAGCGAAAATGGCATCCTCTGGATCTACACCGTTTGCCGCCCAGTAGTCCGCCATCAGTTGGTCGAACCGCTGCAGCGTGTGTTTTCCTCCTTCCTCATCCATCAATGCGTTGGCCAAATCCACGTTGATCGCGTAGTCGGCATCGCGTGCTTTATCTAGCTCGTTGATGGCATCGACGATCTCACAAGACCGCTTGTTCGCGGCGGCGCATTCCGCCTGCGCAACCTTTTTCAGTTCGTTCTCGTTCTCTTTCAACCAGTTGTTTTCCACTGCATTCCGCGCAACTGTGCTTCCCACCGCCGCGTCGCTCACGCTGCCGCCCGTCATCCCGCCGACAAGCGCACCGACCGCTTGCGACAACGCTAGGATCGTCTGCTTGTCCTGCTCGGATAGATCGCTCGGCTTGATGTCGGCGCCATAGAGCGTCTTCGTTAGGTATTGCGCCGCAGCTTCGCCACCCGCTCCAGTCAGTGCACCGCCTACGGCGGAACTTCCATTCGCCTCGGCCAACACCGCACCCAGCAGCGCGTGCGACAACAACTGCAGCGACTTGTTCGGATCGCTGCCATGGTTGGTGTCGAAGGTCTGCCCGATCAGTTGCGCCGCGTAAGGCGCCAGCGCATTGCTCGCCACTTGCGTGCCGCCCTGGCCTGACACGCCACCAACCAGTGCGGTCGTCACTGCTTGCAAGGCACGGTTGTATTCGCCACCCGTGCCCCATTGCTTTTCTTTGGCGTAAGCGTCGCTGTAAGCCGTGCTCTGACTAAGCAGCACGTTCTGCTGCGCCGTCGGGTCCAGCTTTGCGAATGCCTCTTGCTCATCGCTATTGAGGCCTTTCAGGTAGGCATCGCGCGCCTCGGCAGTCTTTTGTGCCGCGTTGGCTGCGATGTCACCTGCCACCTGCCGACTGGTCTCCAGCACCGTCCCGGCCGCCGCACCCATCGCCTGCTGCTCGGCCAACACCTTGCGCACGTCCGGCAGCGTCGCCAACGCCTCGTTCGCCTTGCTGGCATCGGTGTTGATGCCCGTCTCAGCCGCCGTGGTGCGCTTGCCGCCGATCGTGATGTTGCCTTCGGTCAGCGTGGCGCGCGTGGTCGTGCTGTCGTTGCCGCTTTCGTACATCGGCAAGCTGCCGCCCAGCCCACCGCTGTTGGCTGCGCCATAGTTCCCATTGGCGATGTTGCTGCCGATGTTCTTGGCTTGGTCGCCCGCGCTCACTGCCACCGGGTTGCCATTGGCATCGGTGGCCGGCGTGCCGCTGTAGCCGAACCCGCCGGCGAGACTGCCGGAGCTGGCCGAGTAGCCCATCCGGTTCTGCAGGTCGCTGAAGGTCAGCGAGTTGGCAGTCAGGTCGCTGTTGTCCGCATTGGTGCTGGCGATCGCGCCGCCGATCAGGTTCACGTTGCCCGCGTCGACGTGGTAGCCGCCCTTGCCGGCGAACAGGCCCGATTGTTCGGTCACGCCGGAGGAGTTGCCGTTGGCCTTGGCCGTGCTGGCGTAGCCGCTGGCGTCCCACGCGGTACCGAAGGACACCTGGATGCGGCCGCCATAGCCGCTCTCCTTGGACTGGATGTTCGAGGTGTCCTGCAGCGACTCGATGGTCAGGTCGCCGCCGGTCTGCACATCGATGCGGTCGGCCTTGGCTACCGCGCCGCGCAGCGTGGTGTCGCCCTTCGAGGTGAGAGCGATGTTCTGCGCGGCCAACTCCGTGTTCTTCCATGTCGCGCTGTCGGCGTTGGAGGAATGACTGCCGACGCTGGCCTGCGCATAGGCATAGACGCCGGTCTGCGCGCCGACCGAGGCGCCCACGCCCACTTCCAGGCCGGCATTGCTGCCCTTGCTCTGTTCCGAGCCCGAGGACTTGCCTGCTTCCAGTACCAGGTCGCGTGCCGCGTCCAGGCTCAGATTGTCGCCCGCCTTCAGGTTGCCCTGCACCACGTGCAGGTCGCCGCTGGTGCTGGTCAGGCTGACGTTGCCGCCGCCGCTGATGGTCGAGCCCTGCGCGGTCTGGCTGCCGGCCTTGTACTTCTCCGTGCTGGTGGCATAGCCCACGCCGGCTTCCACGCTGACCAGCGCGCCGCTGCCGGCACCGCCGGCCATGCTGCTGATGGCGCTGGCGGTCTGATAGCCGTTGGCCGCTGCCGCCATGCCCTGCATCGCCGACAACCTGCCGTCGGAATTGCGCGCCGCATCGACGTTATTGATCAGGTCGATCAGCGGCGATTTCACCCGCGCGAACGCACCGATCTTCAGCGTGTCGTCCTGCGAGGACGCGGCGTGGCTGTCGTTGGCGGTGAGCAACTGGATCGACGCGGCAGTCACGTCCACGTCCTTGGCCGCGACCACGTTGCTGGCGCTCTGCGTGTAGGTGCCGCCCGCGCTCAGGTTGACGTTGCCGCCCAGGCTGCCGACGCTGCTAGCCACCTGCGTCACCGTGGCGTTGTCGTCGCGGTGCTTCTCGGTGTGATAGCCGGAGAAGCGTTCGGTGTCGGAGATGACCACCGTGCCGATCGCCTTGTTGTCCGAGACGTTGGCGTTGCCGGCGGTATCCTGCCCGCTCTGGATGGTCAGGTCGCCGGCGGCGTGCATGGTCACATCGCCCTGTGCCGCTATGTTACTGGCGGTAAGGGTGATGTCGCCCTTGGTCGTGCTCAGGTTGGCGTTGCCGCCCACCGACAGTTGCGTGCCGGTGATGGTGTCGGTCTGGCCGTTGCCGTTGCCCTTCTGGTTGTAGTTGCCGAACGGCAGGCCCGCCGCATTGTTGAAGCTCCAGCCCTTGCCGCGGCTGTCGTTGCCGCTGGACTCGGTGGTATGCGCCACGCCCAGGTCGATGTTCTGGCTCGCCAGCAACAGCGCGTTGCCCTCGGCCGACAGTTGCGTGCCCTGGCTGGTGATCGAGCCGTCGCTGGCGAGCAGGGTCAGGTTGCCGCCGGCGCTGACCTGGCTCACCCGCGCGGTGCTGGTGCTGTCGTTCTGGTTGGCGTTGGAGCGGTGCGAACCGGCCTGGATCACCACCGGCGTCAGCGCGGCCGCGGTGCCGGCCGTATCGCCCTCGGCGCGCCGGCTGAGCTTGCCCATGGTCGAGCCGCTGTCGGGCATGTTGCTGGTCGCCGAATCGCGTGCGCTGCGATACGCCGCGGCCGGGTCGTAGGTCACGCCGATGGAGAAGCCGCTGGACTTGCTCGACTGATTGGACTGGTTGTCCACCGTGTCCTGTGCCGCGAGCAGCGCGATGTCCTTGGCCGCCAGGGTCAGGTCCTTGCCAGCGGCGACGTCGGAGGCACCGATGGTCAGTTGATCGCCGGCACTGATCAGCAGATTGCCGTTCTTGGCACCGACCGCCGAGGCCACCTGGGTGGTGCTCTCGGTGCTGCTGTCGCTGCTGCTGCGCGACTTGCCGTAGCCGAGGCTGGCCACGCCGCCGGAGAAGCTGGCGCTGAAGCCGGATTTCTTCTGGGCGCTGCTGTGCGCCTCGCTGCTCTGGTCCTGCGCCGAGACGATAGCCACATCGTTGCCGGCCACCAGACGCGCGTCCTGCTGGGCCAGCACGGTCGAGCCGACCACGGCGATGTCGTTGCCTGCCTTGATCTGCACGCTGCCAGCGTCCAGCGAGGTGCCGACGGCCAGGCTGTCGTGCCACTCGTCATGCGTCGTCGTGGTCTTGCTGGACAGGAAGCCCTTTTTCTTCTTCTGCATGTCCTGCACGGCGTCGTGCTGCTCCTGCGCGGCGAGCAGTTTGACGTCGTTGCCGGCGGACACGGCCAGGGCGCCCTTGTCGGTGAACACGTTGGCCGCGGTCAGGTTCACGTCGTGGCCGGACTGCAGGGCGATGTCGCCGCCGGCGGTGAACTCGCTGCCGTGGACGGTCTCGTCGCGGGTGCTGGTGGTCTGTTTGAAGCGCTTGCGCGTCTCCAGGGTGGTGCTGCTGTCGACCGTGGTCAGCGTGGTGCTGTTGAGGTCGTTGCCGGCGACCACGGCCAGGCCGTTGCCGGCGTCGAGCTTGGCGGCAGTCAGGTTGACGTCGTGGCCGGCGCTGAGCACCAGGTTGCCACCGGCGGTGAGCGCCTGCTGGTCGATGTCCTGGGTGGTCGTGGTGGTGACGACCCTGGTCTTGCCCTGACGGCTCTGGTCGGTGACGGTGCGGCTGTCGCCCAGCACCGACGTGACATTGAGATCGTGCCCGGCCGCGGCGATCAGGTTGCCGTCAGCGCTGACCTGCGCTTGGCGGATGGTGAGGTCGTTGCCGGCGGCCAATTGCAGGCTGCCGCCGGTGGCGATGCTGGCGCGCACCGTGGCCTTGCCGTTGGCGTCGGTGACCGGGGTCAGCGACAGGTCGTGCCCGGCCTGCAGGGCGGCGTCGCCGCCGGCGGCGATCGCCACGCCGTGCAGTTGCAGGTCGTTGCCGGCCTGCAGGGACAGGTTGTTGCCGACGGTCAGGCTGGTGCCGTCGCCGCCGCGGGTCAGGCCGGACTCATCGCGCAACGCGGTCGGCTGCAGCGTGAGGTTGTTGCCCGCCAGCAGCGCGGCGCTGTTGCCGGCCTGCACGGTGGTGCCGGTCAGGCTGAGGTCGCGGCCGGCCTGCAGCAGCAGGTTGTTGCCGGCAGTGATGCCCGAACGCAGGTCGCCACCGGCGAGGGCGTCGCGGGTGGTGCTGGTGAGGTCGCGACCGGCGCTGAGCAGCACGTCGCGGCCGGCGATCTGGCCACCGAGGTTGAGCAGGTCCTGATTGGCCTGCAACTGCACGGTGCCGCTGGACACGATGCGGCCCTGGTTGAGCAGGTTGCCGGCGGTGGCGCTGACGTTGGCGCCGCTGATGGTGCCGGTGTTGCTCAGGCCGGCCGTGGCGTTGAGCGAGACGTCGCCGCTATCGCTGGCCAGCAGCGCGCCGTCGCTGCGCAGGGTCAGCGCGGTCTTCGACGACAGGTATACCACCGGCACCAGCACCTTCTGGCCCTGGTACTCCTGTTCCACCATCCACACGATGTCGTGGGTCAGCGCGGCGACCTGATCGGCGGTCAGCGCCACGCCCACGCTCAGGTGCAGGGTGCCGGCCTCGGCCACGCCGCCGTCGAGCAGCGCGCGGTACTGGGCCACGCCGTCGGCGTAGTTGCCCAGGTAGCGGCGGCCGGTGAGCTGGGTGATCTGGTCCAGCACCAGGCGCTGTTCGTAGAAGCCATCGCCCAGGCGGGTCTGCGTCCACTGCGGATCCACGCCGAGCTTGTCGAGCAAGTAATCGCTGCTGATGAAGTTGTCGTAGTCGACGAAGCGCGGATCGGTCTCGATCAGGTAGCGGCGGCCAGGGGCGCTGGTGTTGGCCTTGACCCCGCCCAGGCCGTTGGCGGCGCGACCCAGCGTGTTGACGCTGGCGCCGTTGCTGCCGACCAGGCGGTACAGCCCGCCCATCGGCAGCACGATGGTGCCCAGCGGCGCGCCGACGCCGCCGACCACCTGCGGCACCTGGCCGGTGCCCGGGTCGATCTGCTGGTACTGGCCTGGCACGCTGCCGGCGGTCAGCACCGCCTGCGCGGTGCCGGCCTGGACCTGGCTGCGGCTGCCGCTGCCGGCGCCGCCGAGCTGGGCCTGCACGCCGCTGGCCTGGACCTGGGACGCAGTGGCGCTGCTGCCGTCGGCCAGGGTGGCCTGGCCGTCGTCGATGCGGATGGCACCCAGGCTGGCGGTGGCGATGTGGTTGCCGACGTTGGCCTTGGTCGGCGTCGCAGCGGTCTGCGCCTGCACGGCGATACCGCCGGCGCCGTCGGCGCTCATCGTGCCGTACCGGTTCAGGGCCCCGCCCTGGGTGGCGTTGAAGGAGGCGCCGCCGATGCTGCGGCCGTCGCTGCCGACCGCGCCGTTGCTGATGGTGGCGCCGCTGATGGACACACCCTGGCCGCCGGTCATGTTGGCGGCGAGGGCGATGTAGCTGGTGGTGCTGGTGGATGATCCCTTGTCTTCGCTCGACTCTTCGTAATAGCAAATCACCTTCTTGCCGGCCGGGTGCATGCAGTCGTTGGTGATGGCCGTGACGATGTGCTCGTAGTCCTTTTGCTCGACCTTGCGGTTCAACGCGAGTGCCTGGTTAAGCACGGACTCGTTGCCGACAATCATCCCGTCCGAGAGACCGCCCACACTGCGTTGGTTGACACCCAATACGCCCGCTGCCGCGATCGTGGAAACGTTGTTGGAAACGCTGCCCGACAGGAAAATGTTGCCGCCAGCGGCGATTCTGCCCTCGGCGCTGGCCGCCAGCAGCCGCTCCTGCTCGATCACGTTGTAGCTCCGCCACACACCCGGCGACTTTCCTGTGTACGGCTGCTGCGCAGACGCTCCATCCGCGTTGCGAATCTTGGTGTGCGTCAACTGTTCATCGGGCATGCCCGCGTTGGCGCTGGCCTGTTCCTGTGCCGACAGCGGGCCGGTCTGCGTGCTCAGCACCCGTCGCCGATTGTTGATCTGATTGGCCGCGATCAGGATGCTGCCATCGGCCTCAATGCTGCCGGAGACGTTGTCCAGCGTGCCGGTGCGCGCGGTGAGGGTGCCGTTGCCGTCGCGCGCGGCGCCGATGGCGATGTTGCCGAGGCTGAAGATCTTCGCGTCGCGGTTGACCAGTTGGTCGCGCACCAGCAGGGTCATGCCGCTGGTGGCGCCGATCAGCGCACTGCCGTAGGCGGCGTTGTCGGTGGCGCTGCCCAGGTCGGCGCCGTTGACCAGGGTGCCGGTGTCCACCAGCACGTTGCCGCCGACCAAGCTGCCGGTGTTGGACACAGATCCGGCAGTGACCTGCAGGTTGCCGCTGGCGGAGAGGTCGCCGGCGTTGGTGACGCTGCCGCCGGTGTTCAACTGCACGTTGCCCGAGCGCATGCTCGCGCCGGCGAGATTGCTGATGTTGCTGGCGTTGATGCCGAGACTGCGCCCGGCCTGCAGCGTCGATGCGTTGACGAAGTTGCCGCCCACCGCCAGGCGGAAGTCGCCGTTGCTGGTGATGTCGGCACCGGCGCGGTGGGTGTAATCGCTGCGGATGGTCAGGTCGAGCAGGTTCTGGCCGAGGATGCTGCCGCCGCCGTCGAAGCCGACGGTGTCGATCACCACGTCGCCTGCGCCGCCGGCGCTGCTGCCGGCGCCGATCTGGCCGCCGCTGTTGCTCAGGCTCTGCAGATTCAGGCGCACCGCCTGTTCGGCCTTGATCTTGCCGTTGCGGTTGTCGAGCGTGGCGCCGCTCCGCTGCAACAGCATGCTGGCGCCGGCGTAGACGCTGCCGCCCTGGTTGTCGAGCGCATTGGTGTTGGCGATCAGGTCGCCGCCGGCCACCAGTTGCCCGCCGCCGTTGACGATGCTGGCGGCGTCGAGCACCACGCTGCCGCGCCCGCCCAGGCTGCCGCCGACGTTGCGCAACTCGCCGCCGGTGGTGAGCCGGGTCAGGCCGCCGCCGTTGTTGACGATGCTGCCCTGGCTGTTGTCGATGCGGCCGCCGGACAGGCTCATGGCGTTGCCGCTGTCGAGCTGGCCGCCGCTGTTGAGCAACGCGCCGGTGACGGCGAGGCTGAGGTCGCGGGCGGCGCCGATGCGGCCGCTCTGGTGGTTGTCGAGCTGGCCGCGCGCGGTCAGCGCCAGGTCGCGCCCGGCCTGCAAGGTCCCGCCGCTGTTGCTCGCGTTCTCTGCGCCCACGGTCAGATCGGTGCTGGCGCCGATCACGCCCGCGTCGTTGTTCAAGGTATGCGCCAGATCCACGCGCAGGTCGCCACCCGCACCACCGCTGCTCAGCGCCTGCATCGTGCCGCCGCGGTTTTCGAGGCTGTCGGCGCGCAGCACCAAGCTGCCGCCGGTGGCCTGCACCACGCCGAGGCGGTTGTCGAGCGCACCGCTGCCCAGTTGCACATTCAAACCGCGCCCGGACACGCTGCCGCCGATGTTGCCCAGGCCGGCCGCGGTGACGCTGGCATCGCCGGCCGCGGCGATGGCACCGCCCTGGTTGTCGAGCGTGTTGCCGGTGCTGAGCTGCAGCTGGCCCTGGGTCAGGATGCGACCGCCGGCATTGCCGAGGGCGCCGCTGCTGCTGACCGTGAGCGTGCCGCTACCGGCGTGTTCGATGCGCCCTTGCGCGTTGTTGATCGACGCCGCGCCCAGTTGCAGGTCGCTGCCGTTGCTGACCAGGCGGCCGCCGCCGTTGTCGAACGCGCCGGTGACGGCGATGCGGGTGGTCCCGCTGCCGCTCTGCACCAGGCTGCCGCTACCGTTGCGCAGCGTCGCAGCGCCCAGGTCCAGGCCCGCGGCCTGCAGCGTGCCGCCGACGCTGTTGAGCGCGCTGTTGTCCAGCGCGCCACCGGCGCGCACGGTGAGCAGGCCGCCGGCGAGCAGATCGGCGCCGCGGTGGTCCACGTCGCCGCTGGCGGTGAGGGCGACGTCGCCGCCGACGCGGGCGGTGCTGCCGGCCAGCGCGAGTTGCGTGGCATCGGCGGCGAGGTTGCCGGCGGCGATCAGGCGGCCGCTGGCGCTGAGCGTGCCATCGGCATGCAGGGTCAGCGCGCCGCTGTTGCCGAGGCTGCCATCGGCGCGTACGCCCGCCGCCGCAACGCCGCCGATGGCGACGTTGCCGCCGCTCAGGCGCAGATTGCCGCTGGACAGGGTCTGCCCGGCGTTGTCGATGCGCTGGCCCTGCATCGCGATGTCCGCGCCGCTGACGGTGCCGCGCTGGAGCACGCCGGCGTCGCTGCCGAGCACGACCTGGTTGGCGTTGAGGGTGCCGGCCACGGTCAGGTCGCCGTGCGATTGCAGTTGCAGCGTGGTCGCGGCGCTGAGGGCGCCGCTCTGGGTCAACGCACCGCCGGCCTGTGCGCTGAAGGCGCCGGCCGAGGCCAGGGTGCCGCCCAGGTTCAGATCACCCTGGCTGACCAGGGCCACGTCGCCGGTTTCGCTGCCGAGCTGGCCGCTGCTGGCGACGCTGGCCGCCTGCACGCGCAGGGCGCTGCCGGCGATCAGGTCGCCGCGGTTGTCGACGGCGCCATTGGCGGTCAGCGCCAGGCGCTGCACGCCGTAGCTGCGCCCGGTCTGCTGCAGCGAACCGACATCCAGTTGCAGGCGCTGGCGCGCACGCAGCGCGCCGGCGTTGCTGAGCAACCCACTCACGGTGAAGGTGCCGTTGCCCAGGGCGGCGAGCAGGCCGCTGCTGCCGTTGGTGGCACTGGCGGCGGTCAGGCTCAGGTCGCTGCCGGCGACCACCTGGGCGGCGTTGTCGAGCGCGCCGGTGGCGCGCAGGTCGATGGTCGATGCGGCCTGCACCAGGCCGCCGAGCGCGAGAGCGCCCGTGCTGGTCATCGCCAGCGTGGTGCCGGCGTCGACGGTGCCCTGGCTGTCGATGGCAGCGCCGCTCAACTGCAGCGCGCCGGTGCTGTGCAGCACGCTCTGGCTGCCGCTGCGCAGGGTGCCGCCAGCTTGCAGGGCGGCGTCCTGGCCGGCGCTGACGCTGCCGTTTACTTGCAGGTCGCGCTGCGCCTGTGCCTGCACTCCCTGCGTGGTGGCGAGTTGGCCGCCAAGCGACAGGTCGCGCCCTGCGCGCAGGTCCAGCGCCTGTGCGCTGAGCGTGCCGGTCTGCAGCAGATCGCCCTGCGCCTGCGCGCTGAGTGCGCTGGCGGCGGCGACGGTGCCGCCCAATTGCAGATCACCCTGGCTGGTCAGCGCGACCTGTCCGCTCTGGCTGCCGAGCTGGCCGGTGCTGGCGATGCGCGCGGCATCGAGTTGCAGGTCGCGCTTAGCGATCAGTTCGCCCTGGCTGTCGATGGCGCCGCTGGCATGCAGGCTCAGCGTGTCGCCGGCGTAGGCCTGGCCGCTGTGCTGCAGATCGCCGACCTGCAGGGTCATGGCCTGGCCGGACTGCAAGGTGCCGGCGTTGGCGAGGGTGCCGGCGGAGGTCAGGGCCAGTGCGCCCTTCGCGGCGAGGCTGCCGCCCTGGGCATTGGCGATGCCGGCGGCGGCGACGTTGAGGTCGCGGCCGGCCAGCACCTGCGCGGCATTGGTCAGTTGGCTGCCCGCGGTCAGCGCGACGTCGCGCCCGGCCTGGGCGACGCCGGCCACGGCCAGGGCGCCATCGCTGCGCAGCGCCAGATCGGTGGCCGCGTCGAGCGTGCCGCGGCTGTCGAGGCTGCCGCCTTGCAGGGTGATGGCGCCCGCCGCGCTCTGCAGCACCGCCGCGTTGCCGGTGGCGACGCTGGCGCCCTGCAGTTGCAGGTCGCCGGCGGTCAGGGCCTGGCCATCGACGCTGAGCGCACGCTGCGCCTGCAGCGTCGCCCCGGTCGCGCTCTGCAACCCACCGGCAACGCCGACATCGCGACCGCTCAATGCGATGGAACGCGCCTTGGCCACGCCATCCAGGCGCAGGTCGCCCAGCGCGGTGGCGTTCAGTGCCTGCGCGGCGATCACGCTGCCGCCCAGTTGCAGGTCGCCCTGGCTGGTGAGCGTGACCTGTCCGTTCTGGCTGCCGAGCTGGCCGCTGTTGCTGAGGCTGCCCACGTCCACCAGCAGGTCGCCACCGGCGATCACGTTGCCGCGGTTGTCCACCGCGCCGCTGCTGCGCAGCGTCAGCGCCTGGCCGGTGGACAGCGTGCCGCTGTGCTGCAGGCTGCCGGCCTGCAGCGTCAGCGCCTGCTCGCCGCGCAGCAGGCCGGCGTTGTCGAGCAATCCATCGACGTGCAGATCCAGCCCACGGCCGGCGGCCAGCGTGCCGGCGGCGCGGTTGACCGCGCTGCCCGCCTGCACCTGCAGATCGCGCCCAGCCACCACGCGGGCGCTGTTGTCGAACCCACCGGCGGCGGTCAGCCGCACGTCGTTGCCACCCTGGGCGATGCCGGACAGGTGCAGCGCGTCCTGGCTGTGCAGGGTCAGGTCGGTGCCGGCGTCGAGCGCGCCCTGGCTGTCGATGCTGCCACCGTCCACGGCGATATCCGCGGTGCTCTGCAGCACCGCGGCGCTGCCGGTGCCGACGCTGGCGCCGCGCAGTTGCACGCTGCCGCCGGCCAGCGCCTGCCCGTCCAGCTGCAGCGCGCGCAGCGCCTGCGCCTGCAGGGTCGACGCACTTTGCACCGTGCCGGCCATGCTCAGGTCGCGCCCCGCCTCCAGCTGCACGGACTGCGCCTTGCTGGTGCCGGCGTGGAGCAGATCGCCCGCCGCCTGCAGGCGCAGCGCGGTGCCGGCGATCTGGGTGCCGGTCAGTTGCAGATCGCCTGCGCTGACGATGCCGAGCTGTCCATCCTGGCTGCCGAGCTGGCCGCTGCTGGCCACGCTGCCGGCGGTGATCGCCAGATCGTGCTTGCCGATCAAGTCACCGCTGTTGGTCAGTGCGGTGGCCGCCTGCACGGTCAACGTATCGCCGGCATAAGTGCGGCCGCTCTGTTGCAGGCTGCCCACGGTCAAGGTCGCGGCCTGGCCGGCCTGTACCAGACCGGCGTTGTCGAAGTTGCCCTGCACGCTGGCGTCGAACGTCGTCTGCGCGAGCCACTGGCCTTGCGCCTGGTTGCTGGCGCTGGCGGCGGTGAGCTGCAGCGCGCGCCCGGCGAACACCTTGGCCTGGTTGTCCAGAGTGCCATCGGCCAGCACCGCGACGTCGCGCCCGGCCTGGGCGAGGCCGGCCAGGTGCATGTCGCCCGTGCTGTGCAGGCGCAGATCGGTGCCCGCGTCCAGCGTGCCCTGGCTGTCCAGCGCCGCGGTGTCCACCTGCAGGGTGGTCGCGCTCTGCAGGATGGCGCCGTTCCCCAGTGCGACGCTGGCGGCGTTGACGCCGACCGCGCCGCTCGCACTGGCCTGGCCGTCCACGCGCAGCGCACGTTGCGCCTGCAGTTGCAGGGTGTCGGTGCTTTGCACGGTGCCGGCCACGCCCAGGTCGCCCGCGGCAGCGAGCTGCACGCCGGCCGCACGCAGGCTGCCGCGCTGCTGCAGATTGCCCAACGCCTGCGCGTTCAAGGCGCCGGCGGCCACGACCACGCCATCGAGTTGCACGTCGCCGCGGCTGTTCAGCACGACCTGGCCGCGCTGGCTGCCGAGCTGGCCGCTGCTGGCGAGACTGCCAACATCGAGCTGCACGGCGTCACCGCCGACTAGGTCGCCTTGATTGGCGACGGCGCCATCGACGGTCAGCGTCAGCGTCGTGCCGGCATTGGTCGAGCCGGTCTGCGCGAGGCTGCCGGCGCGCAGGCCGAGCGCACCGCCGGCGTACAGTTGGCCGTCGTTGGACAGCACGGTCGCGCTGCTCAGGCTGGCATCGCCCAGCGCCGACAGGCTGGCGCCAGCGGCATTGCTGAGGCTGCTGGCGTTGGCGCTGAGGGTGCCGCCGGCCACCACCTGGGCCTGGCTCTGCAGCGCCCCGGCACTGCTCAGCGCGAGGTCGCCACGCGATTGCACGGTGCCGGCCAGCGACAGGTCGCCGGCGCTGCGCAGCGCCAAGGTCGTGCCGGCGTCGAGCACGCCGGCCTGAACGATGCTGGCGCCGTCCAGCGCCAGTGCGCCGCCGCTCTGCACCTGCCCGCTCTGCAGCAACGCGCCCTGCGCACGCAGCGTGGCGTTGCCGCCGGCCGCCAGGGTGGCGCTGCTGCGCAACTGGCCATCGGCGCTCAACTGCAGATCGCCATCGGTGCGGACCACGCCGTCCAGCGTGGCGTCGCCGGCCGCCTGCAGTTGCGCGCTGCCTGCGCCCAGGGTGCCCGATTGCAGCAAGGCGCCGCCGGCCTGCGCGGTCAGCGCGCCCTTTGCCGCAACCTGCCCGGCCAGGGCCAGGTCGCCGCGGCTGCGCAGGGCGACGTCGCCGCCCTGGCTGCCGAGTTCGCCGCTGCTGCGCAGTTGCGCCGCGTCCACGCTCAGCGCCGCGCCGGCCACCAGGCTGCCGCTGTTGTTCAGCGCCGCAGTGCTGGCGAGCGTGGCGTTGCGCCCGGCGTAGCTGCCGCCGGTGTTGCCGACGCTGGCCGCGTCGATGCGCAGGTCGCGTCCGGCGTACACGGTGCCGGCGTTGTCGAGCGCGCCCGGCGTCGCCAGCGCGATATCGCCACCGGCCGAGACCACCGCCCCGGCCGCATTGCCGATCGCCGCCGCACCCAGGTCCAGGCGCCCGCCGGCGCTGAGCTGGCCGAGCGTGTCCAGGCGTCCACCGGCCTGCACGCTGGCTTCCTGCCAGGACTGCGCGAGGCCGGACAGGCGCATGTCGGCGTCGCTGCGCAGGCTGAGGCCGGCGCCGGCGTCGAGCACGCCGGCGGCGTCGATCCGCGCCGCCTGCACCGCCAGGCTGCCGGCGCTCTGCACGGTGCCGCCTTGCTGCAGCCAGGCCGCTCCGGCCTGCAGCTGCGCCGCGCCACCGGCGTAGGCGCTGCCGCTGCTGCGCAACTCGCCGCTGGCACTCAGCGCCAGCGTGCCGCCGCTGTAGAGACTGCCGCCTGCGTCCAACTCCGAACCGAACAGGGTGATGGCGCCGGCGCTGCTGCGCCCGCTGTGCGCCAGCGCGCCGCTGGCGGCGGCGTCGAGCAGGCCGTGGGCGATGGTGTCGCCGCTCAGCGCCAGTTGCGCGGCGCGCAGGCGCACGCCGGCCTGCTGCGAGCCAAGGACGCCCTGCTGGCTCAGCGCGCCGGCCGCACGCAGGTCGACGTCGTCGCGGGCCACCGCGGTGCCGGCCAGGCTCAGCTGGCCGGCGCTGTCGATCTGCAGGCTGCCGCTCTGCGCGGACAGGGTGCCGCGGCTGACCACGCCCACACCTGCCTCGGTGGCGATCAGGCGGATGCGGTCGGCATACATGCCGCCCAGGTACGCCACGTCGATGCCGATCGCCGGCGGTGCGCCGTCGCTGCCGGGCAGCACCTCCAGCAGCATGCCGTCGTAGCCGATGCGCTGCGCACCGGCGCTGGCCAGCAGGTCCTTGGCCCACACCGAACCGCCGACGCTCAACTGCCGCGACAGCAGATCCAGACGGTCGACGTTGTAGGCGTCCAGACCGTTGCTGCCGATGCTCAGCGCGCCGCCGGTGATGGAGAAGCCGTTCAAGGCGCCGTCGGCGCCGAGCAGCGGAGTGCCGGTGGCCAGGGTGACGCGTGAGGTGTTGAGGAAGCCGCAGCCGTCGCAGACGATGCCGTTGGGGTTGGCGATCACCAGTTGCGCCTTGGCCCCGGCGATTTCGGTATAGCCCTGCAGGCGGCTGGTGGTGGAGGTGACTTCGTTGAGGATCAGCGTGGCCGCGCCACTGTTCTTCAGGTTGTCGTTGCCGGCGATGTAGCCGCCCAGTTCGGTCTTGGAGATCTGCGCGCTGTTGTTGAGGATCAGGCCGTTGCTGCCGACGTCGAAGCGCGAATAGCGGTTGTGCGAGACGCCGCGTGCGTTGGGAGCGACGATGTCGACCACCGGCACGCCGTTGGCGGCGGCCTGCTGGCCGGGCTGGCGCCCGTCCGGATTGGCGACCGGTGCGACCTGCGCGTAGAGCGGCAGGGAGGTCCAGGTGACGGTGCAGCACAGCAAGGCGGCGAGGCCGCGCTTGAGCGGCTCGAGCAGGCGGTGGCGGCGGTCGTCGGTACGGTCCATGTGCATCGTCGTCTCTCTCGTGCCGCGCACCGCGGCAAAACCCATCGCGTTGCCTGCCGCCGGCCGGCGGCAGGACGTGTCAGAACTGGTAGATCAGGCGCACGCCGTAGGCCGGCTGCGCGCTGTGGAAGTCGCGCGGCGCGTGCAGGTCCCAGCCGGCAAAGCCATCCCAACTGAGCCCGCCGTGCGCGCCGCGCACGCCGACGAAGCCACCGACCAGGCTGCGCCCGGCCAGGCCGGCGGCGCTGGGCCCGGCGATGCGGCCGGCATCCACGCCCAGGTACGGGGTGATGCCCAGGCGCTGCACCGGCAGGTTGAGGCTGTTGCGCCAGTACGCGCCGCGCTCGGCGCCGAGGGTGCGTTCGCCGTCGAAGCCGCGCACGCTGTAGCGCCCACCCAGGGTGATGAATTCCGAACCCAGCAGCAGGTGCGGGGACGTCTGCGCATGCAGGCTGCTGTCCCAGCTCATCGCCACCGGGCCCAGCGCGAACGGCAGGCCGGCGCTGACATCCAGCGTCGTGACGCCGTAGCGGTAGCCGGGGAAGCCAACCGCCGGGTCGTAGCCGGTCCACTGCCCGTCGAACCAGGGCGTGCCGCGGCGGTGGCCCAGGCGCGTATCCAGTTGCAGCTTGCCCAGGTAATGGCGATGGCTGAGATACAGCTCGGCGCTGGTGGTGTGACGGCGCTGGATGCCGATCTCCACACCGTCCAGATAGCTGCGCGCCGCGCGCTTGGCCACCACCATGCCCAGCGTGGTCTTGCTGGTGCCGGTGCGGTGGATCACCCGCTGCAGATCCAGTTGCGCGCTGTCGGAGCTACCGCTGGACTGGAAGCTCTGGCGGAAGCCGTCCACCTGCTGGTGGTAGCGATACGACGACAGCGACAGCGAGGCCGTCCACCAGCCCCACGGCACGCTGTAGGACAGGCTGTTGCCGCGGGTGCCGCGCGCAGCGCCATCGTCCACCAGGTCGTGGTTGTAGCCGATCGAGAGCAGATCGTTGATGCCCAGCGGCGCATCCAGGGCGAAATCGACGCCACCCTGGTAGCGGCCGGTCGCCTGCACGCCCGAGTCGTCAGCGTTGAGCACCGCGCGCCACCGCTTGCTGCGCTGCACGGTGATCAGCAGGTCCGACTCGCCCGGCTGCTCGCCCGGGGCGATGTCGATCTTGGCGTCCTGCGACGGCACCCGCTTGAACTGCTCCACGCCCTGCTCGATCGCGCGCAGGTCGAGCACGTCGCCCGGCCGCAGCGGCAGCGCACCGCGCCAGAACACACGGCCGTCCGCCGACTGCACCCGCACCTGGCGCAGGCGCCCGGGCAGCAGTTCGAAGCGCAGCTCGCCGCGGGACAGGTCCTGCGCCGGCACGCCGATGCGAGTGGTGACGAAGCCGCGCGCGACCAGTTGGTCCAGCGCGCGGCGGCGGATCAGGTCGATGCCGGCCGTGCCGATGCAGCGGCCCTCGTAGCGACGCAGCGACTGCCACAGCCAGGAAAAACGCGCCGCGTCGGGGCCGCCGCCGCTGAGGCGGACGCGCTGGATCGGGAAGCACAGGGCTTCGGTCGGCAGGCTGGTGCTGCGCATGTCCGCCGGCGCTTCGGCCTCGCGCGGGCCCACGAACGGCGCCTGCCGATCCTGCTCCTGCTGCCGCTGCACCTGCTCGGCCTGGCGCAGCTGTTCCTGGCGGTCGAGCGTGCTCGGCGGTTCCTGCGCCTGCGCCATGGGCGCGCCGGCAAGCAGGCACGCAGCCAGCACAATGCGAGAAGCTCCTTTTCTCCAGCGATCCACTGCAACGTCCCCTGTGACGCTTCCCGCATTTGCCTGCAGGTACAGGCGCGATCGCGCTGCAGCGCACCAGGCGCCGCGTCGCGCGGTTTTCCGTACTGCGAAGTGTGGTGCAAACCACAACGCAGCGGCATCCGGAGGCTCCCGACACGCTGTCAGGAAATTCCCTGCAAAACAGGCACTTACGTGAATTGCGTCACTTTCATGGAGGATGCACGTCACAACTGGCGCGCGATCCACGGCGGCTGCCACACTCTCGGCTCACACCGCGAAGGCTCCGCATGCTGCCGCTCACCCTCCTGCTGGCCCTGGCCGCGCCCGCTGCGCCCGGCGCCGTGCCAATCCACACCGCCGCGCCCCCGACGCCGACGGACTGCCGCGCGGTATCGGCCGCGCTGGCCGAGACCAAGGTCTGCGATCCACGCCGCGGCGTCCTGCATCTGGCCTATCGCGCCGGCCGCGTCGTGCTGCAGGTGCCGGGGCGCGCACCGACCGTGCTGGAGACCATCCCACGCGCCTACGCACCGGAGCTGATCGGCAGCGCGCGCGCCATCCGCCTGCTGCCGACCCGGTTGCAGCCGTATCTGGCACGCGACCGCCTGCTGTACCTGTCGGTGCGCCGTTCCTCGCCCGGGGACGGACATGGTTACTGCGGCGCTGGGGCGGAGATGGCGCTGACCGTGGTCGACCTGCAAGGGGCGCCTGCGATCCTGGCCCGGGTGCCGGTGTCCAGTTGCCTGGACAACATCGATCTGGACGCACCCGACCTCGACGACCTGACGCCCTACGCCGTGCGCGATGGCCGCCTGCGCATCCGCTTCAGCACCTATGCCGGCCACGACAGTGCCGACCCCGTCGAGGCAGTGCTCGCCCCGGATCTGCGTGCGCTGACGTTCGCGCCCTGAGCGCGGCGGCCTGCCTGCGCCACCGCGCGCTGCGCCGCGCCGGTCATCGCAACCGGCTAAAATCCGCGGTTCATTCGCCCAGGTTCCCACGCCCGATGACGCCGATCGCCCGCACCGCACTGGCCTGCGCCGTGCTCGCCCTGTCCGCCTGCAAGCCGCAGGCGCAGGTCGCCGACCCCGCCGCCAAGCCGGCTGCCACCGCCACTGCCGCGTCGACCGCGTCCGCCGCCAACCCGGGCGCGGCCGACGACAACCTCAATGCGGTGCTGTGGATGCAGCGCTCGGCCGAGTACCAGGCCATGGCCGAGCAGACCTATCGCGCCGCCGCCGACCGTCTGGATGCGGCGCTGAAGGAACCGAACTGGGACGCGCTGGTGCCGGAGGAACGCGGCAACGCCGCCGCCGGGTTGAAGCCGGCGGTGGTGATGGACGTGGACGAGACGGTGCTGGACAACTCGCCGTACCAGGCGCGGCTGATCCGCAACGGCAAGGAATACGACGAGGTCACCTGGGACCAGTGGGTCGCCGAGAAGAAGGCCAAGCCGATCCCCGGCGTGGTCGATTTCGCCAAGGCCGCCACCGCCAAGGGCATCACCGTGCTGTACGTGACCAACCGCGCCGTGCACCTGACCGACGCGACCCTGGCCAACCTGCGCAGCGCCGGCCTACCGGTGGCCGACAACAGCGTGCTGCTGGGCCTGGGCACGGTGGTCAAGGATTGCGAGCAGAACGGCTCGGAGAAGAATTGCCGGCGCAAACTGGTCGGCCAGCAGTACCGTGTGTTGATGCAGTTCGGCGACCAGCTCGGCGATTTCGCGCAGGTGGTGGCCAACACCCCGGAGGGCCGCGCGCAGTTGCTGCAGCAGTATCACGACTGGTTCGGCGAGCGCTGGTGGATGCTGCCCAACCCCAGCTACGGGTCCTGGGAACCGGCGCTGTTCAACAACGACTTCACCCAGTCGCGCGCCGCCCGCCACCAGGCCAAGGTGCAGGCGCTGGAGCTGGCGCAGTGAGCCGCGCGCCGCTGGCGCTGGCGCCGCATGAGCGCCTGATCTTCGCCCTCGACGTGCCCGGGCGCAGCGAGGCGCTGGAGTGGATCGAGCGGCTCGGCGATGCGGTGGCCTTCTACAAGATCGGCATGGAACTGCTGGCCTCGGGCGAATACTTCGACGTGCTGGACACGCTGGCCGGGCGCGGCAAGCGCGTGTTCGTGGACCTGAAGTTCTTCGACATCCCGGCCACGGTGGGCGGGGTGATCCGGCGGCTGTCGCAGTGGCCGGTGGACTACTGCACCATCCACGGCTGGCACCCGGCGATGATGCAGGCCGCGGCCGAGGCCAACGGCAGCGACATGCGCCTGCTGGCGGTGACCGTGCTGACCTCGATGGGCCGCGCCGACCTGGCGTCGATGGGCATCGACCGCGCACCGGAAGACGTGGTGGTGGAGCGCGCGCTGGCCGCGCAGGCGGCCGGCATCGACGGCGTGATCGCCTCCGGCCAGGAAGCGGCACCGATCCGCCGCGCCACCGGCGCCGGCTTCTCCATCGTCTGCCCGGGCATCCGCCCGGGCGGTCCGGTCGGCGACGACCAGCAGCGCACCGTGGGCGTGGCCCAGGCCTTCGCCGACGGCGCCGATGCGATCGTGGTCGGCCGGCCGATCCGCCAGGCCGCCGATCCGCGTGCGGCGGCCGAGGCCATCCAGCAGGAGATCGCGGCGACGCTGGCTGGCCGCTCTAGTCATTGATTTTAAATCAATGGTTTAGGCGATAAATTCTAAAGTGTTGCTTTAGCTTCGGCGTGCCGGTAGCATGCCCAGCGTCCGGCTCTGCCGGAGATGTGCCATACCGTTCTCCGGCTTCGGTCGGATTTGAAGAGGCCCGCGCCTGGTGCGCGTGGCCTCTTTTTTTGTGCCCGCGTCGCGCTCAGGCGGGCCTAGCCGCGCAATAGCGGTCGATGAAGGCCTGGTGCGGCGGCATCGCGTCGGCGCAATGGCCGATGGTCTGCTCGACGCTGGCCATGAAGCGCTCCAGGTCGGCCTGCGGCACCTGGTCCACCAGCGGGTGGTAGGCGCGCGGCAGGATGCCCTGCCCCACCATCACCTGCACCCAGCTGATCTCGGCGAACATCTCATCGCCGTTGCGGTAGAAGCGACCGCTGTCGCGGAACAGGTCCAGCGTCTCCTGCAGTTCCGGCGTGATCGGCATGCTGCGGCAGTGCCGCCAGAACGCGCTGTCGTCGCGCTCGGTGGCGTGGTAGTGCAGCAGCAGGAAGTCGCGGATGCGGTCG
Organism: Xanthomonas sp. D-109; assembly: GCF_017746095.1. Lineage (NCBI taxonomy): Bacteria > Pseudomonadati > Pseudomonadota > Gammaproteobacteria > Lysobacterales > Lysobacteraceae > Xanthomonas > Xanthomonas sp. D-109. Next base: position 179,305 of record NZ_JAGHWV010000006.1, read on the forward strand.
AATTCGAACGCGATGCGCTCGTTGTAGCGCCGCACCAGCACCGGGCTGATGCCCTCGCGCGGGAACAGTTCCAGCAGCTTGGAGATGCCGGACTGGACCAGGTGGATGCTGGTCGACTCCAGCGGCTCCATGAAGCCGCTGGCCAGGCCCAGCGCGATCACGTTGCGGTTCCACACCTGCTTGCGGCGGCCGGTGACGAAGCGCAGCGGGCGCGGATCGGCCAAGGCCGGGCCGTCGAGGTTGGCCAGCAACGTGGCGGCGGCCTCGTCGTCGCTGATGTGCGCGCTGCAGTACACGTAGCCGTTGCCGGTGCGGTGCTGCAGCGGAATGCGCCACTGCCAGCCGGCCGCGCGCGCGGTGGCGCGGGTGTACGGCGTGGGCGGGCCGACCTTGGCGCAGGGCACCGCCAGCGCGCGATCGCACGGCAGCCAGTGGCTGAAATCGTGGTAGCCGGTGTGCAGCGCCTGCTCGATCAGCAGCCCGCGGAAGCCGGAGCAATCGATGAACAGGTCGCCGGCGATCGTTTCGCCCGACGCCAGGCGCACCGCGCGCACGTCGCCCGATTCCGGATGCAGCTGCACCTCCTCGACGATGCCCTCGCGCCGGGTCACCCCGCGCTGTTCGGCGTAGCGACGCAGGAAGCCCGCGTACAACGCCGCATCGAAATGGTAGGCGTAGGCGATGTTGGCCAGCGGCGAGTTCGGCGGCACGTCGGTGGCCGAGGTCATGAAGCGGTCGCGCTTGGCGGCGACGGTGTTGAGCGTATAGGCGCCCAGCGGCTTCGCCTTGCCGGCCAGCGCCTGCTTGAACCAGTACTGCTGGAACGGCAGCAGCCCGAGCGGATGCCCGATCTCGGTGCCGAAGCCGTGCACGTAGGACGTGCCGGGGCGCTGCCAGTCGGCAAACTCGATGCCGAGCTTGAAGCTGCCCTGGGTGTGGCGCACGAACTCGGCCTCGTTGATGCCGAGCAGGTTGTTGAAGGCCTTGATGTGCGGCACGGTGGCCTCGCCGACGCCGACGATGCCGATCTGTTCGGACTCGATCAAGGTGATGCGGTAGTCCGGACACAGCACACGCGCCAGCGCGGCAGCGGCCATCCAGCCGGCGGTGCCGCCGCCGACGACGACCAGGTTGCGGAGAGGAGCGGCGATCATGCGTGCATGGTCCTGTACCGAAGAAAGGGGCGACCGCAAACGCGGACGGGGCCACGCGGCCCCGTCCGTTGAAACCCCACGCACGCCGGTCGGGCACGCGCGTGGGTGATGCGGTGGATCAGAACTTGGCGCCGATCTCGAAGGTCACGGTGCGCGGCACGTACATGATGTCGCCGGTCTTGTTGATGCTGATGTTGGGATCGTACCGGCCATTGCTGCCGAAGTCGTTGTAGACGTACGTGTTGTAGTTCTTGAAGTTGAAGGCGTTGAGCAGGTTCACGCGCGCCGACATCTTGAAGTCCTTGTACACGGTGAAGTCCTTCGACGCCTGGAAGTCGACCGTGCGGTAGCCCCAGATCTTGCCGCCGACCAGGAATTTGCCATTGCCCGGCGGAATCGCCGCGACCTGCTGGCAGGTCGCACCATCGGGATCGGTCTTGCCGTAGCACGCGATGGTGTTGATCGGTTCCGGCGTCGCCAGCACCACCTTGGCACCGAAGGTCATGCCCCACGGACCGTCGATCGAGCCGGAAGCCACGAAGCGGTGGCCCGCCACGGCGTCGGACTTCACGAACGGATAGTCGTGGATGGTGGCCTTGTCGAAGCCGAACGGCTCGTCGATGTTGCGGTTCTGACGCGCATTGGTGTGCGTGTAGGACAGGGTCAGGCCCCAGCCCGATTCCTTGGTGTAGGGCTTCTCCGCCGACAGCAGCACCTGGGTGGTGCGCTGCTCCAGGCCATTCATGCCGATGATGGTGTTCTTGTAGCCGGGCACCGGCTCGCCCCACGGCGCGCTGCCGTTCTGGAAGTACGCGCCGTTCGGGTAGCGGTTGATCAACGACATGGCGAAGCCGTCGTAGCTCAGATTGCGCTGCACGGTCACGTCGGTCAGCCAGTCGCCGACCTGGTTGCTGATGCCGATGCTGTACTGGTCGCTGTACGGCGTCTTCAGGTGGTTGTTGAACATGAACAACTCGCCGCTGCCGCTGACGCCGGCGATCGCGTTGAGGTTGTCCATGCCGTTGAGGTACTTCGTATCCCACGGCACGCACACGCGATCGCTGCGGTAGCACTGACCGGTCGCCGGATTCTGGAAGAACACCGCGACCGGCGACAGCGCCGCCTTGCTGGTCTCGTACGCCATCTGCTCGAAAAGATTGCGGTCGTACGACCGCCCGGCACCGCCGTGCAGCACCGCGGACTGATCGCCGAAGAAGTCATAGGAGAAACCCAGGCGCGGCTGCCATGCATCCTTGAAGTTCTTGCGGTTGTGGCCGTTGCTGATGTAGTCGGCGGCATTGACGCCGCTCGGCAGCAGGCGATCGGCCCAGGGATGGCCCGGGTTCGCCGGATCGTCGGAGTACAGCGCCTGCACGAAAGCGGCCGAGGTGACGAAGTCGGTGTAGGCCGGGTTGTCCTCGTAGTCCCAACGCACGCCGATGTTCAGCATCAGCTTGTCGTTGACCGCCCAGTCGTCCTGCAGGTAGATGCCGTACTGCTTGGCCTTGGTGGAGACCACCGCGCTCTGGCCCGGGGTGGCATACGGCGAATAGAAGTCAACGCGGTAGGGCGTGGAGGCCACGCCGTTGGCGTCGACCGAGTAGCTGAACTGCGGGTTCAAGGACGCGGCATCCTGCGCCGTCAGCTTGATGTCCTTGTAGTTCACGCCCATCTTGATGGTGTGGTCGCCATGCCACTGGAAGCTGGTGAAGGTCAGGTCGTTCTGCAGCGACCAGCCTTCCTGCTGACGCTTCTGCACGCTGGCGCCACCGGCCGGTCCGGTGGACAGGAAGTTGTACTCGCCGATGTTCGGATCGGTGTAATCCAGGTAGTTATAGATCACGCCGTTGCCGGTGCTCATCGGCAGCGGATCGTTGCGGCCGTCCTCGCGGCTGACGATCAACTCGTTGTACCAGGCATCGGCGCTATGCGCCCAGCGCAGCGCGACACGCTTGTCCTTGTTGATCTTGTCCAGGCCGTGATCGGTCGCGTTCTGCCCACCGACGTTGTCGGTCTGGGTCTCGTCGCGGACCTGCGCGCTCAGTTCGAAACGGTCGCGGTCGGTCGGCTCGAAATCGATCTTGCCGAAGTACAGGTCTTCGGTGAACGGCAGGTTGGCCGCGCCGTACTGGCTGGACAGGTTCGCCGGCAGGAAGCCGACATACGGCGCCGCCTTGGCATCGGGATAGATCGTGCGCGGCACGACATTGTCCTTGCCTTCGTAGGCGAAGAAGAAATGCATGCGGTCCTGCAGGATCGGGCCGCCGATCGCGAAGCCGTATTCCTTGGTCTGCGAGTCCACCTTGTTGCCGGTCGCTTCCTCGGCCGGGCTCTTGTCGCGCAGATCCTGGTCGGTGTAGCGGTAGAACACCTCGCCGTGGAACTCGTTGGTACCGGACTTGGTGGCCGCGGTGACCGCCGCGCCGCTCACCTGGCCGAACTCGGCCTTGTAGTTGGAGGTGATGACCTTGTACTCGCCGATCGCCAGCTGCGGGAACGGGTTGCCCTGGCTGTCGTTCTGGCCGGCGATACCGCCCTTGGCCACGTAGCTCTTCTGGCTGACGCCGTCGATGTACAGATTGCCGGCGCTGCTGTTGGAGGCGCCACCGCGCAGCGTGGTGTGACCCTGCGAGTCGATCTGGAACACCATGCCCGGCACGGTGTCGGCGAACTCCAGGAAGTTACGGGTGGCCTGCGGCAGCTGCTCGATCTGGTGCAGCGACACCACGTTGCCGACTTCCGAGGTCTTGACGTCCTTCAGCAGCGGCGCGCTGACGGTGATGGTATCCAGCGTGGTCGCGTTGCCGCCGGCGGCCGAGGAGCCGGCGTCAAGATCGACGGTGGACGAGGACGCCACCTGCAGGGTCACCGTCTTGGTGACGCCGTTGGCCTCGACCTTGTAGGTGCCCGGCGGCAGGCCGACCACGGTATAGCTGCCGTTGGCGGCGACCGGCGCGCGGCGCACCGAGCCGGTGGCGATGTTGGTGACGGTGACCTCGGTGCCGGCCTGGGCGGCGGCAACCTGACCACGCAGCGTGGCGTTGCTGGACTGCGCCATCGCCGGCATCGTGGCGAACAGGCAGGTGGCCAGCGCGCAGCACAGCAGGCTGCGTGCGGGCAGATTCGAGGCGGAACGCGGTTTCTTCATGACGAAAGCCCTCCCAGGGCGGTCAACGGGATCATTGTTGTGTTCTTCTAGGTGCTGCAAAAAAACGACATCGGTACTGCGCGCGTCGGTGTCAGTCCATGGCGGTCCCTCGCTGGGCACTGGAAGCACGAACGATGAGTTGCGGGGCGATCGCGCCAGCCGACGCTGCCGACGCTGCCGACGCCGCCGGAGCGGCGTGCGGCTCCAGTGCGGCGAGCAACAACTGCATGGCGCGGGCGCCGAAGCCGGCGATGTCCACGCGCATGGTCGTCAGGGCCGGATGCACGTAGCGTGCCATCGGCACGTCGTCGAAGCCGGCCAGGGCGATGTCCTCGGGCACGCGCAGCCCGGCATGGGTGAAGGCGAACAGGCAGCCCAGCGCCATCATGTCGTTGGCGGCGAACACCACGTCCGGGCGCTGGCCCTGCAACAGGGCTTCGCCGGCGCGGTAGCCGGAGGCCTCGTCGAAGGCGCCGGGCAGCACCAGCGGCGCCACCTGCGGGCAGCGCTCGCGCAGTTCGTCGCGATAGCCGCGCAGGCGCTCGCGCGCGTCGAAGTTGTCGTCCGGCCCAGCGATGAAGGCGATGCGGCGGTGGCCCACGTCCAGCAGGTGGCGGGTCATGGCGCGCGCGCCGCCGTAGTTGTCGACGTTGAGTACCTGCGCCTCGCCGATGCGCTCGGCGCAGTTCATCAGCACCGCCGGCAGCGTGCCGGGCAGCATGTCGGCCGGATCCTCGGCATCGCCGGCCAGGGATGGCGACATGATCAGCAAGCCGTCCACGCGCCCGGGCATGCGCCGCACCGCCAGCCGCTGCTGCTCCGGTTCGCCGTGGTAGCTGGACACCAGCAGGTGCAGGCCGCGCTCGCGCGCCACCGTATCGATGCCGCGGATCAGTTCGGAGAAGAACTCGCCGTGCAGGTCCGGCAGCACCACGCCGATGGTGTGGGTGCGGCGGCTGCTCAGGCTGCGCGCGGCGTGGTGCGGCACGTAGTGCAGGGTGCGCGCGGCTTCCAGCACGCGCGCGCGCACCGACTCGGCCACGTGCTGGTGGCCGTTCATGGTGCGCGACACGGTCGCCACCGACACGTTGGCCAGGCGCGCCACGTCCTTGATGGTGATGTTGGCGCGCTGGTCCTGCGCCATGACGGGGGGCGGGCTCACCAGCGTGCCTCCAGGGTTCGGAACGGCTTGGACAGGGTCACGCCGCCGGCGTCGTATCGGTCGATCCGGCGGCCGTCCACGCGCACCTGGGTCGGCCGCGTGCGCGTCGGCCAGACCACGCGCACGGCGGTGCCGGCGCGCAGGCCGCTGTCGAGTTCGACGCGCAGCCGCCCGTCGCGCTGGCGCGCGCGCAGGCCGAGCGTGCCGTAGGCGGTGGGCAGGCGCTGCACGGCCAGGCCATCGTCGGCGAGCCAGGCCGGCGGCACGCCGGGCAGCAGCACCAGCGCGTCGTCGCCCTCGTGCATGAGCATGCCGAACAGCGTGCGCGCGTACTCGGCGCCGATCCAGGTATGCGGCATGTCGCCCAGGTAGCGCGGGAAGCGCAGCCGCGATTGCACCACCTCGGCCAGCACCTGCCATTCGAACGGGCGGCGGTCGCGCAGCAGGTCCTGCAGCAGTTCGTCGGCCACCTGCGGCTGGTCCAGATGCACGTAGGTCAGCACGTTGCGCATCTCGTACGGGGTGTAGGCCCACAGCGCATTGGGCTGCTTGCGCTGGCGCACGTCTTCCAGGTAGCGCGCGAAGGTGGTGCGCAGCGCCGCATCCGGCAGCAGGTCCTGCTGGCCGGTGGGATCCAGGGCGATGGAGACGCTGGTCGGATCGCCGTCGCCCAGGTCGGCCGCAGCCGGAATGTAGTCCGCGCCCTTCCACGCCATGGTGGCGCGGATCGAGGTGGCCAGCGAGGTGCGCAGCGCCGCGTACTGTTCGCGCGCCCAGGCCGCGGTGGCGGCATCGCCCAGCGATTCGGCCAGCCAGGCGCCGTCGTGCCAGCCCTTCAGCGCCCAGTAGTCGTCCCAGTAGCTATGGGTGGGGCTGGAATAGCCTTCGTGGCTGATCGACGGGGCGAGGATGCCGCGGAAGCGTTCCGGCGCGGGTTGCTCGGCCATGTAGCCCGGCACCAGGGTGCGCTCGCGCAGCTCCTGCAGGAACTGCATCGCCAGCTTCACCTTCGGCAGGTAGGCGCGCACGCTCTCCGGGCCGCCGTCCAGCCGCGCCACGTCGGCGACCAGAGCGATGTACTCGCCCTGGCTGTCGTACTCCAGGTCCGAGCCGAAACCGTCGTTGACGCTGCCGTCGTCGTTGAGGATCGGCGAGACCAGCCCGTTCGGGTGCACCGCATGGTCGCTGTACCACTGCAGGTAGTCGCGTGCGACCTGCGCCTGGCCCATGCGCAGCAGGATCGCCGAGGTGGCCATGCCGTCGCGGATGAAGGAACGGTTGTAGTTGCGCGGCCCCGGCTGCATCGCCGGGCCGGTCTGGTTGATCAGCATGTAGGCGGCCTGCGCGCGCAGCATGTCCACCAGGCTGGCGTCGGGCAGGCGCAGGCCGACGTTGCCCAGGCGCTGCTGCCAGTCCGCGGAGACCTGCTCGGCCAGCGCGTCGAAGCTGCGGCCCGCGTCGCCACGGCCGGCGGCGAGCAGGGCGTCGCGGTCCAGCGGCGGCGCCGGCGGCAGGCGGCCCTGGGCGTCGGCGCTGGCAGTGCCCAGCGGGAACGCCAGCACCACGTCCTGTTGCGCACCCGGCGCCAGGCGCACCGTGTAGGTCAGCATCGCCGCGGCCAGGCCGTCGGCGTCGTGCGCCTGGTGCTGCGCCGGCAGCGTGCCGGCGGCGACATGGCGGGTGATCTCGGTGGCGCCGTTCGCGCCGAACGCCTCGGCGCCACCGCCGCTGGGCGTGCTCAGCGAGGTCAGCAGCGCGCGGCCGTCGACCTGCACGGTGCCGCCGTCGACGGCGATATCGTGGATCGGCGACAGGCCGCCGTTCTGCCACGGCGGATTCATCTGCATCGGCCGCACCAGCAGAGAGAGGGTGCCGCTGACCGGCGTGGTGCCGATGTTGCGCAGGCGATGGCGCAGCAGCGTCACCGGCTGGCCGCCGCGTTCGATCGCGAAGGTCTCGCTGCGCAGTTCCAGCCCCGGCTGCGGCGACCAGCGCACCGACGGCATCGGCTTCCAGCCATCGCGCAACGCGTGGGTCAGGGCATGGCCGTCGGCCCCGGCAGCGGTGCCGGACACGTCGCGCCACAGCGGCTGCACCAGCGGCGCGCCCTTCCACGCCTCCAGGTTGCCGTATTCGTCGAAGATCGACTTCTGCCGGCCGGCGTGGATGCCGACCGCGGTCCAGTAGGTCTGCTGCATGTGCAGCGAGGCCGGGAACAGCACGCGCGTGGCGCCGCGCTGCGCGGCGACCTGGTAGCGCTTCATCGGCGTCATCACCGCCTTCGGCCCCAGCAGGCGCAGGCGCGCCAGGGTTGGTGCGACGCCACCGGGCGCGGCGTCCACGCGCAGGCGCAGCGCGCGCACCGGCAGCGGCGCCGTGCCGGCCAGGTAGGCGCTGTCGCTGTCGCCGGCCTGCGGATCGTCGGCCAGCGTGCGCCAACGGCCCGCGGCATCCTGCGCCTGCAATTGCGCCGCGCCATGCGCGCCGGCGAACTCGACGATCAGGCCGGCGCTGTCGAACGCGCGCGGGAAGGCGATGTCCAGTTGCCGCGCCTGCGCGCCCTTGCCCGGCATCGCCACCGCCGCACCGCCCTGCCACAGCGCCGCAGCGTCGGCTGCGGACACGCCACGCAATTGCGCAGCGTCGGCGCCCAGCGGCTGCATCTCGTAGATCGACACGCCCCAGTCGGCGCTGCGCGCGGGCGCGGCCAGGCGCAGGTAGCGGGCCAGCTGCGGCGCGAAGAACACCGTCTCGGTGCCGCCCAGCGAATCGGTCATCGTGTAGACCGTGTCCCAGCGCTGGCCATCGCGCGAGGTCTGCAGCAGGAAGCCCTCCGGATTGGAGGTGTCCCACTGCAGGCGCACGCCGCCGACCTGCGCGGCGCGGCCCAGATCGATCTGGAACCAGTGGCCGGGACTGAAGGCGCCGGCAGTGCGGGTGCTGGCGTCGCCGTCGATCAGATAGCCGATCGCCTGCGCCTTGACCTGCTTGGAGGAACTGGATGCCTGCCATTGCGCACGCGGCGGCAGGCGGCCGTCCTGCGCCTGCACCGGGGCCGTCATCGCAAGTCCGCACAGGACTGCAGACAACACCCAGGCGCAGCGGCGCGCGCCACCGTGACCGAGCACTCGGATGATCTCTGACGAATATCGCACTGGGTCCCCCGGCCAGCACCGCCTCAATCGAGGTGGGCGGACGTTAGCAGCAACTGCAAGCGGTTACATGATGCGTTGCAACATGTGCAATCCCCTGGCACGTCTGGTCATACGCCGACATGCCTGTCCCGACCGTCCCACGCCGGGTCATGAAATGTCCTGCCGCGACAAGCCCAGCCCCCTGGATGCCTGCCAGTGCTCCCCGCGCCACACCCCCGCCCGGCTTGCCGGAATCGCCCGCGCCCAGCAAGATGCGGGACGTTTTGGGGAACGAGCCCGCACCGTATGCCGTCCTGCCCGACCCGGGTCATCTCCTCGCGCGCGCTGTGCGTCCTGCTGTTGGCGATGCTCGCCCTGGCCGCGGGCGGATGCAAGCGCACGCCCGCCGAACTGCCCGGCGCCAGCGCCGAGCCGGCCGCCGCGGTGCGCACGCTGGCGCGCGCGCTGCAGCGCAACGACCTGCTCGGCTACGCCCAGGCCGCGGTGCCGCCGGCCCAGTACCAGCGCCTGCAGCAGGCCTGGAGCGAAGACCGCAGCCGCTGGCCGCTGACCGAACTGCCGCTGGCCGAACGCCTGCCCGAGGTACTGGACACCCTCGCCGCGCCGGACGCCGAGCGCCAGCTGCAGCGCGCCTTCGACGCGCAGTTCGGCGGCCAGGCGGCGAGCCTGAAGCAGGCGGCGCACTCGCTGGGCCTGTTCGGCGTGCAGTTCCTGCGCAATCAGGGCCACTACACGCCCGAGCAGCGCGGCCATTACGTGCAACTGGTGCAGGCGCTGAGCGCCTGGGCCGCGCGCGCGCCGCTGTCCGAGCGCAAACGCGCGCAGGCGGCGCTCGCGCGGCTGTGCGCGAGCGCGCGCCGCACCGGCGTGCGCAGCGATGCCGACCTGCGCACCCTCGGCATGGACGACAGCCTGCGCCGGCTGGGCCCGTTCCTGGCCGACCTCAAGGCGGTGCTGGCCGACTACGGCCTGGACCTGGACGCCAGCGCCGGCGCGCTGCGCACCGGCCTGGTGAACCAGCAGGGCGACCAAGCGGTGGTGCGCATCCAGTACCCGCTGGACGGCGAACAGATCGACACCACCGCGGTGCTGGTGCGCCGCGACGGGCACTGGTACCTGCGCGACACCCTCAGCGAGGTGGATGCGCTGCTGGCGGCCAGCGCCGGCACCGCCGCCGCGGCCGCGGCACCCGCCGCCGACCCCGCTCCGCCGGCTAAGCGATAATGGCCCCGATGCCAGAACAAAATCCCCTCCCGTTCCCCGACGACGCCGCGGCCGCACGCGCGGCCGACGCGGCCCGTGCGCCCGCCGACGCGTCCCCCGCCGACCCCGGCGCCGCGCCCTCTTCGACCGTCGTCCCCTCCACCCTGCCCGTGGCCGCGCCCGCCGCGCGCCAGGGCAAGGGTCCGCTGTGGGCGCGCCTGCTCGGCCGCCTGGCCGATCCCTGGCTGGGCCTGAAGATCGAACCGGCCGAGCCCGGCCAGTACAACGACGGCCGCCCGGTGGTGTACGTGCTGGAGGACTACGGCCTGTCCAACGCGCTGATCCTGGACAAGGCCTGCCGCGAATCCGGCCTGCCCTCGCCGCTGGTGCCGCTGCCCGGCGACCCGCTGGGGCGCAAGCGCGCCTACCTGGCGTTGTCCCGGCGCAGCAGCAACCACGCGCTGCTGCCGGAACAGCGCGGCGCCAAGACCCACTCCGATTCGCTGGCCAAGCTGCTGCAGGCGCATCGCGAGCGTCCGGAGCTGGACATCCACCTGGTGCCGGTGTCGATCTTCGTCGGCCGCGCCCCGGACAAGCAGAGCGGCTGGTTCGCCGTGCTGTTCTCGGAAAACTGGGCGCTGGTGGGCAGCTTCCGGCGCCTGCTCGGCGTGCTGCTCAACGGCCGCAGCACCATCGTGCGCTTCGCCCCGCCGGTGTCGATGCGGCAGACGGTGGAGGAAGGGCTGCCGCCCGAGCGCACCGTGCGCAAGCTGCAGCGCGTGCTGCGCACCCATTTCCGGCGCATCCGCGAGGCGGTGATCGGCCCCGACCTGTCGACCCGGCGCCTGCTGGTGGACCAGGTGCTGGCGGCCGAGCCGGTACGCGAGGCGATCGCCGCGCAGGCCAAGCGCGACAACAGCAAGCCGGTGGACGCCTGGCGCAAGGCGCACGCCTACGCCTGGGAGATCGCCGCCGACTATTCCAGCCCGGTGGTGCGTTCGGCCAGCTTCCTGCTGACCCACGTCTGGAACCGCATCTACGCCGGCGTGCTGGTCCACCACCTGGACAAGCTGAAGGACGCCGCGCCCGGGCACGAAGTGATCTACGTGCCCAGCCACCGCAGCCACATGGACTACCTGCTGCTGTCCTACCTGCTGTACGAACGCGGCATCGTGCCGCCGCACATCGTGGCCGGCATCAATCTCAACCTGCCGGTGGTCGGCACCCTGCTGCGCAAGGGCGGCGCGTTCTTCATCCGCCGCTCGATCAAGGGCAATGCGCTGTACTCGGCGGTGCTCAGCGAGTACGTGGCGCAACTGGTGGCCGGCGGCTACTCGATCGAGTACTTCGTCGAAGGCGGACGCTCGCGCACCGGCCGCCTGCTGCAGCCCAAGGGCGGCATGATCGCGATGACCCTGCGCGCGTTCCTGCGCCAGCCGCGCAAGCCGGTGCTGTTCCAGCCGATCTACGTCGGCTACGAGAAGCTGATGGAAGGCAACAGCTACCTCGACGAACTCAGCGGCCGGCCCAAGGAGAAGGAATCGATCTGGGCGCTGCTGTGGGGCATCCCCAAGGTGCTCAAGCAGAACTACGGCCAGGTGGTGGTGAACTTCGGCGAGCCGATCCCGCTGAGCCAGGTGCTGGCGCAGCGCGCGCCGGAATGGGACGGCCAGCCGCTGGGCGAGGACGAGAAGCCGGCCTGGTTGAACGGCACCGTCGATGCGCTGGCGCAGCAGATCCAGGTGCACATCAACGCCGCCGCCGACGTCAATCCGGTCAACCTGCTGGCGCTGGCGTTGCTGTCCACGCCCAAGCACGCCATGGGCGAGGCCGACCTGATCGCGCAGATCGAACTGTGCAAGAAGCTGCTGGCGGAACTGCCGTACTCGGACCGGGTCACGGTGACCCCGCACTCGCCCGAGCGCATCATCGCCCACGCCGAGGAGATCAACGTGCTGACCCGCACGCCGCATCCGCTCGGCGACGTGCTCAGCGTCAACGGCGACAACGCGGTGCTGCTGAGCTACTTCCGCAACAACGTGCTGCACCTGTTCACTGCGTCCTCGTGGGTGGCCTGCTGCTTCCAGAACAACCGCCGCATGAGCCGCGCCGGCCTGCTGCGGCTGGGCCGCACCGTGTACCCGTTCCTGCAGGCGGAACTGTTCCTGCCGTGGAGCGAGGACCAGTTCGCCGAGCGCATCGAACGCACCATCGAGGTGTTCGTGCGCGAAGGCCTGCTGCTGCAGCTCGCCGAGGACGATGGCAGCGTGCTGGCGCGCAACACCGGGCAGACCGACGAAGTGTTCCGCCTGCGCGCCATCGGCCACTCGCTGCAACAGGCGTTCGAGCGCTATTACATCGCCATCTCGGTGCTGGTGAAGAACGGCCCGGGCAAGCTCGGCGCCGGCGAACTGGAGAGCCTGTGCCAGCAGGCCGCGCAACGCCTGAGCCTGCTGTACGCGCCGGCTGCGCCGGAGTTCTTCGACAAGACCCTGTTCCGCGGCTTCATCCAGAAACTGCGCGAACTGAAGCTGGTGTGGCCGGACGCGAACAGCAAGCTGGTGTTCGACGAGCGGCTGGATGCGTGGGCGAAGGATGCCAAGTTCATCCTTGGCCGCGAACTGCGCCACACCATCGAGCGGGTCAGCCCGGAAGCGGCCAAGGTCGAGGAGCCCCCGGTTCCGCAGGATTGAGGAAACGCCCACCTCCGACCGCCGCGCGGTGGCATTCTGGCGCGTGGCGACGCGCCAAACACAAGGGCGCCCTGGTATCACTGCGGCGCGGCGCGTGGCGACGCGCCAGACACAAGGGCGCCCCGCTATCACTGCCGCGCGGCACAGTGACTTCCGACACGCGACCGTGGGCCGGTGCGGCCCGAGCATGCTTGAAACTCCCTGCTGCGGGTTCCGGCGATGCGCACAGCTCCTCTCTTCGCTCTGTTGCTGCTTGCCGGCTCCAGCGGCCTCGCGTGGGCCGACCAGGACGATGACGGCGGCAAGCACGACCATCGGCCGCAGGTGTCCTCGCGCCAGTGCGGCCTGAGCACGCCGTTCAACGTGCTCGCCGACACGGGCGGCATCTGGCTGACCCGCAGCGACGGCGATGGGCCGCGCGAGATCTTCTTCCATGCCGGCGAATTGAGCGTGGATCACCGGGTGCAGCAGATCGGCGACGCCGATGCGCAACGGCTGCTGGAGATGGAACGCGAAACCCGTGCGCTGATGCCGCAAGTGGCCGACCTCTCGCACGAGGTGGTCGATCTCAGCTACGACGTGCTCGGTTCGGTGGTGGAGATGCTGACCGGCAGCGCCGGCAACGCGCGCAAGATCGAACGGCTGCGCACGCACGCCAATGCCTACGTCGATGGCACGCTCGGCAAGGGGCGCTGGGACCAGGAGGCGTTCGACGACCGGTTCGAGGACTACGTCGAGACGCAGGCGGAGAGCTTCGTGGGCAGCATCACCCGTCACGTGCTCTGGCAGGTCATGACGGGCCGTGGGGACGCCATCGGCGACCGCGCCGACCGCATGGATGCCGCCCTCGAGGCGCGGCTGGATGCGCGCAGCAAGGGGATCGAGACCAAGGCGCAGGCGCTTTGCGCGCGGGTGGTGCGGCTGGATCAGCTGCAGCAGGCGCTGGAGTACCGCTACCGCGGCCAGCCCCTGCGCCTGCTCGCCGCCTCCGAGGACGGTACGCCTGGGCAGAGCACTGCCGCCCTCGTCGGCACCGACGATACGCCGCGCAGCAATGCGGTCACGGTGCCGTCGGTCCCGACGCATTGAGCCTGACGCCGCCGCTGGAGCGTGGCGACGCACCAATCGCGCTGTCAGCACCGCTCAGGCGTCGAACAGGTCCCCGGTGCGCGGTCCGGCATCCGCCGCATCCGGCGGATAGACCAGCTGCCCCTGCGCATCGCTGCGCGCGGCCGGATTCAGCGTCGCCGGCTCCTGGCGGCCGATGTCGATCAGGTGCACCACCGGGTGGCCGTGGTGCAGCAGGTGGTCGCAGACGATCTGGCGGTGGCACTGCCGCCAGTACGCCTCGGCGCACATGATCGCGCACGCGCCGTCCTCGCCGAAGGCCTGCAACTCGGCCAGCGCCTCGGCGAATTCGGCGCCCAGCGCGTAGTCGGCGTAGTTGTGGAAGCCGACGCTGCGCCAGTGGCCGTTGCGCTGCGGATCGACCCCCGGCTGCCTGCCGCGACGCCCGCCCAGGGCGCGGAAGTGCCGGTAGGCGATGCCTGCCGCGGCCAGCGCCGGCGCCAGCGCGCTGCCGTCGAACTGTGGGAATCGCCGCGAATATGGAAACGCGCGCACGTCGGCCAGGCGGGTGACGCCGACGCCCTGCAGGATCTGCAGGAAGGTCTCCAGGCTGCGCGTGGAATGGCCGACGCTGAAGAAGGTCGCCGCGCTCACGCCGGTTCGTCGGGGATCAGCAGATGCTCCAGACGCATGATGCAGTCCTTCAGTTGCAGCTTGCGCTTCTTCAGCCGCTTGGCTTCCAGCTCGTCGTCCAGATTGGCCGGGATGCGCTGCAGCTGTTCGTCGAGCGCGCGGTGCTCGCGACGCAGGGCGTCGATGCGCAGGGAGATCTCGGCGGGCGTCAGGGTGTCCACGAGGTTCGAGCATACACAGGCCGGCGGTCCGCCGTCACCGTGCAACGCGCCGCTATCCGGGGCGCGGGCCAGCCGGCACAATGCGCGCGGGCGCCGCGGCGGAGGCGGCGCCCTCCCACCCTCGTGCCACCCGCGGCAGGATCGCCGCGCCGAAAGGAGTCAGCCATGCGTTCGTTCCGTTCCCCGTTCGTTCTCGCCCTCGCCCTGGCGGCAGCCCTGCCGCACCTGGCCGCGGCGGCCGATCCCAAGTTCTCCGGCTTCCTGTGCTGCAACATGCGCAGCGACGGCAGCTGGATCAGCGACAGCAACTACGCCGAAGACGGCAAGCAGGTGATTCCGGCCGGCACGCCGGTGCAGGTGACCGGTTACGGTCGCTACCGGGTCAATGTGTTGATCGACGGCAAGAAGCAGTCGATCGGCAACGACTACAGCCGCGACCTGGGCAACGAGGCCTTTGCCCAGCGCTACGTGGTCGCGCAGGATCCCAAGGCAAAGCTGGCGGCCTACCCGCCGAAGATCCGCGAGGCGATCACCGCCAACCGCGTGACCAAGGGCATGACCCGCGAACAGGTGCTGATGGCGCTGGGCTATCCGATCACCAGCGAGAACCCGAGCCTGGATGCGCCGCTGTGGCGCTACTGGCTCGACAGCTTCAACGAGTTCCAGGTGTCCTTCGACGGCACCGGCAAGGTTGAGAAGGTCACCGCCGACCCGAAGACCCAGAACCTGGTCTGGCAGCCGTAAGCCCAGTGTGCCCTGGCGCCGCGCTCCCGACGCGATGGGAGGCGGCGCGAGCGGCGCGCCGTGGCCGCGGCCTGCCACGACCATGGCCCACCGAGGCGGCAGTACCGCGCGCGCTGCCGCCCTGCTGCGCTCAGCGGCTCAGCACCTGCGGCGGATCGTTCCGCGTCGGGCCCTGTTGCGACGCCTGCAGCGCCTGTTCCTGCTCCTGCGCCTGGCGTTGCGCCTGCCCCTGCTGCGCCCCCAGTTGCTGCAGTTGCTGGTAGGTCTCCTGCGCCGGCCGCGCGATCGCCTCGCTGGTCGGCATGTGCGCGCGGTTGGCGTAGGGATCGGGCGAGACATCGCCGCCGCTGCGGTACACGAACGCCAGTTCGCCGCCCTGGTAGGAAGCAGTCGGTCGGTTGAAGCCCACCGCCAGCTGGTCGCGCTCGCTGAAGCCGTTCTGCCTGGCCAACAGGGTCAGACTGGCGGTCATGCGCTCGCTGTTGTCGTCCCACCCCTTGCCGATCGCCTGTTCGGCCTGGGCCACGCCGTTGCGTACCCGCTCGTGCAGGGCGCGGTCTGCGGCACCCGGCGCGGCAGTCGGCTCGCTGGCGCGCGGCGCAGGCGGTTCGGGTGTCGGCGCCGGTGCGGAGCCATCGCGGAATCCCGCCGGCAGCACATCGCCCGGCACCTGCGCGGCATCGATGCCGAGCGCCTTCAGGTCGGCATGCACCACCGGCGGCGTGCGCTCGGGGTGCTGCGCCTGCGCCCGGTCCTCGGCATCGGCGATCTGCGCCAGCGCGCGCTCGCCATAGTTCTGCGGATAGCCGCGCGCGTCGTAGAACAGCTTGCCCATCGCCTCGACGTTGCGCGGATTGTCGGCGTCGATCTTCAGATCCTTGCCGAAGCTCAGCCCGTCCTTGGCGGTGTAGGTGGCTTTGCTGCCCACGCCGTGCTTGTCGATGTAGCTCGCCATCTCGCTGCTGGCGTTGTACAGGTCCTTGAGCGTGGCCTTGGGGTTGTTGCGGGTGACGTAGTCGGCCAGCGTGTTGACCCCGGCGATCTCGTCCTTGGCCTCGCGGGTGCGCTGTTCCTGCCCGTAGGCCTTGAGCGTGGTGGTGTAGTCGTGCGGCGAGGGCGAGGCGGCGATGCCGTCGACCTTGGCGGCGAACGCGGCATCGCTGCGGTCGATGGCGGCCTTGTTGATGGCATGGCCGATCTCGTGGCCCAGCACGATGCGGGCGGTATTGGCCGAATCGTCGCGCGGCGCGTTCATCCTGGCCGTGGCCAGCACGTCCATCGGCAACTCGATCTGCCCGGTGCGCGGGCTGTACGCGCCGGTGCCCGCCTCGGGACTGGGCGCAAAGCCCGACAGCTGCTGTTGCCCGATCGCCTGCTCCACGCGCGAGCGCAGCTCCGGCGTGTTGTCCAGCATCTGCCGCAGCGCCTGGCCTTCCTTCGGATGCGCCTGCGCGAAGGTGTCGACCATGCCCTTCAGGCGTTCGTCGTCGTGTGCCATCTCCGCGCTCCTTAGCCGTCGACCAGGATCTGCAGCATCTCCACGCACGCCTGCGCATCGTGCTCGCCGGCGTCCTTGCCGACGAAGGCGTACACCGCGACCGCGCCGCGCTCGAAATGCCAGCGACCGGCGCTGCCCTGACGTGGCGGTGCGATCCAGCGCGGCACAAAGCCGGCCGCGACCAGTGCCTGGCGATACGCGTCCAACGATTGCGTGCACTGCGCCGGCGCCGCGCCCGGCGCGGGGGTAAAGCGCAGGTCCAGCCGCGACGGCGGGGCAGCGTCGGCATCGGCGACCGATTCCAGCGTGTAGCCGCCACCGCCGGCGAGCGTGCCGGACGCGCTGAACGCATGCCCGCCTTCGTCCTCGACCTGCAGACCCGTCTGCGCCGCGACCTGCGCGGCGACCAGATCCTGCCTGCCGCCGATCGCCAGGATCAACCGTACTACGCCTTGTGCCAGCTGCTCTGGCGTCATCTCCGACATGGTCCGCTCCGTGTGTGCAGGGGTGATCGAGGGGGAAGAGGAATGCGCGCCGGCACAGGCTGCCAGCAGCGCGGTGGCCAGCAGCAGGGCCGCGCGCGGCGCCGGGCGCATGCCGGCTGCGCGCCGCGACCGGCGGCCATTGCGATGAAACATCCGCTCCATGAAACGCCTCTCCGTCGAGCGCCTGCCGCGCACCGCAGCGCGGCCAGGCTTGGGTGTGCGATTGTAGCCAGCGCACCAGGGTCGCGCAGCCCGCCGCTGCGCTGGCGCGTCAGTCCCAGTCGGCGCGCCGCTGCCAGACGAAGCCGGGCAGGTCGATGCGCTTGCGCGGCGTGCCATCCCAGTCCACGGTGAAGCCCGCCGCACGCAACGCCGCGGCGACCTGCTGGCCGACCGCCTGATCCGCCTCCTCACGCCCTTCGAGATCGCCGAACGCCAGCATCAGCCCGCCACCATCGATGGCACGCTCCATGTCCTGGCCGTGATAGAAGCAATAGCCGTGGTAGCGCCGGTCCGGCGTGTCGGCCACCGCCTGGTTCACTTCGACGTGACCGTCGGACATGGTGTAGCCGGCATTGGCCAGCGCGCAGATGCCGACCTCGTGCAGCCGCTCGAACAGCGCCTCAAGCCGATCGCAATCGGTCTGCGCCGGCCAGGTCTGCTCCGCCTGCTGCTTGGCCTGCCACTGGCTGGCGACCGAGGCGCGCAGCATCGCCTCATCGCAGTCCTCCTCGATGATGTCCTCGATCATCTCCTGGATCTCGTCCTGGGAATAGAAGCCGGACCAGACCCATTTGCGGATCTCGTCGTACACGTAGGCGTCGGATTCGTTCACGGTCGCTCCTGCGGTCTTCGGCGCATGCCGCGCGCACTGTAGCAGGGCCGTCGATCTGCTCTACGCGTTCATCGTGACGCTGCTGTCGCTGCCGACCTTGGGATTAGACTGATGCCCGGGATTTTTCCAGGGATCAGCGCTTGATGAGGACCGTCTTCGGCTGGCTGTTGCTCGTGTCCGGCAGTTGGATACTGGGCGCGGTCCTGAACGAACTCGCATCGCGTAGCGGCCTGATCGAGCTGGCCCACGATCGCCGTGGCGAATGGTCCGCCGTGACGACACCCATCATCGCGAGTGTCGGCGTGTTGTTGAGTTACTGCGGTGCGCGTTGGCTGATCCTGAAGACGACCTGCAGGCCATGGCACGTCGCCGGCACGGCCGTTCTGGTGGTGTTCCTCTCATTCTGTTGGCTGACGTCGCGCTTCCACCACGCGGTCTGATGATGGACGTTCAACCGCGCACAGCGTGGCGCCGCCGGAGCCGTTGGCGGCGGTGTCGTTGCGGACCACGATTCCGCGCTGCGAACATACGCCGTGCAGCCTTCTCCCCGGGGAACCCGCGGAGAGGCACGGCGCGCGCGCTACGGTCAGCGGCGCGCGCCGTCTCTACGCCCTTAGCAGGCGTGTTCGACCAGTAACGGCGCCGCCTGACGCGGACCACGCCGCGAGGTCGAGGTACCGGCCGTGCCCAAGGGCTTGGCCTGGCTCCGCGCCGGCATGTCGCCGTTGCTGCCCGCCACGCGGAACAGCGTCACCGCCTCGCCGAGCTGGATCGCCTGCTCTTCCATCGCCTGGGCCGCCGCCGCGGCTTCTTCCACCAGGGCGGCGTTCTGCTGGGTGGCCTGGTCCATGTGGGTGATGGTCTGGGTGACCTGCTCGATGCCGCTCGACTGCTCCTGCGAAGCGGCCGAGATCTCGGTCATGAAGTCGGTCACGCGCTGCACGCTGGCGACGATCTCGTGCATGGTGCTGCCGGCGCTGTTGACCAGCAGCGAGCCTGCGTCCACCTTGCTCACCGAGTCGTCGATCAGCTGCTTGATCTCCTTGGCGGCTTCGGCCGAGCGCTGCGCCAGCACTCGCACTTCGCTGGCGACCACGGCAAAGCCGCGGCCCTGCTCGCCGGCACGCGCGGCTTCCACCGCCGCGTTCAGGGCGAGGATGTTGGTCTGGAAGGCGATGCCGTCGATCACGCTGGTGATGTCGGCGATCCGCCTGGACGAGGTCTGGATGCCGTTCATCGTGTCGATGACCTGGGCCACCACCGTGCCGCCTTGCGACGCCACCGCGGTCGCGCCGATGGCCAACTGGTTGGCCTGGCTGGCGCGTTCGGCATTTTGGCGCACGGTGGAGGTCAGCTCCTCCATCGAGGCGGCGGTTTCCTCCAGGCTGGCGGCCTGCTGCTCGGTACGACGCGAGAGATCTGCGTTGCCGGCAGCGATCTCGCCGGCGGCGCCGGTGATCTGCCCGGACGCATGCTGGATGCGGCCAACGATCCCGGTCAGCTGGGCCACGGTGGCATCGGCATCCTCGCGCATCTGCGCGAACACGCCCTGGAACTGACCCTCCATGCGCGTGGTCAGGTCGCCGCTCGCGATGTCCTGCAGCAGCTTGGACAGGGCCTGCAGATTGCCGTCGGTGGTCGCCATCAACTGGTTCAACCCCTCGACCATCTCGCGGAAGTCGTACTGGAAGCGCGCGGTGTCGCCGCGCACGGCGAAGTCGCCGGCGGCCGCGGCGTCGACCAGTCGCCCGATCTCGGCATTCATCGCCGACAGATTGCGCTTGACCTGGTCCATGGTCTCGGTGAGCGCGGCCTGCTCGCCGGGCAGGCGATCCATGTCCTGCGACAGGTCACCGATCGCATAGCGTCCCATGATCTCGAGCAGGCGCTGCTGGAGGCTCACATGCATGTCGAGCAACGCATTGCTCTCCCGCACCATGCGCCCGTACTCGCCGGGAAACGCGTGCTCGTCCATGCGCCGGCTGACGTCGCCGTGCTCGTGATGCCTGGCCACCTGCGACTGCGCCGCCATCACCGCCTGCAACTGCGCCTGCATGCGGTCCATGCTGGTCAGCAGACGGCCGGTCTCGTCCTTGGGCTGCGGCGGGATCCGATGGTCCAGCCGGCCCTGGGCGATGGATTCGGCGATCTCCGTCGCGCGCCCGAGCGGCCCGGCCAGGCTGCGGGTGATCAGCACGCTCAAGATCGCGCCGAGCACCGCCGCCAGCAGGCCGAACCCGATCAAGGCACGATTGCTGAACAGCAGGGCCGCCTGGATCTCGTCGGAACTGAGCGCGTTCTGCCGGATCTGCAGATCGACCGCGTTCTGGATCACCTGCACGCGCCGCGCCAGCAACGGCGCCGCATCGCCGTACAGCAGTTGCCTGGCCGCCTCGATCTCGCCGGAACTGGCCAGCGCCAGCACCCGGCTGTTGACCGACCGTGCGGCTGCCTGCGCGTCATGGATCTCCTTGCGCATGGCAAGACCTGCCGGCGTGCCCGGCAGGGCGTCCAGGGCCTTGCGACGGCGATCGTTGTCGACGCGGATCTCCTGGATCTTGGCGGCGAGCGCCGGGCGCTTGTCGGCCGGCGAAAGCATCATGTCGCGCAGGTAACGCTCTGCGCTCATATTGTTGCGCAGCATGGTGTACAGCAGTTCGGTCTTCAGGTTGTTCTCGTGGACGATCTTGTCGACCGCCTGGCGCACGTTGTGGAACTGATAGAGCGCCAAGGTGGAGGATGCGCCGAGCAGCACGATCAGCAGGCCGAACGACAGCGCAAGGCGCTGACTCACCTTGAAGGAGTGAAAGAAATGCATCGGGGGGACTCGCGAGGGGGGTACCTCTATCGGTCTCAACCCCGCGAACTTGACCCCAAGCGAGCGACCCAGGTCCCAAATCCGGACATTCGCAGGCGCAGATGTCGCTGGCGTCGCATCACCGCGCGGCACCGCCGATGCCCAGGAAAGCAGATACGCCACCGTATCGTCCGCAGCGCGCGCGACAGTCGCGAACGGCGTTGTTGGCGCACACCACAACGCGCGTCATGCCTGCAACGGCGCTGTTTGCGCGGCATCGGCCGTCGCCTGGCCCACGTCGTCAGGCGCACCGGACAAGCTGCGGCGCATGCAGAGCGCGCGGTCGCACCGGACAAGCCGGCGCGACCGCGCGGTGCCATGCACGTCATGACCGTGAATCGGCCTACTTGACCTCCACCGCGCCGAGATCGCACACCGCGGTATTGCGGGGATTGCCGCGCTGGTCGATGGCGGTGCAGCCGCTGCCTGCATTCAACGCCGGGCTGTTGGCCGCAGGCAGCATGGTCAGGGTTGGCCCGCCGTTGCTGGCGGGGGCCGACAGCAACGGATCGGCCGCTTTCACGGTGCCCGCGGCCAGGCAGGCATTCGGCCACACCGCGCCCTTGGCCGAATACTCGATCAGGTTGTTGCCGGTGTTGCTCTGGTTGTTGCAGAACACGCGCTCGGTCTTGGAATACAGGATGCTGTTGCGGAGGTGGAACCTGTCGCCGAACAGCGTCACCCACGGCGTGTTCTCGGCGAAGGTGACGTTGTTGAAGCGCACGCTGGGGCTGCCCTGGTCGCCGTTGGCCGGCTGCCAGCCGACATGCTGGATGGCCGCGCCCACGCCCTTGGCGGAGTTGCCGTAGAAGGTGCTGTTGCTGACGTCGCAGGCGCCATAGCAATCCAGGTACAGCGCGCCGGCGTTGCCCTGTTCGGCCTTGTTGGACAGGAAGCTGGTCTCGGCGACGCTGATGGTCCCCGGCGTGGTGATGGTGGTGCCGGCGTGCGAGGTGTCGGTGAAGCCCATGCTGATGCGCGCGCCGCCGCCGGGGCCGCCAGTGGCGACGTTGTTGGCGAAGGTGGAGTACTTCACGTCGATGGTGTCCGGCGCGTATGCCCACAACGTGGCGCCGCCGGAGCCGTTGGCGGCGACGTTGTTGCGGACCACGGTGCCGCACATCGCCAACGTGCCGCCACTGCCGACGCCACCCTTGAGATAGCCGGCCAGCGATGCGCCGTCGGTGTCGATCGCCCCGCCGCCGCCGAAATTGCCGGCATCGGGGAATCCTTGCGGCGCATTGATCGCCTGGTTGTTGGCGAATTCCGAACCGACGATGGTCAGCCGGCTGAGCTGGGTGTACAGGGCGCCGCCGAGCCAGGAGCTGTTCTTGTAGAAGCCGCTGCGGACGATGGTCACCTCGGCGTCGCTGCCGGCGAAGATGGCGCCGCCGCCGATGCTGCTGCGGTTGGCCAGGAACTGGCTGTTGATGACTTCCAGCTTGCCGCGGTAGCCGACCTTGATCGCGCCGCCGCCCCAGGTGCCCGGGTCGTAGGCCTGGTTCGATGCAGGCTGCACGGAGCTGCCGTTCTGCAGTTTCAGGTTGCGCACCGACAGCTCGCTGCCGGCATTGACCAGCAGGATCCGGGCGGATTGGCGGCCGTCCAGGGTGATCCTGCCCTGGCCGTCGATCACGGTGGGCGCCCCCGCCGCGATGACGATCGAACGGTCGACCGCGATGCTGGTCGGCTTGGCGCCGCAGCTGAAGGTGATGTAGCCGCCCTGCGCGACGGCGGAGGCCAGCGCGCTGGCGGTGCAACTGGCCTGCGTACCGTTGCCGACCATGGTGGTCGCGGTCGGCAGCACCCAGGCCTGCGGCACGCTGCATTGCGGCGCCGCGGGGACCGCAGCGATCGCCGTGGCGGTGGTCATGAGGGCAAGGACACCCAGCGCGCGTGCGCCGGTGATGAGGGAGAACGTCGTGGTCATGATCATGCTCGATAGGGTTGCGGGGGAACAACACGACGCACAACAGTCATTCGACTGTCATCCACGTCGCTGACACCTCGAGTGCAACCGGCAGCCTGCGCTGACCGGCGGCACAGGGTGCTTGAGCGCGTGTGGAGCGGCCACAACGCAGGTAGCAGATCGCGCGATTGCACGGTCCGCTAATGCGACAGTGTGCCGATACGCGGCGCATGGCACGGTTTGAATGCGTCGCAAGGCACGTTCCCGTGCCGCACCCGATCGCGGCGTGCATGCGGCGCGGTGACCGGCCCGCGCTACAGCGTGTCCAGACGTTCGCGCAACTGCTGCGCCTGCGCGCGCAGAGCCTGCAGTTGCGTGGCCGGCAGCTTGCCGAGCTGGCGGTAGACCACGTCCAGGCGGCGATTGCGCCCCAGCGTGTCCTGGTGCCGCGCGAAGAAGTCCCAGTACAGCGCGTTGTACGGACACGCATGCGAACCGGTCTTCTGCTTGCGATCGTAGCGGCAGCCCTGGCAGTAGTCGCTCATGCGGTCGATGTAGGCCGCGCTGCTGACGTAGGGCTTGGTCGCGAGCAGGCCGCCGTCGGCGAACTGGCTCATGCCCACGGTGTTGGGCAGTTCGACCCATTCAAACGCGTCGATGTAGACGCCCAGGTACCAGCGGTGCACCGCGGCCGGATCCAGGCCGGCGAGCAGGGCGAAGTTGCCGATGACCATCAGCCGCTGGATATGGTGCGCGTACGCATCCTGCAGCGATTGGCCGATGGCGTGCTGCAGGCAGCGCATGTGCGTCTCGCCGGTCCAGAACCAGGCCGGCAGCGGCGTGTCGTGGCCGAGCGCGTTGCGCGCTTCATAGCCCGGCATGTGTGCCCAGTAGATGCCGCGCACGTACTCGCGCCAGCCGAGGATCTGCCGTACGAAACCTTCCACCGCCGCCAGCGGCGCGGCGCCGGCGCCATAGGCCGCCAGCGCGCGCTGCACCACTTCCTGCGGCCGCAGCATCTTGGTGTTGAGAGCGAAGGAAAGCTGCGAATGGAACAGGCGCGGACTGCGCGTGCTCATCGCATCTTCATAGCGGCCGAAATGCGGCAGGGCGTCGACGATGAAGCGATCGAGGCAGGCCAGCGCCTCGGCGCGGTTCAGCGGCCAGCGCACCGCCTCTGCCTGCGGCTGACCGAAACTGTCCACGCCGGCGGCCTGGATGCTGGCCCACAGCGCGCGGTGATCGTGGGTCGGGCGCGCATCGGGCGGTGGCGGCGGCTCGCCATGCCAGGGCTGGCGATTGTCGTGGTCGTAGTTCCACTGCCCGCCCTCGGGCGTGCCGTCCGCCGCCAGCAGGATGCGGTGGCGCTTGCGCATGTGCCGGTAGAAGTGCTCCATCAACCATTGCGGGCGCCCGCGGAAAAAATCCGCCAGCTCGCCGCGGCGCGTGTAGAAGTGCATGCTGTCCACCGCCTCGACAACGAAGGCCTGCGCCGCGCGCCACTGCCGCAGTTGCTGGTCCAGGCGCCATTCGTCCGGATCCTGGTACTGCAGGCGCTGCGCACCGTAGTGCGCCATCAACGCGCCGAGATTGGCGGGGATGGACTGGCGATTGCTGGCATCGTCGATGGCCACGTAGCGCACGCGGTGGCCGGCGCTGCGCAGATGTCCGGCGAAGTCGCGCATCGCGGCGAACACCGCCAGGATCTTCTGCGCATGGTGCAGGACGTAGTCGGTCTCCTGCCGCACTTCCATCAGCACATACACCACGCCGGGATCGCGCACGTCGAACCAGGCGTGCTCGGGATCGAGCTGGTCGCCGAGCACCAGGCGCAGGGTGTGGGCGGTGGAGGGCAGGGGACTCACGCAGGGCGGCACGCCTGCTGGCATGCGGTGCGCCAGCGCACGGCCCGGCGGCTCACGGCGCCTCCGGCGCGCGCACGCGCTTGCGCTCGCCACGGCAGCGATCGGAACAATATTTCACCTCGTCCCAGACCTTCTCCCATTTCTTGCGCCAGCGGAACGGCCGGCCGCAGTGCAGGCAGGGCTTTTCCGGCAGATCCTGTTTCTTGCGCATGCGCGATCCGCAGTTCGCTCAGGGTCGCTGTCGCTTACGGCTGCGCCGGCCACTCGCGGAACACCACGCAGACCGTGGTGGGGTCCAGCATCGCGAACTCGCGTGCGCCCCATGGCTTGAGCGCGACGGTACGGCAATTCGGATGCAGCCACTGCGGCGCACGTGCCGACAACTCGGCATAGATCGTGTCGATGCTGTCGGTTTCGATGCCCAGTTCCGGCCGGTCCTTCGCCGCCCACTCGGCGTTCTCCACCAGATAGGCCTTGGCGCCGTCGCGTGCGATCACCGCCATCGTGGCGTCCTGGTACAGCACCTGGAATCCCAGGCCGTCGACGAAGAAGTCCAGCCCGTCCTGCATGCGCGCGTAGAAGATCTTGGGGATGAGGTTCTTGAACATGGGGCGACCTTGCGTCGGTGACCAGTGGCGAGTGTAGCGGGCCGGTCCCAGCACGGCATGACGACAAAAACAGGGTCGCCGGATGCCTGCCGCGCGCGGAGGCTGGCGATGCCGCAGGCGGCTACACTGGTCAGCCTTCTTGTCGCCTCGACCCCAGCCATGACGTTCCGCTTCACCTGCAGCGCCTGCGATCAGGTCCACGAAGGCATGCCCGGCTTCAGCGTTGCGGCGCCGCAGAGCTATGCGCTGATTCCGGAGGCGCAGCGCGCCACCCGCTGCGAGCTGGGCTCGGACGATTGCGTGATCGACGAGGCTCACTTCTTCGTCCGCGGCTGCATCGAGATCCCCGTGCATGGCCACGCCGAGCCGTTTTCCTGGGGCGTGTGGGTCTCGCTCAGCGAAGCCAGCTACCTGCAGTGGGTCCGCTGCTTCGACCAGCCGCAGCGCGCGCATGTGGGGCCGTTCTTCGGCTGGCTGAACACACGCCTGTCGCCGTATCCGGAGACCGCCGGCCTCAAGACGCAGGTCCATCTGCGCAACGACGGCATTCGCCCATGGATCGAACTGGAGCCAACCGCGCACCCGCTCGCGGTCGAACAGCGTGAAGGGATCTCCGAGCAGCGGGTGGCCGAACTGTATGCGCTGATGACGCACACATCCATCTCCGTTGCGACGGACCAGGGGACGACGCCATAACGCTGTCGTCGGTGTGGATGTTTGTGGGCCGCGGGCCGCGTTTCCGTCCGGTGTAGCGGAGGCGTGGAGCCGCGCGCGGCGCCGCAGCGGTACGCTGACCCAAAACCCGGTCGGCGTCGGCGCGTAAGACTCGGCGGTGTACGAAGGCCCATTCCGACCGCGCATCAGCACTACGAAACTGGCGTGTAGGCTCTGCGCGAGCATCGCACCCGCGAAGCGGTGACGTCGCACGCCGCATAGGCACCGCCCCGAATCGGAGCAGCACATGGGATATGAGTATCGCCTGAGGTTTGCCGGCGCCGATCCAGCAAAGACACGGCAAGCCATCGGCCAGCTGCCGGGCGTGGAAGATGCAGACGCGCGCGATGCCGGCGCCGCCGCCGCGCTGGCACGACCGATGCCGGACGCGGTGATCTGCTGCACCGCAGACGGCCTGTCCTTTTGCGCGAACACCAGCGAGGGACTGCGCTGCCTCGGCACCGTCATCGCCCGCCTGACCAGCACGTTCGGGGCGGTCGAGGTGGCGGAACTGGAATGACCGGCAACGCCGCCCGCGCGGTGCTGCGCCAGCCACGCCGACTACACTACCGCCGATGACCTCGCCCCTGCCCCTGCCGCCGCTGCACCCGCTCGCCGATCCCGCACCGCCTGCCGCCCGCAACGCCGCGACGCTGGGCAAGCGCCTGTGCCGGCAGGTCGGCCAGGCCATCGCCGATTTCGGCATGATCGGCGCCGGCGACAAGGTCATGGTGTGCCTGTCCGGCGGCAAGGACAGCTACACCCTGCTGGACATCCTGCTGCAGCTGCAGCGCAAGGCGCCGGTGCCGTTCGAGCTGGTGGCGGTGAACCTGGACCAGAAGCAGCCGGGGTTTCCCGCCGACGTGCTGCCGACCTACCTGCGCCAGCGCGGCGTGCCCTGGCATGTGATCGAGCAGGACACCTATTCGGTGGTCACCCGGGTGGTGCCGGAAGGCAAGACCCTGTGTTCGCTGTGTTCGCGGCTGCGCCGTGGCGCGCTGTACCGCTACGCCGCGGAGAATGGCTTCACCAAGATCGCGCTGGGGCACCACCGCGACGACATTGTCGCCACGTTCTTCATGAACCTGTTCTTCCACGCCAAGCTGGCGGCGATGGCGCCGGTGCTGCGCAGCGACGATGGCCGCCACGTGGTGATCCGGCCGCTGGCCTACGTGCGCGAGGACGACATCGCCGCATACGCGCAGGCGCAGGCCTTCCCGCTGATCCCCTGCACGCTGTGCGGCAGCCAGGAGACGCTGCAGCGCCGCCAGGTCGGGCAACTGCTGCAGCAGTGGGACCGGGAGCATCCGGGGCGGGTGGAGCAGATCGCCCGCGCGCTGGGCAACGTGCATCCGGCGCAACTGGCCGACCGCGCGCTGTTCGACTTCGCCGCGCTCGGCGGCGCCGCGATGGCGCCGGCCGGTGCCTGGGCGGACGACGCGCCGGGCTGACCCACCTCGCTGAACCGCCCGATGCGGTACCCGGGCGGGCACGATGCGACAATGGCCACCGCTCCCCGGCGCACGCCGCCGGACCGTTCCGTTTCCTTCCGCTGGATGCTCAATGTTCTTTCGCAATCTGACCCTGTTCCGCTTTCCCACCACGCTCGATTTCTCCGAGGTCGAAAAGCTCCTGCCGGAGGCCCTGCTCAAGTCGGTCGGCCCGCTGGAAATGAGCTCGCGCGGCTTCATCTCCCCGTTCGGCCGCGACGAGCAGGAAGCGCTGTCGCACCGCATCGCCGATTTCCTGTGGCTGACCGTCGGCGGCGAGGACAAGATCCTGCCCGGCTCGGTGGTCAACGACCTGCTTGCGCGCAAGGTCGCCGAGATCGAGGAGAAGGAAGGCCGGCGCCCCGGCGGCCGCGCCCGCAAGCGGCTCAAGGACGACCTGATCCATGAGCTGCTGCCGCGTGCCTTCGTCAAGTCCTCGCGCACCGACGCCATGCTCGACCTGCAGCACGGCTACGTCGCCGTGGACACCTCCAGCCGCAAGACCGGCGAGAACGTGATGTCGGAGATCCGCGGCCTGCTCGGCAGCTTCCCGGCGCTGCCGCTGAATGCCGAAGTGGCGCCGCGCTCGATCCTCACCGGCTGGATCGCCGGCGAACCGCTGCCCGAAGGCCTGAGCCTGGGCGAAGAGTGCGAGATGAAGGATCCGATCGAAGGCGGCGCGGTGGTCAAGTGCCAGCACCAGGAACTGCGCTGCGACGAGATCGACAAGCACCTGGAAGCGGGCAAGCAGGTCACCAAGCTGGCGCTGGTGCTCGACGACCACGTGTCCTTCGTGCTCGGCGACGATCTGGTGATCCGCAAGCTGAAGTTCCTCGACGGCGCGCTGGACCAGCTCGAGCATGCCGACCAGGACGGCGTGCGCGCCGAGCTGGACGCGCGCTTCGCGCTGATGAGCGCCGAGGTGCGGCGCCTGTTCCTGCTGCTGGAAGCGGCGCTGAAGCTGAGCAAGGCCGACTGATGCCGCGGCGGAGGCGGCCGCACGCGGCTGTCACCGTGCGCACCCGCACCGGCGGTATGCTGTGCCCATGCCCGATCTGCTCCGTCGCCTGATCGCGCCGCCCCCGGCGGCCGTCGAACGCGACCTCGTCCGCTTCCGGTTGGACGAGCGCGAAGTCGAGGTGCTGCGCGTGCGCGACCCGCGCGCGCGGCGCATCAAGCTCAGCGTGGACGAACGCGGCGCGCGCCTGACCCTGCCGCTGCGCGCCAGCCTGGTCGCCGGCGAGCGCTTCCTGCTGGAGAACCGGCAATGGCTGGCGCAGCAACTGTCGCGCTATGTCGCCGCCGAGACGCTGGCGCCGCTGCGCCCGGGCGAGGCTGGTGAACTGCCGCTGCGCGGGCAGTCGCTGCCGGTGGCCTGGCACGATGCCCGCTACGCGCGCATCGCGCTCGTCGATGGCGTGGCCCAGGTGCACCTGCCGCCGCGCGGCGGCGATGCGGCGCTGCGCCGCGCGCTGCGCGATTTCTACGAGGCCCAGGCCCGCGCCGACGTCGGCCGCTGGCTGCCGCGCTACCTGCCGTCGCTGCCGCGCGCCCCGCGCGCGGTGCGCTACAAGGTCATGTCCTCGCAGTGGGGATCGCTGGCGCCCGACGGCAGCATGGCGCTGGACCTGGCGCTGGTGCTGGGGCGGCCCTCGGCGTTCGAGTACGTACTGGTGCACGAGCTCTGCCACTTGATCCAGGCCAACCACTCGCCAGCGTTCTGGCACGAAGTGGAAGCGCGCTTCCCCGACTGGCGCGCCGAGCGCACCTGGTTCCATCAGCACGGCCGCCAGCTCAAGGCGCATCTGCGCTGGCTGCTGCGGCCCGAGCGCGACTGAAGAGCGGATCCACGCACGATGGAAGATGCGCCGTAGGAGCGGCTTCAGCCGCGACGGGCGTCACCGGGAAAGCCTGTCGCGGCTGAAGCCGCTCCTACAAAACAAGCTGCACACGCCACTTGGCCGAGCACGCTCTTCGAAGCGCCCGGACGACCTCGCGGCGCTGCTACACCAGACCGCGGCTGAACACCGAACATCGCGGTGCGCGCGGCGTCAGCGGCGAGGGTGCGGATGGGTAGCGAATCGGACAAGCATGCTGCGCTGCGGCACGAGATGGCGCGACGGGGATGCGAACAAGAGGGATAACGACTGTGGGTAGGTGCGCCGCTGCGGGCGCATCGCGGTGGGTTGGCCCAGCGCTGCGGAAGCAGAACTCCATGCAGCGCCCGGTAGGCCCCCTCTCCTCCCGCCTACCGCAAATCAGGCGCGACCTCCGGCGCCAGCGAGGCGGTACGGTCCGAGCGGCGCTACGCCGGCATGTCAGGACGCCGGGATCGAGCCGCGAACACAGGACGTATCGCGTCTACGCCTGTTGACGGCAGGCGCGGGCGCAACTTAAGCGAAAATTCTTTTACACACAAGCTTCACGTTCAGTGTGTAGGGCGCATCCCGACAGCACTGTCCGCAGGCCCCTGACGCCCGCGGATTCGAGGTGACGATGGACGACTACGGGTCGCTGCCTGCGCTGCGCCCGACTTCCCGCTGACGCCTTCGCATCAGGCGCTGCGCGCGTAATCGAAGCCGACCGGCGCAGGCTGGATTGCCAGTACCGGCGGCTCCTCCTCCGCGCGCGGCACCAATGGTGCCGTACCGGCCAGGCGGAACACCGCCACCGCCTCGCTCAGGCTGCCGGCCTGCTGCTCCAATGCATGCGACGCCGCAGTGGCCTGTTCCACCAACGCCAGGTTCTGCTGGGTGCTGCGGTCCATCTGCGCCATCGCCTGGCCCACTTCCTCGATGCCGGCGGCCTGTTCCTGGGAGGCCGCCGCGATCCCCGCCATCAACGCGTTGACCTCGCTCACCGAGGCCAGCACGCGGCCCATGGTGCGGCCGGCGTCGTGCACCTGCGCCGAGGCTACCGCGACCTGGTCCACCGACGCCTCGATCAGGCGCTTGATCTCCTTGGCCGCATCGGCCGAGCGCTGCGCCAGCGCGCGCACCTCGCTGGCGACCACCGCGAAGCCGCGGCCCTGCTCGCCGGCGCGTGCGGCTTCCACCGCCGCATTGAGCGCGAGGATGTTGGTCTGGAAGGCGATGCCATCGATCACCCCGATGATCTCGCCGATCTTGCGCGAGGCCGCTTCCACCCCCTGCATCGTACCGACCGCCGCATCGATCGACGCCCCGCCGTGGCCGGCCACGGTCGCCGCCGCGTCGGCCAGCGCATTGGCGTGGTGCGCGTGCGTGGCGTTCTGGCGCACGGTCTCGGTCAGGCGCGCCGCTGCACGCGCGGTGCGCTCCAGCGTGCCGGCCTGTTCGGCGCTGCGCTGCGACAGGTCCTGGTGGCCGCCGGCGATGGCGCCGGCCTCGGCGTCGATCGCCGCGGCCGCGTGCTGGATGCCGGCCACGATCGACGCTAGCTGGTCGGCGCTGGCGTTGGCGTCGTCGCGCATGTCGGCGAACACGCCGCGGAAGTCGCCGTGCATGCGCACGCCCAGGTCGCCGCTGGCGATGGCGCGCAGCAAGCCCGACAACTGACCGAGATTGCCGTCCACCGTCGCCATCAGCTGGTTGAGGCTCTCGAGCATGATGCGGAAATCGTGCTGGTGCGCGCCCAGGTCGGCGCGTGCGCTGAAATCGCCGGCCGCGGCCGCCTCGGCCAGGTGCCAGATGTCGCGGCTGAGCGTGCCCAGGTTGGCCTTGATCGCATCCATCGCCTCGGAGATCGCGGCCTGCTCGCCGGGCAGGCGCGGCATGTCCTCGCTCAGGTCGCCGATGGCGTAGCGCCGCATCAGCGTCACCATCGACTGCGCGGTGCCCACGTGCAGGTCGACCAGCGCATTGGCGTCGCGCAGCAACTGGCCGTAGTCGCCCGGGAATGCCGCCGCATCGCCGCGACAGGCGATGGCGCCGTCGGCATGCCGTTGCGCCATCCGCCGCTGTTCCGCCAGCACCGCGCGCAGTTGGGTCTGCATGGTCTGCATGCTGCGCAGCAGGTCGGCGGCCTCGTCGTTGCCCTGCGCCGGCACCACCGCATCGAGCTGGCCGGCAGCGATCGCCGCGGCGACGCGGGTACCTTCGCGCAGCGGTCGTACCAGGCTCTGGGTGATGCACCAGCCCAACCAGGCGCTGACCGCCAGCAACAGGCCGCCGCCGAGCAGCAGCAACCAGCGCGCATGGGTCATGGTGGCCACCGCCTGCACGTAGGAACCGTCGCTGAGCGTGCGCAGGTGCGCGGCATTGCGCTGGATCGCCTGTTGCCACTGCGCCAGCAGCGGCTGCAACGTGTACAGGTGCAGGGTCTGCGCATCCAGGTTCTGGTTGTCGGCGGCCAATGCCAGCACCTGCGACTGGAACGGCTGCACCTGCACGTAGGCCTTGTCGATTGCCGCGCGCAGCTGCGCACCGGTGCGGTCGGCCGGGTCCAGGCGCAGCGCGAACAGCTTGCGCCGCGCCTGCGTGTAGTCGCGCTGGGCGTCGCCGATGGCGCGCACCACCGCCTGCTTCTCGTCGGGGTTGGTCAGGATCACATCGTTGAGCAGGCCGATCTCCAGCCGCGCCTGCGCCGCGACCATGGCGTTGGACAGGCGGATCTTCTCCATCTTGTCCAGGGCGATGTCGTCGAGCTGCTGCCGCGCCAGCGCCATCGACGCCAGGCTGGCGACGATCAGGGCGCCGCAGATCAACAGCAGGGCAGCGAAGGCGAAGGTCAGGCGCGGGCCGACCCGGTAGCGGCGAAGGAGGTGGATCATGGGAAGTGCGGCGTAGGGCGGAAGGTGCGCGCTACGCTGTGCGCGAAACTTTTCCGAACCGCGACGGCACGGCGACAACATGCCGAACTGTGACGCCGGAAAGCGCACGACCGCGGCGGGCTGCACAGCGCAGGTGATGTGTGCGTCGCAGTCCGCGTGCGGGGTGCGCGACGGAGCGATGGCGCCGCAGGCGCACTGCGGTGCGGCGACCGCCGCGCCGGCCGCGGCCGCCTCAGAGGAAGTCGTGCAGCAACGCGGCCACTGCCGCCGGTTGTTCCATGTGCAGATGGTGGGTGCCGGGCAGCGTGTGCACGCGGCCGTCGCGCAGGCACGCGGCGCGCTGCAGGCGCAGCGGCTCGGGCAACATGTCCTGGGCCGGATCGGCGAACACCACCGCGGTCGGGCATTCGATGCCGCGCAGCAGCGCCTGCATCTGCGACTCGGTCGCGCGGATCGCCGTCGGCAGGGTCAGGCGGCGGTCGCTGCGCCACACGTAGCCGCCGTCCACCGCGCGCACGCCGCGCTCCACCAGCAGCCGCGCTGCCGGCTCGCTGAGCTGGTTGGCCAGCATCCGCGCCCGTACCGGCGCGGCCAGGTCGGGGAACACGCGCAACGGCGTGGCATTGGCGCGGCGCGTGCTGGCGACGCTGTTGCGCAGCCGTTCCACAGCGCCCGCCTCGCTCTCGGCCAGGCCGCCCAGCATCTCGATCGCCACGAACTTGTCGATGCGCTGCGGCGCTGCGGCCGCGAGCAGGCTGGCGATGGCCGCGCCCATCGAGTGGCCGATCAGCACGAAGCGCTCCCAGCCCAGTGCATCGGCCGCGTCCAGCACCGGGTGCAGGGCGCTGGCCAGCAGGTACTCGGCGCCATCGGGCAGGTCGCTGCTGTGGCCGTGGCCGGGCAGGTCCAGCATCACCAGATCCCACTGCGGCAGGTGCCGGCTCAGCGGCACGAAGCTGGCGGCGTTGTCGAGCCAGCCGTGCAAGGCCAGCGCCTTCGGTCCCTGCGGATCGCCGCTGCGCAATCCGGCCAACGCGCCCACCCGCGACGGGCAGGCGAAGGAACGCAGGCTCATGCGGTGCGGGCCGCCAGTTGCGCCAGCGCGCGCGCGTGCGCCGGGGCGTCGTTGAGGCAGGGGATGTAGCGCACCTGCATGCCGCGTTCGGCGCAGGTCTCGACGAAGCCCATCGCCACTTCTTCCAGGGTTTCCAGGCAGTCGGTGGCGAAGCCGGGACAGAGTACGTCCACCTGCTTGACCCCCTGCGCCGCGAGTTCCCACAGCCGCGG
Organism: Xanthomonas sp. D-109; assembly: GCF_017746095.1. NCBI lineage: Bacteria > Pseudomonadati > Pseudomonadota > Gammaproteobacteria > Lysobacterales > Lysobacteraceae > Xanthomonas > Xanthomonas sp. D-109. The sequence continues at coordinate 212,784 of NZ_JAGHWV010000006.1, forward strand.
TTCGGCATACGGGCGCAGCCAGCGCTCGGCGCCGAAGCGCGACTGGTAGCCGAGCTCCCACTGCCCGGCCTCCAGGCCCAGCGCATCGGCGATCGCCTGCGCACTGGCTTCGCAGCGCTGCGGGTAGGGGTCGCCGTTGTTGGCCACGCGCTGCGGCAGGCCGTGGAAGGAGAAGAACAGGCGCTCGCCGCGGCCGTGCTGCGCCCAGTGCGCGCGCACGCTGTCGGCGACCGCGGCGACCCAGGCCGGGTCGGTCGGGTAGTCCTCGATCAGATGCACCGGCAGTTGCGGATGGCGCGCCTGCCAGGCCTGCACCACGTCCTCGATCGAGGCGGTGGTGGTGGTCGAATACTGCGGGTACAGCGGCAGCACCACGATCCGGCGCACGCCGGCCTCGCGCAGCGCGTCCAGGGCCGGCGCCAGCGCCGGGGCGCCGTAGCGCATCGCCCAGGCCACGCGGTGCCCGGGCAGTTCGCGCTGCATGCCTTCGGCCAGACGCCGGGTGTACACCGCCAGCGGCGAGCCGTCGGCCAGCCAGACCTGCGCGTACTTCTCGGCCGACTTGGGCGAGCGCCGCGGCAGGATCACCCAGTGCAGCAGCGGCCACCAGAACAGGCGCGGGATCGCGACCACGCGCTTGTCGCCGAGGAACTCGGCCAGGTAACGGGCGACCGCAGGCGCGGTGGGCGCCTCGGGCGTGCCTAGATTCACCACCAGGATGGCGGTCTCGGGTGCGTCGGACATGCGTGCATTGTGGCAGAGCGCACGCCCCACGGCGTGTGGATCCGCTCGATCGCGGCGATCGACGGCGCCTGTACCTGTCGGCGGCGGCACTCATTGCCGATTCATTGCCCTGTGACTAAGTTCAAGTACTTGCAGTATCTTGCTGCGGACCTACTTCGGAGCCCGCCATGCCCCTCCTGCCGCGCCTCGCCCTGTTGTTGAGCACCGTGTTGTTCGCTGGTCACGCCGTGGCCGGACCGGAAGAGGACGAGCGCGCCCGCAACGCGCTGCGCGTGCTGACCGACATCCAGCGGATCCCCGAACAGTCCATCCCCGACAAGCTGCTCGACGAGGGCCGCGCCATCGTGGTGATCCCGGACACGCTCAAGGCAGGCCTGGTGATCGGCGGGCGTCGCGGCCACGGCCTGATGTCGGTCAAGCGCCCCGACGGCACCTGGTCGAACCCGGTGTTCGTCAAGCTCACCGGCGGCAGCATCGGCTTCCAGGTCGGCGTGCAGTCCTCCGACGTGGTGCTGGTGTTCCGCAACGACCGCAGCCTGGACAACATCGTCAACGGCAAGTTCACCCTCGGCGCCGATGCCGGCGTCGCCGCCGGCCCGGTCGGGCGCAACGCCGCCGCCGCCACCGACGGCCAGCTCAAGGCCGAGATCTGGTCGTGGTCGCGCGCCCGTGGCCTGTTCGCCGGCGTCGCCCTGGATGGCGCCGCGCTGCAGATCGACGATGCCGCCGACCTCAACGCCTACGGCAGCAACACCACCCCGCGGATGATCTTCGAGGGCCGCACCACCAACCGTCCGTCCAACGACATCGTCGCCTTCCGCGACAAGCTCGAGGAAGCCACCTACGCCGCGCGGCAGAGCCGTGGCACCGATGGCAGCGGCAATCCAGTTGCCGCCCCGGCACCGGCCATGCCGGCGCCGCCGGCCGCGCCGGAACCGACCGCCGCGCCCGACGCCGCCGCCAGCACCGTACCCCTGCAGGGCCAGACGCAGCCGGCGCAGCAGGGCTTCCAGCCGGTGTCCGACGGCGAGATCCGCACCGAGAAGCTCGACGGCGATCGCTGAGCGCCGTTCCCAACGCCACCTGTCCATCCGTCCGTGCAGGCACGCCTGCATGGCAGGGAAAGGTAACGCGGCGCGGCGCGGTGCGTTATCCTGCGGGTTCCTTACGACTTTTCTGCGAGCGGATCATGGGCAGTCTTAGCATCTGGCACTGGCTGGTCGTGCTGGTGATCGTGCTGCTGGTGTTCGGCACCAAGCGGCTGACGAGCGGCGCCAAGGATCTGGGCAACGCGGTCAAGGAATTCAAGAAAGGCATGCGCGACGAGGACAAGCCCGCCGGCCAGCTCGGCGACGAGACGCGCAGCAGCAGCGAGCCGTCCCGCCAGACCCAGGCCGAACGCGACCGCGACGCGCACTGACGGGACCCCGCCGGCGTGTTCGATATCGGATTCAGCGAACTGCTGGTGATCGCGGTAGTGGCCCTGGTGGTGCTGGGGCCCGAACGCCTGCCCAAGGCGGCGCGCTTCGCCGGGTTGTGGGTGCGCCGTGCCCGCGCGCAATGGGACTCGGTGAAGCACGAACTGGAACGCGAACTGGAAGCCGAGGAACTCAAGCGCAGCCTGCACGATGTGCAGAGTTCCCTGCGCCAGGCCGAAACCGAACTGCGCGACAGCGGCCAGGAGCTGCAGCGGCAGACCGAGGCGCTGCGCCGCGAGATCGATCCGAATCCTCCGGTGTCGCCTGCCGACGCCGCGCCGACAGTCGCGCCGGCAGCCGCCGCCGACACCGCCGATCTTTCGATGCCGCACGCTGCCGACACGGCCACCTCCCTGCCGACGCCGCCGCACGCGGTCGCGCCCGCAGCGTCCGCATTGCCGGCCGCCGCACGCGGTGCGGCCGCACCACATCCGGTGCCCACGGCCGCGACCGCGCAGACCGGCCAGCCGCTCTCCGATGACCCGGAGGCGCCGCGATGAACGTCGAAGCCGAAAGCAGCCTGATCGAACACCTGATCGAACTGCGCGCGCGGCTGATGCGCGCGCTGATCGGCCTGGGCGTGGTGGTGGTGGCACTGCTGCCCTTCTCCAAGCGCCTGTACTCCTGGCTGGCCGAGCCGATGCTGGCGCAGTTGCCGGTGGGCCAGAGCGTGATCGCCACGCACCCGGCCGGCGCGGTCATCGCCCCGCTGAAGCTGGCGTTCTTCCTGGCGCTGTTCGTGTCCGCACCGTGGCTGCTGTACCAGGCCTGGGCCTTCGTCGCCCCCGGCCTGTACCAGCGCGAGAAGCGCCTGGCGCTGCCGCTGCTGGCCTCGGCGGTGGTGCTGTTCTACCTCGGCTGCGGCTTCGCCTACTTTCTGGTGTTGCCGGCGGTGTTCCACTTCCTGACCACGTTCAAGCCGGACGTGATCCAGCTCACCCCCGATGCCGGTGCCTACCTGGACTTCGTCCTGGCGATCTTCTTCGCCTTCGGCGCCAGCTTCGAGTTGCCGGTCGCCCTGGTGATCCTGGCCCTGCTCGGCTGGGTGACCCCGCAGCAACTGCGCGAGGGCCGCGGCTACGCGGTGGTCGGCATCTTCGTGCTGGCCGCGGTGCTGACCCCACCGGACGTGGTCTCGCAACTGATGCTGGCGATCCCGATGTGCCTGCTGTACGAGTTGGGCATCCTGGCGTCGAGCTGGCTGGTGTCGAGTCAGGCGCGGACGCAGTAAGCGAATGCGGCGGTAGACCGCGCGATCGCTTGCGGTGATCTGGGATGCGAATTACGGCAACGCCCTGGCGCGTGACGTATAAAAGTTCCCACGGTCGACTGCACGCCGTCGTTCCGGACACACCGCAACGGATGCCCCCTGGGGGCCGCGAATACGCCAAGGAAGGTGCCGCGTGCGAATGACTGCCGGTACACACGACCAAGACCATTCCCTTGCGCGCACGCTGATTGCCCATGCGCGGGTGCTGTCGCTTGCGCGACGACGTGATCTGCGGATTCAGCGGTGCGATGCGCTTCCACGGCGCGGCGCTGACCTCGTTGCGGTGCGCCACTCCCCGCCATTTCGCCAACGCTGCAGCTGAGTCAGAGAAAGGTGTGTTGCCGGCTTGTGGCCGACGCTGGATCGCGCGATCCGCATACACGGCGTCGGAGCCGCACACCATTGCAGGAACATCGGCACCGGGCCGCATCCCGGCCCTGCCGACACGGTCATGGAAGACCGTATTCGTGGCGGTGTGCACGTCCACGCCGCCACCCCCTGTCCCTGGCGGACGGGCAGGCCGGGAGTGCGCAGGACGTCGCCTCGACCCGGCTTCTCTCGCAATGAAGCAGTATCCCAATGACCAAGGAGCACGTCATGAAACGTCTGGCTGCACTGGGATTTACCTTGCTGGTATCGACAGCGGCGACCGCGGCGGTCGCGGGTACGCCGTCGTTCCAGAAACTGAGTGGGAAAGCGAAGTTCATCAACGGCGACAATCTGGTGACCGGCGTGTCCGCGGAAACCGCACCCCCGACGGACACGCGCTTGCAGAGCCCGCAACAGAAGGCCTCCGGCCTGAGCGCGGTGATGGTCACCCGCAATGGCGACCAGTACGCGTCGCCGGCAAGCGCGGAGGACGTGGCACTCTTCGAAGAGGCGATCAGGGCGATGGAACTGCTCGGCCGCCTGCCGGACTCCGTGCCCGGCACGCCGCCGCTGCGTCCCACCGACCACGGTGACGGCCGCGCCGTCCCCAACGTGGTGATCGGGACCGACGAGCGGGTCCAGGTGACCACCACCACCGTCGCGCCGTACTGGCACATCGGGCGCATCGGCATCGGCTGCACCGGAACGCTGATCGGGCCCAAGCACGTCCTGACCGCCGGCCACTGCGTGTCCGATGGCGCGGGCAGCTGGTATTCCAGCCTGGACTTCACGGTGGCCCAGAACGGCAGCTACCAGCCGTGGGGAACGGCGACGTGGGCGCGTGCCATCACCACGACGGCGTGGCTCAACAACGGCGACAGCAACTACGACTATGCGCTGATCGTCCTGAGCACGGCGCCCCATGGCGGCAATGCGGGCTGGGGCACCTACTCGGGAGGCACCCATACCATCACCGGATATCCGGGCGACAAGCCGTTCGGAACGATGTGGAGTGCGTCCGGGGGCGTGTCCACCAGCGGCTCCTACCGGCTCTGCTACACCATCGACACCGCCGGCGGCAACAGCGGGAGCGGCATCTACGACAGCGGCTACGTCGTCCGCGGCGTCCACACCACCGGCTCGTCGAGCCAGAACTGCGGGACGCGGCTGACCAGTACCGTCTTCAACACGCTGCAGAACTGGATCGCCGACAACCCGTGATGCGCGCACGGTGACGATCCTGCGTGATACCGCCGTGGTGCAGCGGGCGACTGCGCACCACGGCGTTGGCCGAACCCGCGATGCAGGAGGAGGTGGAATGAGACGAATGCTTGTCACGACGCTGCTACTGCTGGCGGGCTGCAGCCTGGGCAGTGGGCCGGCCGCGAATCGCGAGCCGCTGGAATCCGCGCTGATTATCGGCAGCGCGCAATCCCCGGACCCCGTGCTGGCCCGGGTCATGGAACTGAAGGCGCAGGGCGTGGTGGAGGGCGTCGTGGTGTACGAATCGTTCCCCGTGCAGATCCGCCTGCGCGCACCCAGGCGGGTGATCGACGAACTGCAGGCGATTCCGCGGGCGGCCCAGCGCACGCCCGGCGACGGCAGCGGCCGCCGCTGAGTCAGCCGCGATCAGGCTTCGATGACATTCGCTGGCGGCGCGACGGCTGCGGCATCGCCGGCGTGCACGAACATCTGCTTCCAGGCCACGTACACGATGCCGGCGATCGTCGGCGACAGCACCGCCATCAACAACACCTGGATGATCAGGGCCGTCATCGTGGTGCCGACCAGCAACTGCAGTACCAGCATCACCACGGCCAGCGCGAAGTAGAACGCGAACATGGCCAGGAAGGCGAGCACAAAGAACACCAGCATGGCCGGCAGGTTGTGCAGGCAGGCGCGCAGCCCGTGACCGATGGCGGCCACGCCATTGCGGCCGTCGAACATAACCTGCGGCGCGAACAGGAACAGGGTCAGCGCCACCCCCACGACACCGACCGCCACCAGCATCAGCCACATCACGATGCGCAGCGCCGGCAGGGTCGCGATCAGATCCTCCACCTGCTTCGGATCAGGCTGCGCGCCGGACTGGCCCAGTTCGTTGAGCTTGAGCATCACCGTGTTCAGCTGCATCAACCCCTCTGGACGGATCACCACAACGGCGAGGAACGACAGCGCCAACAAGGCGATCGCCTGCGGCAGCACCGCCACCAGCAGGTTCGGCGCGCGGCTGCCGTGCAGGCCCTGCAGCAGGTGCGCGGGCTCGGCGCTGCGGCCCTGATCGACCTCGCGCACGGCCCACACCAGCCCGCCGAACAGCAACGGCCCGGCCAGCCCGATGAGCATTTGCGCCAACATGCCCAGGATCGGATGGAGCGCGCTCAGGAACACCGCAAGCAGTGTCGCCAGGCCCCAGATCACCCCGAGCCGGCCCAGCGCCCACGGCGCCCGTCGCAGCAGGGCCACGCCACCCAACAGCCATTCCGCGCCGGCCGAGGCCGGCAGCTTGCGAATCTCGATCATTGCCAATCCGAAGTGGGGGACGCCGTACAGCGCGGCGACTGCACAGATTATCGCGGTTTTGCCTGGCCGCTGCTGTGCTGCCCGCGTGCGTGCTGAACGAAGCGCCGCAACAGTTTGCGTGCCAGCGGTGCGGCGCTGACCTCGCGGGCGATGGTACGGGCGCAGCGTCCGGCGCTGCGTAGACAGTCCGCGCGCGCCTGCACGTAGCCGCGCATGTGGTGGGTGGCGAACTCCGGGTGGAACTGCACGCCCCAGGTCGCCTCGCCCCAGCGGAACGCGTGGCACTGGTCCTGCGCCGAACGGGCCAGCACAGTGGCGCCGGCCGGTGCGCGCAGCACCGTCTGCAGATGCGTGGCATGCGCAGGGAAGCGCGCCGGCAGACCGGCGAACAGCGGATCCTCGGCGGCGGGCGGATGCAGTTCGATGTCCACCGTGCCCGATTCGCGCCCGGCCGGATTGTAGGCCACCTCCCCGCCCAGCGCGTGCGCCAGCAACTGGTGGCCGTAGCAGATGCCCAGCAGCGGCGTGCCGTCCTCGGCGGCCGCGCGCAGCCAGTCGGCCGAGCGCTCGCTCCAGTCGGCGCGGTCGGTGACGAACGCCGCCGAGCCGGTCACGATCACCCCGGCGAAGTCGTCCCGCGCCGGCAAGGCGTCCCCGGCGGCGACATTGGTCACCACCGTGTCGTGCTCGGCCAGGCCGGCGGCGACGCGGATCCAGTGCGGGAAGCGTCCGTAGCGCCGCATCGTCGCCACCGGTTCGCCGGTTTCGAGGATCAGGAAGGGCGCAGCACGGCGACGGACGGGAGAAGCGAACGGCATGGTGGGATTCTAGACGCCGTCGCCATGGATTGTTCAAGGCCGCGCGGCGGTGGCGGCATAGCCATATAACTAGCGATCATGAGGCGGGGAAGCGCCCCGCGCTTCACTCCCGCGGCGGCAGCACCGACAGCACTTCCTCGATGGTGGTCAGGCCAGCGGCCACCTTTTCCAGGCCGGCGCGGCGCAGGGTGCGCACGCCCTCGTCCTGAGCGGCGCGGCTGAAGCCGGCCAGGTCCATGTCGGCGCGGATCAGGGTGCGCAGGCGCGGGGTCACCGGCAGCAGCTCGTACAGGCCGACCCGGCCCAGGTAGCCGGTGCGGCGGCATTCCAGGCAGCCGACCGGGGCATAGGGTTGCAGCGCCTCGGGCAAGGCCTCGCCCGGCTCGCGCAGCGCATCCCACTCGTGCGCCTCCAGGGTGTGCGGGCGCTTGCAGTGGCCGCACAGGGTGCGCACCAGGCGCTGCGCCAGCACGCCGTTGAGGGTGGAGGCGACCAGGTAGTGCGGCACGCCCAGGTCGAGCAGGCGGGTGATCGCCGAGGGCGCGTCGTTGGTGTGCAGGGTCGACAGCACCAGGTGGCCGGTCAGCGAGGCCTGCACCGCCATCTGCGCGGTTTCCAGGTCGCGGATCTCGCCGATCATGATGATGTCCGGATCCTGCCGCAGCAGGGTGCGTACGCCGCTGGCGAAGTCCAGGTCGATGTTGGTCTGCACCTGCATCTGGTTGAACTCGGTGGCGATCATCTCGATCGGATCCTCCACGCTGCACACGTTCACGTCCGGCGTGGCCAGGCGCTTGAGCGTGGAGTACAGCGTGGTGGTCTTGCCCGAGCCGGTGGGACCGGTGACCAGCACGATGCCGTGCGGGCGCTCCACCAGCGCATTCCAGCCGGCCGCTTCCTGCGGGCTGAAGCCGAGCTGGTCCACGCTCTTGAACGCGGCGTCCGGGTCGAAGATGCGCATCACGCACTTCTCGCCGAACGCGGTGGGCATGGTCGACAGGCGCATCTCGGTCTCGCGCCCGCCCGGCGAGCGGGTCTTGATGCGCCCGTCCTGCGGGCGCCGCCGCTCGGCCAGGTCCATGCGCCCGAGCACCTTGATCCGGCTGACGATGGCGGTCATCACCGCCGGCGGCACTTCCAGCACCTTGTGCAGCACGCCGTCGATGCGGAAGCGCATGCGCCCGGCCTCGCGCCGCGGCTCCAGGTGGATGTCGCTGGCGCGCTGTTCGTAGGCGTACTGCAGCAGCCAGTCGACGATGTGCACGATGTGGTGGTCGTCGGCGTTGACGTCGCCGCCGCGGCCCAGTTCCACCAGCTGCTCGAAGCTGGGCAGGCCGCTGCTCTGCTCGGTGCGCCCGTCCTTGGCGCCGCGCACCGAGCGGGTCACGCCGAAGAACTCCATCGTGTAGCGATGCAGGTCCAGCGGGTTGACCACCACCACTTCGATGCGGCGCCGCGCCAGGTGCTGCACGTCGCCGAGCCAGTCCAGTGCCAGCGGTTCGCTGGTGGCCACCAGCAGGCGCTCGGGCTGCAGCGCCAGCGGCAGGATGCGGTGGCGGCGCGCGTAGGCGTGCGAGACCACGCCGGTGACCGCGGCCACGTCGACCCGGGTCGGATCGATGCGCAGGTAGCGCAGGCCGCAGCGCTGCGCCAGCCATTCGGTCAGCCGTTCCAGGCTCAGTTCGCTGCCCGGCGGGCGGGTGGCGGCGAGTTTCAGGTTGGACAGCAGCACCAGCGGATGCACGTCGCTGGCGGTGCGCGCGGTCTGCGCCGAGAACTGCACGCGGCCGCGTTCGGCCGGTGCGACCAGGCCGTCGGCGAGCAATGCGGCGGCCACGCGTTCGAAGCTCAACCGGCCCGGCGGCAAGGCCACGGTGGGTTCGACGGGCGACGACGCGGGCGGCGCGGCAGGGCGCGAATCCATGGTCCAGGTCCGGTGCGCGGAAGTCCCCGCGAGTCGGTCGCTATACTAGCGCACCCCTCAACCGGCCCCCTGCGAGATGTCCGTTTCCCGGTCCGTTCCGATCACGTTCCAGGGTCTGATCCAGACCCTCAACCAGTTCTGGGCGCAGCACGGCTGCGTGCTGATCCAACCTTTGGACCTGGAAGTGGGCGCCGGCACCTTCCATCCGGCCACGTTCCTGCGCGCGCTCGGGCCGGAGCCGTGGAACGCGGCCTACGTGCAGCCGAGCCGGCGTCCCACCGACGGCCGCTACGGCGAGAACCCGAACCGCCTGCAGCGCTACTACCAGTACCAGGTGGCGATGAAGCCGAACCCGGACAACATCCAGCAGCTGTACCTGGATTCGCTCAAGGCGCTGGGCATCGATCCGCTGGTGCACGACCTGCGCTTCGTCGAGGACAACTGGGAATCGCCGACGCTCGGCGCCTGGGGCCTGGGCTGGGAAGTGTGGCTCAACGGCATGGAAGTCACCCAGTTCACCTACTTCCAGCAGGCCGGCGGCCTGGAGTGCAAGCCGGTGCTGGGCGAGATCACCTACGGTCTCGAGCGCCTGTGCATGTACCTGCAGAACTGCGACAACGTCTACGACCTGGTGTGGACCTACGGCCCCGACGGCACGCCGGTCACCTACGGCGACGTCTACCACCAGAACGAGGTGGAGCAGAGCGCGTACAACTTCGAGCACGCCAACGTGGCCGAACTGTTCCACCGTTTCGATGCGTGCGAGCAGGAAGCGCAGGCGCTGGTCGAGGTCGGCCTGCCGCTGCCGGCCTACGAACAGGTGACCAAGGCCAGCCACGCCTTCAACCTGCTCGACGCACGCCGCGCGATCTCGGTGACCGAGCGCCAGCGCTACATCCTGCGCGTGCGCGCGCTGGCGCAGGCGGTGGCCAAGGCCTACTACGCGCAGCGCGAGAAGCTGGGCTTCCCCGGCGTCAAGAAGTGACCAAAGCCCCTCTCCCCCCGGGAGAGGGGTTGGGGTGAGGGTACGTCCTCGCGGATTACCCTCTCCGCACCCAAAGCCGCAACGCTCCGCCGCACCCTCATCCGCCCCTTCGGGGCACCTTCCCCCGCAGGGAGAAGGGAAAAACCGCTAGCAAGGTCTGACACATGAGCCAACACCTTCCCCTGCTGATCGAACTGGGCACCGAGGAACTGCCGGTCAAGGCATTGCCGGGCCTGGCCCAGGCGCTGTTCGACGGCGTGATCGCCGGCCTGGAGAAGCGCGGCATCGCGGTCGAGCGTGGCGACGCCAAGCCGCTGTCCACACCGCGCCGGCTGGCGGTGCTGCTGCCCGGCGTGGCCGTCGAGCAGCCGGAGCAGCGCGCGGAAGTGCTCGGCCCCTACCTCAACATCGCGCTGGATGCGGACGGCCAGCCGACCAAGGCGCTGCAGGGGTTCGCCGCCAAGGCCGGGATCGACTGGACCGCGCTGGAGCGCACCAGCGACGCCAAGGGCGAGCGCTTCGTGCACCGCGCGGTGAACCCGGGCGCGCGCACCGCCGCGCTGCTGCCGGAGATCCTGCGCGAGGCGATCGCGGCGATGCCGATCCCCAAGCCGATGCGCTGGGGCGACCACGACTACGGTTTCGCCCGGCCGGTGCAGTGGCTGGTGCTGCTGTTCGGCAGCGAGGTGGTGCCGATGCCGCTGTTCGGCGTGGAGACCGGCCGCGACAGCCGCGGCCACCGCTTCCTGCACGACGCGCCGGTGCCGCTGGCGCAGCCGGGTGACTACATGGCTGCGCTGCAGGCCGCACAGGTGCTGGTGGACCCGGACGTGCGCCGCGCGCGCATCGTCGCCGAGGTCGAACAGGCCGCGCGTGAGGCCGGCGGCAGCGCGCGCATCGCCGAGGACAACCTGGAGCAGGTGGTGAACCTGGTCGAATGGCCGTCGGCGGTGCTGTGCAGGTTCGAACCGGCGTTCCTGGCGGTGCCCCAGGAAGCGCTGATCGAGACCATGGAGAGCAACCAGAAGTTCTTCCCGGTGCTCGATGCCGGCGGCAAGCTCACCGAGCATTTCATCGGCATCGCCAACATCGTCTCGCGCGACGTCGCCGAAGTGGCCAAGGGCTACGAGCGGGTGATCCGCCCGCGCTTCGCCGACGCCAAGTTCTTCTTCGACGAAGACCTCAAGCAGGGCCTGGAGGCGATGGGCGCCGGGCTGGCCAGCGTCACCTACCAGGCCAAGCTCGGCAGCATCGCCGACAAGGTGCAGCGCGTGGCCGCGCTGGCCGAGGCGATCGCCGCGCAGGTCGGCGTGGACCCGGCGCAGGCGCGCCGCGCCGCCGAACTGAGCAAGAACGACCTGCAATCGCGCATGGTCAACGAATTCCCGGAACTGCAGGGCATCGCCGGCCGCCACTACGCGCTCGCCGCCGGCGAGCCCAGCGAGATCGCGCTGGCGATCGACGAGGCCTACCAGCCGCGCTTCGCCGGCGACGACATCGCGCTGTCGCCGCTGGGCAAGGTGCTGGCGATCGCCGAACGCCTGGATACGCTGGCCGGCGGGTTTGCCGCGGGGTTGAAGCCCACGGGCAATAAGGATCCATTCGCGCTGCGGCGCAATGCGCTGGGGTTGGCGCGGACGGTGATTGAGAGTGGGTTTGATGTTGACCTGCGGTGGCTTGGCTGGTTCGCTAGCTTGCTCGTCCACAACTCAATGACAACGCAGGTTTCGGTCTCGCTTCTGCAAGATATAAACAGTCTGATTGGGCGGGCTGAGTCTGCGGGTATTTTTAAAGCCGACGATCTTTATAAATTGTTCGCTGATCAGAAGCTTAAGGAAGGCCCCGCTAGCGCTCTCTTTGATGCAACAGATGCGCTATTCGACTTCATCCTCGACCGCCTGCGCGGCTACTACTCCGACAAGGGCGTGCCGGCAACGCAGTTCAACGCGGTGGCCGCGCTGTTCTCGGTCGCGGCTGAAGCCGCTCCTACGACGGTGCCAGCAACCACGGCGCTGGGTTCGCTGTACGACTTCGACCGCCGCATCGACGCGATCGGCACCTTCGCCGCGTTGCCGGAGGCCGAGGCGCTGGCCGCGGCCAACAAGCGCATCCGCAACATCCTGCGCAAGGCCGAGGGCGAGATTCCGGCGCAGGTCGACGCGGGCCTGCTGCGCGAGCCGGCCGAGCGCGCGCTGGCCGAGGCGGTGGAAGCGGCGATCGCCGAGACCGACGGCGCGCTGCGCCAGCACGACTACGTGACCGTGCTGAACTTCCTGGCGCGGCTGCGCCCGCAGGTGGACGCGTTCTTCGACGGCGTGATGGTCAACGCCGACGACCCGGCGCTGCGCCGCAACCGCCTGGCGCTGCTCAAGCGCCTGGGCGACCGCCTCGGCAGCGTCGCGGCGATCGAGCACCTGTCGGCGTAAGCAGCAGAGGCGTCGAACCGGAGACGGGCCGCCTTGCGCGGCCCGTTCTCGTTTTGCGGGTAGAACTCCTGCGGCAATGCACGGCGCCAATGGCTTCGGCACACCGCAATGCGTCGGGACTGAAGTCCCTCCCACAGTGCAGTCCCCTGCTGTCCGCAAGCCCCTGCAGGCGCGTTGCTTGCGTCCTCCACAACAAGCGTGTGCAAGCGCCCGCGCTAAGCCCCTCTCCCGTCGGGAGAGGGGTTGGGGTGAGGGTGCGGCGCGAAGCGAACCGCGGAGTGTGAGTGCACGAGGCTGCGCCCAACCCTCATCCGCCCCTTCGGGGCACCTTCCCCCAAAAAGGGGGCCGTGGTCCCGCAGGGAGAAAGAACAGCCGACTAGCCCCTCTCCCCCCGGGAGAGGGGTTGGGGTGAGGGTACGGCGCGAAGCGACCTGCAGAGATTGAGGACACGAGGCTTTGCCCGACCCTCATCCGCCCCTTCGGGGCACCTTCCCCCAAAAAGGGGGCCGTGGTCCCGGTGGGAGAAGGAACAGCCGACTAGCCCCGGCGTACATCCGCACGTCCTCTCCCAGCCACGCCGCTCACGACGCACCCCGCCATTACGAATCCCCAATCCCAACTCCCCAATCCCCGCCTTCAATCAAACAACGCCTGGATCGCCGCCAGCCCCGCATTGGCGCGCTCCTTCTTGCGCACTGCGTCGGCCACCGGGTCGGCGCCGTCGCGCTGCATTTCCTCGGCCGGGATCTCGTCGAAGAAGCGGCTGGGCTTGAGCCGGATGTGCTCGCCGAACTTGCGGGTGAGCTTGCTGTAGCTCATCCACAGCTGCTCCTTGGCGCGGGTGATGCCCACGTACAGCAGGCGCCGCTCTTCCTGCAGATTGCCCTCTTCCAGGCTGACCTCGTGCGGCAGCACGCCATCCTCACAGCCGACGATGAACACGTAGCGGAACTCCAGACCCTTGGACGCGTGCATGGTCATCATCCGCACCTGGTTGCCGCCGTCGTCCTTGTCGTTGCGCGACAGCAGCGCCAGCTGCGCGGCCAGGTCGCCGACGGTGGCGCCGCGTGGGCCGCCCTCGAACCACTTGGCCAGTTCTTCCAGGTTGCCACGGCGGCGCTGGAAACTCGCTTCGTCCTTGCACTGGCTGCGCAGTTCGCGGATCAGCCCGGATTGCTCGGCGAGCTGGCGCACCACGTCGGCCGAGGACAGCGTGGTCGAGGCCGCGCGCAGTTCGTGCAGGATGTCGACGAAGTCGCTCAGGCCGTTGGCCGCGCGCGGCGGCAACTGCTGCAGCGCGCCCACCGACTCGGCCGCGCGCGACATCGGCAGGTGCTTGGCCGAGGCCAGTTCGGCCAGCTTGGCCAGCGAGGTCGCGCCGACCTCGCGCTTGGGCGCCTGCACCGCGCGCAGGAACGCCGCATCGTCGTCGGGATTGACCAGCAGGCGCAGCCAGGACAGCACGTCCTTGACCTCCTGCCGCTCCAGGAACGCGGTGCCGCCGGTGATGTGGTACGGCACACTGGCCATCTGCAGCGCCTTTTCCAGCGGCCGCGATTGGAAGTTGCCGCGGAACAGGATGCAGAAGTCGCTCCACGGCACCTGCTTGGCGGTGCCCAGGTAAGCGATCTCGGCAGCCACCTTTTCCGCCTCGTGCTCGCTGTCGCGGCACTCCCACACGCGGATGCGCTCGCCGTCGGCCTGGTCGCTCCACAGCGTCTTCAGGTGCTCGTGCGGGTTATGCGCGATCAGGGCGTTGGCCGCGCGCAGCACGCGGTTGGAGCAGCGGTAGTTCTGCTCCAGCTTGATGATCTGCAGGGCCGGGTAGTCGCGGCCCATCTGCATCAGGTTTTCCGGATTGGCGCCGCGCCAGGCGTAGATGCTCTGGTCGTCGTCGCCCACGCAGGTGAAGTTGCCGCGCGGGCCGGCAAGCATCTTCAGCAGGCGGTACTGCGCGTCGTTGGTGTCCTGGCTCTCGTCCACCAGCAGGTAGCCGATGCGTTCGCGCCAGGCCATCACGATGTCCTCGTTCTCCTCCAGCACCTGCACCGGCAGGCGGATCAGGTCGTCGAAGTCCACCGCGTTGAAGGTGCTCAGCCGCGCCTGGTAGCGCTCGTACAGGCTGGCCGCTTCCTGCTCGCGGTTGCTGCGCGCCGCCGCCATCGCCTGCTCCGGCGACAGCCCGGCGTTCTTGGCGCGCGAGATCAGGTTCTTGGCGTCCTCGATCGCATCGGGCTTGGCGCCGGGCATCAGGTCCTTGATCTGCGCGGCGGCATCGTCGGCGTCGAAGATCGAGAAGCCACGCTTCAGGCCCACCGCGGCGTGTTCGATCTGCAGGAACTTCAGCCCCAGGGCGTGGAAGGTGCAGATGGTCAGGCCGTCGGCCGCCTCGCTGCGGATGCGCTTGGCCACGCGTTCGCGCATTTCCTTGGCCGACTTGTTGGTGAAGGTGATCGCGGCGATGCGCTTGGCCGGGTAACGGCCGCTGGCGATCAGGTGTGCGATCTTTTCCACGATCACGCGAGTCTTGCCGCTGCCGGCGCCGGCCAGCACCAGCAACGGACCCTCGCAATGCAGGACCGCGGCGCGTTGGGGAGGATTGAGACCGTGCATGAAGACTTCCCTTGGCCGCCTAGTGTACCGGGCGCCCGCCGGCGGCGACGTCCCCGCCGTCCCCCTGCGCTGAACCGGTTCGCCAAGCGCAGGCCGGCCGAGGCGCGCGGCCGCCGCGCTAGAATCGGCAGCATGGCGAAACTGTATTTCTACTATTCGGCGATGAACGCCGGCAAGACCACCACGCTGCTGCAGTCGGCGCACAACTACCGCGAGCGCGGCATGCGCACGGCGATCCTGACGCCGCGGCTGGACCACCGTGCCGGCAGCGGCGTGGTCGCCTCGCGCATCGGCCTGCGCGCCGACGGCATGCCGTTCGTCGCCGAGACCGACCTGCTGGCCACCCTCGAGGCCGACATCGCCAGCCACGGGCCGCTGCATTGCGTGCTGGTGGACGAGGCGCAGTTCCTCAGCCGCGCCCAGGTCTGGCAACTCAGCGAAGTGGTCGACCGGCTGCGCATCCCGGTGCTGTGCTATGGCCTGCGCACCGATTTCCGCGGCGAGCTGTTCGAGGGCAGCCAATATCTGTTGGCATGGGCCGACGAGCTGCAGGAGATCAAGACCATCTGCCACACCGGCAGCAAGGCGACGATGACCGTGCGCGTGGACGAGAACGGCCACGCGGTGCAGGACGGCCCGCAGGTGGAGATCGGCGGCAACGAGCGCTACGTGTCGGTCAGCCGCCCCGAGTTCAAGAAGATCATGCGCGGCGAAGGCCGCATCGATCCGCTGCAGATCGCCCTGCCGCTGTAATCCGGATGTCACCACTGACGCACCGCGCTGGTGCGTCGCACCCGGATGCGATGAACCATGGCTGACGCGTGCTGAGTGCGCCTCTATTCCTATGCCATCAGTCTATGGAGCGCACCCGGACGGCGTGTCTAGAATCGCGCCGATCGCTCACTCATGGGATGAGGAAACATGCTTTCGTTGAAAGGATTTTTCGCCGGCAGCGGCACTGCACTGACCGTCGCGTTGTTGCTCGCCCTGCCCGGCCCCGCCGCTGCGGCCCCGGGCGACCACACCTTCCAGGACATCCCGGCGCAGGTGCTCACCGACGGCTTCCTCGAAGCGCACCTGGACCTGTTCTATCGCCGTGCCGGCATCCGCGCCGACAAGAAGGGCGACTACGCCGAGGCCAGGAAGCAGTACCAACTGGCCGCGCGCTACGCCGACAAGCCGTCGCAGGCGCGGCTGGGCGAGATGTACTGGGAAGGCCAGGGCGGTGCCGCCGATCACGTGATGGGCTTCCTGTGGATGGCCCTGGCCGCCGAGCGCGGCTACGACCAGTTCGGCGCGCGCAAGATGGAGTACTGGAACCAGCTGACGCCGGACGAGCGCAAGCGCGCGGTCAAGCTCGACAAGTCGATGCTGGCCGACTACGGCGACCAGGTCGCCAAGCCGCGCCAGGAAGCGGTGCTGCGGCGCGAGGCGATGCGCAGTACCGGCGGCCTGCTCGGCCACTCCGGCGCGGCCGGCCCGCTGTCGATCAACGGCCCGCGCGGCGGCAGCATCGATCCGGAAGTGTTCTACGCCAAGCAGTTCTGGGAACCGAGCGCGTACTGGAAGCTGCAGGACCAGGTATGGGACGGCCGCACGCCGGGCCGGGTCGACATCGGCGATGTCGAGGACATCAGCACGGAAGGTGCGCCGCAGAAGCCGCCGCAGGAGCCCGACAAGCACTGAACGCGGAGCCGTTTCCGCGTCGGGACTGAAGTCCCTCCCACAGCAACCCATTGCCGGGACCGCGCCTCCTTGTAGGAGTGGCTTCAGCCGCGACACGCGAGGCGCACTACGCTCGCACACCCGGCTGCGCCAGGACTGAAATGCGAGCGCAATGCCCGATCCAAGCACACGCGCGCTGCCGGCAGGCAGCGCGCGCGGTTGCGCTCAATACAGCTTGCGCTCTGCTGCCGGCGGCGGCGTCCACTGGTACAGCCAGGTTTCGGTGAGCGGGCGCTCGCCACTGCGCAGGTACAGGCGGATATCGATTTGCTCGGTGCCGTCGTCCGGCGGCACCACGTCGAACATCGCGCGGTAGCCGGAGATCTCGTGCAACGGCCGCGCCGAGACGATCTCGGTGCGGCCGCGGTTGAGCTGCAGCACCGCTTCGACCTTGGCGTCCTTCTCCTTGCCCAGCTTGGCCAGTTCGCCACCGGCGAAATCCACCGCAAAGCGCCAGGAGAAATAGTGCCGCTTCTGCCCGACCACGCCGCCCAGGCCGGTGCGCGTGGCCACGCAATGCGCCAGCGGCGAGGACGCCGGCGCCTGCGCGCCCCAGTACAGGCGGTAGCCGAACAGCAGCTCCTGGCCCGGCTGCGGCTTGTCCTGCGGATTCCAGAACGCGACGATGTTGTCGAAGGTCTCGTCGACGGTGGGGATCTCCACCAGTTGCACCGAGCCCTTGCCCCAGCCCTGCTTCGGTTCCACCCACAGGCACGGGCGCTTCTCGTAGAACACGCCGTCGTCCTGGTAATGGTCGAAGTTGCGGTCGCGCTGCAGCAGGCCGAAACCGCGCGGGTTCTCGTCGACGAACATGTTGAAGCGCAGGTGCGGCGGATTGCACAGCGGCCGCCAGATCCACTCGCCGCCGCCGGTCCACATCGCCAGGCCATCGGTGTCGTGGATCTCCGGGCGCCAGTCCCAGTCCATGCGGCGGTCGTTCTCGCCGACCTGATACATGCTGGTGCACGGGCCCAGGCCCAGCCGCTCGATGGTCTTGCGCGGATACAGCGCACTGTCGATGTCCATCAGCAGCACATCGCCATTGGTGATCGCAAAGCGGTAGGCACCGGCCACGCTCGGCGAATCCAGCAGCGCGTACACCACTACCGTGTCCGAGCCGGCCTTGGGCTGCTCCAGCCAGTAGGCGATGAAGTCCGGGAATTCCTCCGGGCCGCCGGTGCCGGTATCGATCGCCAGCCCGCGCGCCGACTGACCGTACTGTCCCTCCTTGCCGACCGCACGGAAGTAGCTGGCGCCGAGGAAGGCGGCGAAGTCGCGCTCGGTGTCCTGCTTGGTGTTGAGGCGGAAACCGGCAAAGCCCAGTTCCTTGGGCAGCGGCTTGCCCTTCAGCCCGCTGCTGCCGTAGTCGAACGCCGCGCTGTCGTAGGCCAGTTCCTGCGCCTGCCCGTCGACCAGGTCGAACATGTGCACCGGGGTCTTGAAGTACAGCCCCAGGTGGAAGAACTTGGCCTGGAACTTCGGGCCCTGCTCGGCCGCCCACAGCGCGTGGTCCTGGCGATAGCGGATCGACTGGTACTGGTCCCAGGTCAATCCTTCCACCGGCGCCGGCAGCACCCGCTTGTGGCTCTGGTACGGCGCCTCGGCCATGGCCCGCGCGTGGCCCTTGAGCCAGGCGTAGTCGAACGGCTGCGGCTTGCCCAGGCGGCGCAGGCCCACCGCGGGGGCCGCCTGGCCGAGCATCGGCATCGCCGGCAAGCCCATGGCGGCGAAGGCGGCGGCGGCGTTCTTGAGGAAATCGCGTCGTTGCATGGCCGGGATCGAAACGGAAAAGGACGCCCATCATAGACAAGCGGCGCCGAAGGTGGCGGTGAGGGTGCCCGTGCGAGGGAGTCCACGGGCGCAGGCATGCCGGATCGCCGAGCGCTGACGCGTACGACGCGTGTTTTGGCCGTCGGGAACGGGCAAGCCGGCTGTGTCCGCCGAGCCCGCTGCCTCATCGACGCGCCACGGCGAGCGCCGCCATCGCTCAGCGCTGGCAGTGGCCGCACCAGACGCTGGCGCGCTGGCCGATGCTGGCGTGGCGCAGCGTGCGCCCGCAGCGCTTGCAGGCCTCGCCCTCGCGGCCGTAGACCGACAGTTCCTGCTCGAAGTAACCCGGCGCCCCGTCGGGGCTGATGAAATCGCGCAACGTCGTGCCGCCGCGCTGGATCGCATAGCCCAGGATCGCCTTGGCCGCGTCGGCCAGGCGTGCGTAGCGCGCGCGCGAGACCTCGCCGGCCTCGCGCAGCGGACTGATGCCGGCCTGGAACAGGCTCTCGGCCGCGTAGATGTTGCCCACCCCGACCACGATGCGCTGATCCATCAGGAAGGTCTTGACCGGCGCGGTGCGGCCGCGGCTGAGCCGGAACAGATGATCGCCGTCGAACGCATCGGACAGCGGCTCCGGCCCCAGCTCGGCGAGCAGCGGATGGGTCTCGCCCGGCGCCTGCCACAGCAGGCAGCCGAACCGACGCGGATCGTTGAAGCGCAGCACGCGCCCGTCTTCCAGGCTGATGTCGACGTGGTCGTGCGCCCGCGGCGGCGTGTCGCCCGGCAGCACGCGCAAACTGCCGGACATGCCCAGATGCAACAGCGCGCTGCCGACCGCGGTGTCCAGCAACAGATACTTGGCCCGCCGGCGAATGCCCTCGATGCGCTGCCGGGGCAACCGCTCGGCCACCTCCGGCGGAATCGGCCAACGCAGATCCGGCCGCCGCAGGATCACCCCATGAATACGCCGCCCCGACAGATGCGGCTCCAGGCCGCGCCGGGTGGTTTCGACTTCGGGGAGTTCGGGCATGATGGTACGGTCGCGGAGAGTCGATAGCGGGATTCGGAAACTGTAACACCAGGGTGATGTCGCTCTTGTCTGTAAGCAGGGACGCGCTGATCCTGGTGCAGCTAGCCGGCAGCCCCATCGGACGTAACCCACGCGTCCGTCAAGGAAGCGCAATTCTCAAGGAGATGAATCCAATGTCCCAGATGACGTATCGCCTGTTGTCGGCGCTGCTGTTTTTCGCTGCAGCGACGGTTTCTGCGCTCGCCTGTGCTGAAGAGATGGAGGAACGCACCGCAATTTTCGAAGATGCGAGATCCGCCATGAAGAGTGGCGACATCGCGGCACTCGAACGGCAAGCGGCGGTCTATCGAACGAAGCAGTCCAGGACCTCCAGTGGCGTCTGGAAATTGAGCCTGCTGCATAGCGGCGTCGGTCGCTATTTCCGTACTGGGTCATACAGCGAGGCGGCGTGGGCGGAAAGGGAGAGCGTCGCCAAGCGTTGGATCGCGGCATATCCGAAGTCTCCCAGCGCACGAATCGCCTATGCAGCATGGCTCTCCAGTCGCGCCTGGAGCCATCGCGGCAATGGCTATGCCAGTACGGTCCGTCCGCAGGACTGGGCGCCGTTCAAAGCCGGCATCGAAGCGACCCGGCAGTATCTTGAAGACAACAAGCAGATCGCGTCGCTGGATCCTGAGTGGTACGTCGAGATGGAAGGCGTCGCCAAGGTACAGCAGTGGGACGATGACAGGTTCCAGGCGCTGATCGACGAAGCGATGGCGCGGTACCCTGCGTACTACGAGATCTATTTCCAGGCGATCGAGTTCTATTCGCCCAAATGGGGAGGCAACGCTACCGACATCGAACGCTTCGCTGCAATGGCGATGAAACGCACGCGGGCACGTGAGGGCAAGGGACTGTACGCACGCATCTATTGGTACGCCTCGCAATCGATCTACGACGAACGCTTGTTCACCGAATCACTGGCGCGCTGGTCGACCATGCGTGCTGGCATCGACGACGTGCTCAAGGTCTATGCGGACGAATGGAATTTGCAGAATTTTGCCCGCTTCGCCTGCCTGGCGCGCGATCGGGAGAAAGCCCTGGAACTGATCGAACGCGTGCGCGGACCCACCTATACCGAGGTCTGGAAAGGGGAGGAAAATTTCCAGCGCTGCAAGGCCTGGGTCTTGGACGGCGTCACCTGATGCGCGAATGCGTTTGGATCCTGGATCGCGAGGCGACGTCGCGCTGATGCGGATAAAAGCCGTCACCATGCTGCCGTCCATGCACCGCAAGCTTGCGGCGATGTATTGCTTGCTCGCCTGGGTGATGGTGAGCCTGCAGACGCAGGTGACCGCCATTGCCTTTCTTTCTGTCGCGCTGCTGCACCTGGTTTCTGCTCGCAGACTCGCCTCTGCGCCGGACACCGCAGCGCCAGCCCCGGAATTGGCGCGCACAGCGCGCGCCGGATCGGCGTCCCCTACTGCGGCGGCGCAGCCAACTCCCGCGCGCTGAGGTAGCCGTCGCCGTTGGTGTCCTGCTTGCGGAAGCGCGCGGTCAGGGTGGCGAGGTGTTGTGCACGGGTGATCGGCGGGCCGCGGCCGCCGGGCAGTTCGGCCGGGCTGAGGACGCCGTCGTGGTCGAGGTCGCGCGCGTCGAAGGCGTAGCTCATCCAGGCCAGGTATTCGTCCAGGCTGACGCGGCCGTCGCCGTCGCGGTCCATGCGCTGCAGGTAGCTGGCGGTGCTGTCGATCGACTGCGCCTGCGCATCGACGATGCCGGCCACGGTCGCGACGCACGCGATGCCCAGCGTCAGCCCGGCCATCAATGACGAACGCCGCGCAAGGCGGCATTCGTGCGGCGGAGTAGGCGTTGCGCCGCGGCTCATGCCAGGGCGTAGCCCTTCAGCCGCGCGGCGTAGGCCTGGAGCGCGGCGATGCCGCTGGCTTCGGCATCGTGGCACCAGGCCTGCAGGTGCTTGAGGCGTTCGCTGGCGTCATGGGTGCGCGCTTCCAGCAAGGCCGCCAGGCGTGCGCGGTGCTCGACCAGCGTGCGCATGCGCGGACGCTGCGCCACCCAACGCTGCAGTTGTTCACGCGCGTCGGGCTTGAGCCAGCGGCCATCGTCGACCAGGCCCTTGCGCAGGCGCCGCGGCAGCAGCTTGCGCAGCTTGGCACCGGCCTGGGCGGCTTCCTCCTTGAGCGCGGGCGTGAACACGTTGCGCTGGTAGTCGGTCATCGCCTGGAAGCGATGCGACAGCAGCGCGCGCAAGGTGTCGGCATCGGGCACGGCGATGTTCGGGCGCACGTCCAGGGTCGGCGCCACGCGCAGGATCTTGGCCAGGCGCAGGGCGGCCAGCGCGCGGATCGCGATCCAGCCGATGTCCAGTTCCCAACGGCGCATCGAGAAGCGCGCCGAGCTCGGGAAGGCATGGTGGTTGTTGTGCAGTTCTTCGCCACCGATCCACAGCGCCCACGGCGTCAGATTGGTCGAGGTGTCGGCGGACTCGAAGTTGCGGTAACCCCACCAGTGACCCAGGCCATTGATCACACCCGCGGCCCAGAACGGGATCCAGGCCATCTGCAGCGCCCACAGTGCGACACCGGGCAGGCCGAACAATGCGAAGTTGACCACGAACAGCGCCACCGGCCCCAGGTTCGCGTACGGGGTGTACAGGTGCCGCTCGATCCAGTCGTCCGGCGCGCCCTTGCCGTACTGCTCGATGTCGCCGCGCTGGGTGCGCGCTTCGCGGTACAGCTCCACGCCACGCCAGAACACGCGGGCGATACCCTTGGTCTGCGGGCTGTGCGGGTCTTCCTCGGTCTCCACCTTGGCGTGGTGCTTGCGATGGATCGCCACCCACTCCTTGGTGATCATCGAGGTGGTGAACCAGGTCCAGAAGCGGAAGAAGTGCGACAGCAGCGGATGGAAATCCACGCCGCGGTGCGCCTGGCTGCGGTGCAGGTACAACGTCACCGCGAAGATGGTGAGCTGGGTGAACAGCAACAGCACGGCCAGCATGCCCCACCAGCCGACGCCGAGCAGGCCGTTGCCGAGGAAGTCGAGGATCGCGTCAAACATTGCCAGAAGCTCCAGAGCGTAGGACGGCGTGGGGTCAGAACATGATGGGGGTTGCGACTGCAAACTTCACCCGGCGCTCGCGTATGGTATTCAGCCGCCAAGCGCTTCCGATCACAGAACGGTGTCGGTTCCATGTCAGTCGTTTCTTCCCAAGCAACCCCTGTGCCAGCAGCGACGCCGTTGATCGAACTCGACCGCGCCAGCGTCGTCCGCGGGCAGGTCCGCGTGCTGCACGCGTTGAACCTGCGTATCGCGCTCGGCCAGCACACCGCCCTCCTCGGCCCGAACGGCTGCGGCAAATCCTCGTTCATCAAGCTCATCACCCGCGAACTGTATCCGCTGGCGCGCGCCGGCGAGGAACCGGCGGTGCGGGTGCTCGGCCAGAGCCGCTGGCAGGTGGACCGCCTGCGCAGCCAGTTGGGGATCGTCACCGGCGATCTCAGCGTCAATCTCGCCGACATGCCTGGGCTGGATGTGGAAAGCGCGGTGCTGTCGGGGTTCTTCGCCAGCTATGTGGTGCCGCCGCACCGCGAGGTGACCGACGCGATGCGCGACCGCGCGCGCGAGGCGCTGCAGGCGGCGCACGCATTGCCGCTGTTGCGGCGTCCCTATGCCGAACTTTCGGCCGGCGAGACCCGACGCGTGCTGATCGCGCGTGCGCTGGTCAACCGCCCACAGGCGCTGCTGCTGGACGAACCCAGCACCGGCCTTGACCTGGTCGCACGCGAGCACCTGCTGGCGACGATGCGCGATCTCGCGCGGCAAGGCATCACCCTGGTGCTGGTCACCCACCACATCGAGGAGATCGTGCCGGAGATCGCGCGGGTGATCCTGCTGCGCGAGGGCCAGGTGTACGCCGACGGCACGCGCGAGGCGCTGCTGGCCGATGCGCCGCTGTCGGCGGTGTTCGGCGGACCGGTGCGGGTGCAGCGCGATGGCGACCGCTACAGCGCGCGGGTGGTTGCGGAGAGCTGATCCGCGGTTGACGAGTTCGGGCGTTCGGGGCCGTCGGGTTTGCGGGGTTGCGAGATGTCGCAGGTGATGCGGGTATGCAGGTATGCGGAAATGTCCGTAGGAGCGGCTTCAGCCGCGACCGGACGTTCTCGGTAAAGCCTGTCGCGGCTGAAGCCGCTCCTACGGGACACATCCACCGTGCGCGGCGCCCACCGTCCGCGCCGGCGCATCGGCCTCGAACGCGGCGCGCGCGCCACGGATCTGCGCGTGGTGATCGGCGGCCCAGCGCACCAGCGGCGCCAGCACCACGCTCAACGAGTGGCCCAGCGGGGTGAGCCGGTACTCCACGCCCGGCGGCACGGTCGGCAGCACCTCGCGCGCGACCAGGCCTTCGCGCTGCAGATCGCGCAGGGTCTGGGTCAGCATGCGCTGGGAGATGTCGGGCACCGCGCGGCGCAGTTCGCCGAAACGGTGCGGGCGCTCGGCCAGCAGCATCACGAACAGGGTGCTCCACTTGTCGCCGATCTGCGCCAGCACGTCGCGCACCGGGCACTGGTCGATGGCCATGCCGGCGCGCTGGTAGTCCTGCAGCTGCTGGCTCAGCAGCGGGTCGCAGGTGGCGGCCGGCGGTACGACGATGTCCATGGCGGTTACCTCAAGGTAAGCAGGGGCGGAAAAAGTGCCGTCTTTACAGGTCGGCCGAGGTCTCTAGGATAGACCAGGTTCCTTTTCCAGACCATGGTGTCTCGCGACGCCGCCCTTCCTCAGGAGACCTGTCATGTCCGCATCTTCCGATTCCCTGCTCGTCACCGGCGCCGGCGGCCACTTCGGCCAGCGCGTGCTCGCGCACCTGCTCGACACCCTGCAGATCGCCCCATCGCGCGTGGTGGCGATGACCCGCCAGCCCGAACGTCTGGCGGCCTGGGCCGCGCGCGGGGTGGACGTGCGCCACGGCGATTTCGACGACGCCCCCTCGCTCGACGCGGCGTTCCGCGGCGCCGGCCGCGTGCTGCTGATCAGCACCGACGCGCTGGACCGCCCCGGCCACCGCCTGCAGCAGCACCAGGCCGCGATCGCCGCCGCCGAACGCGCCGGCGTCGGCCACCTGGTCTACACCTCCTGCCCGGAACCGCACGACTCGCCGCTGCTGCTGGCCACCGACCATGCCGGCACCGAGGACGCCCTGGCCGCCAGCGCCCTGCCCGCCTGGACCGTGCTGCGCAACCACTGGTACTTCGAGAACCTGTTCATGAGCCTGCCGTCGGTGCTGGCCTCGGGCCACTGGTACAGCGCGGCCGGCGACGGCGGCATCGCCCATATCGCCCGCGACGACCTGGCCCGCGCCGCCGCGGTCGCTCTGGCCAGCGGCGACGGCAAGCGCACGCTCACCCTCAGTGGCGCGCGCGCCTACACCACCGCCGAGATCGCCGCGCTGGTCGCGCAGGTGCTGGACGTGCGGATCCAGGTCGTCCCGGTGCCGGTCGAGGGCCTGGTACAGGGCATGGTCGGCGCCGGCCTGCCCGAGCCGGTCGCGCGCATCTATGCGTCCTTCGACA
Source organism: Xanthomonas sp. D-109 (assembly GCF_017746095.1). NCBI lineage: Bacteria > Pseudomonadati > Pseudomonadota > Gammaproteobacteria > Lysobacterales > Lysobacteraceae > Xanthomonas > Xanthomonas sp. D-109. The sequence goes on from NZ_JAGHWV010000006.1 coordinate 238,033, forward strand.
CCAACACCGCCGCTGGCCGCGTCGCCACCGTCACCGGCGACTACCAGGCGTTGACCGGGCATGCACCGCTGCCGTTCGAACAGTGGCTGCAGGACAACCGCGTGCAACTGGCCGCGTTGAAGCCGTAAGCAGGCTCGGTGGCGCGCGCGTGCGTGCTACTTGCCGATGCAGAAGCTGGAGAAGATGCGCCCGAGCAGATCGTCGGCGCTGAGCGTGCGGACGATCTCGCCGAGCGCGGCATGGGCCAGGCGCAGTTCCTCGGCGGCCAGTTCCAGGCGTTCGTGCTGCAGTTCGGCGGCGGCCGCGTCGGCATGGGTGGCGGCGCGCTGCAGCGCGTCGACGTGGCGGGCGCGCGCGGAGAACTCGCCGTCGCTGCCCTCGCCGGCCGCGGTGCCGGCGATCGCGCGCAATTGCGCGTGCAACTGCTCCAAACCACTTCCGGTGGCGGCGGACACATAGACGCGCTCGGCGCTCGCCGCGGGCACGGCGGCGAGCAGGTCGCTCTTGTTGTGGATCCACAGGCGCTGCGGCACGTCGGCGATGGCATCGGCGATCGCCGCCTGGCCGGCCTCGGCCTCGCGCGCATCCAGCACGATCAGCGCCAGGTCGGCGCGCTGCAGTTCCTGGCGCGCGCGGCGCATGCCTTCGCGTTCGATCGCATCGCCGCCCTCGCGCAGGCCGGCGGTATCGACCAGGGTCAGTTCCACGCCATCCAGGCGCACGGTCTCGTGCAAGGTGTCGCGGGTGGTGCCGGCGATGTCGGTGACGATGGCGCGGTCGCTGCCGGCCAGCGCATTGAGCAGCGAACTCTTGCCGGCATTCGGCGGGCCGACCAGCACCGCGTGCAGGCCATCGCGCAGGCGTCGGCCGCGTTCGGCGTCGGCACGCAGTTGCTCTAGCGCCGCGCGCACCTGCGCCAGGCCGGCGCGGACCTGCGCACCGCCCAGCGTGTCCAATGCCTCGTCGGCGAAATCGATCGCCGCTTCGACGTGGATGCGCAGGCGGATCAGCTGTTCGGCCAGGTCGTCGACGCGCCGCGAGAACACGCCATCCAGCGAGCGCCGTGCGGCGCGTGCCGCACGCAGGTCGCCGGCGGCGATCAGGTCGGCGATGGCCTCGGCCTGGGCCAGATCGAGCTTGCGGTTGAGGAAGGCGCGTTCGCTGAATTCGCCCGGACGCGCCGGACGCGCGCCGAGTTCGCAGCAGCGCGCCACCAGGTGCCGCAGCAGCACCGGGCTGCCATGCGCCTGCAGTTCCAGCACGTCCTCGCCGGTGAAGCTGCGCGGTGCCGGAAACCACAGCGCGATGCCGTCGTCCACGATCTCGCCCTGCGCGTCGCGAAAACGCGCGTAGCGGGCGCTGCGCGGCACCAGTGCGCCCAGGCCCAGTCCATCGGCGATGGCGGCCGCCGCCGGACCCGACACGCGCACCACGCCGACGCCACCCGCGCCGGGGGCGGTGGCGATGGCAGCGATGGTGTCGGTAGCGGAGGACGGCATGGCGAAGGCAGCAGGTCGGTGATGCGGTGGACTACAGCGTCTGCAACTGGCCGCGCACGTAGGCGGCCGACGCCCCGTTGGGTTGCAGCTCCAGGTAGGTCTGGAAGGCGCGCTTGGCCTTGGCGGCATCGCCCAGCTGGCGGTAAGCGTCGCCCAGATTGACGTAGGCCACCGCGCGCGAGGGATCGATCTTCAGCGTGTTCTCCAGCCAGCGCACGGCCTGCGCGTATTTGCCCTGGCGATAGTAGATGAAGCCCAGGTTGTTGGCCGCGAGCGCAAAGTCCGGGCGCAGCTTCAGCGCCTCGGTGAACTGCGCCTCGGCCTCGTCATAGCGCTTCTCCTTGTACAGCTGCAGGCCGCGGTCGTTGGCGCGCTGTGCACGCTGGCGGTCGGACACCGGACCGGCCGCGGCCGGCACCGCCAGCGGCCGCTCGCCGCCCTGCAGATCCTTGACCACCACCGCCGGCTTGGCCGGAGCTGCCGGCGCGTCGGCGCTGCTGGCGCCCGCGTTCGGGGTCGCGGTCGATGCCGGCGCGGCCGCATCGACGCGGTCGTTCATCGCGATCGCCGCCGAGGACAGTTGCTGGGTGCTGGCGGTGAGGAATTCCTCGCCCTCCGGCACCTGCAGCACGAACTCGCCGCCCTGCGAACCGGGCAGGCTGCCGAACGCAGGGGTCTGCTGCGAAATGCTCGACACAGCCGGCGCCACGTAGGCGGCCAACTCGGTGCCGGTGATCAGGCCGTCGCCGTTGAGGTCGGCCTTGCCCGACAGCGCCTGCAGCAGCACCCAGGTGAATACCGAATGGCCGTTGGGGCCGCTGTCGGCGACCTGTTGGTCGGCGCCGCCGGCGGTGAGCATCTGCCGGGCGATGCGCCGCGCGTTCTCGCGCAGGTAGGCGCTGGTGCCGCCGCCGCGGGTCAGGCCCAGGCCGCTGTAGCACGCGTCCATCACGAACAGCACGTGCTTGGCTTCCAGGCTTTCGGCGATGTCCTGGATCTCGGTCATCGGGATCGCGTCGGTGGCGAACTGCGCCGGGTCCGAGTCGGCCGGGATGATGTAGCCCAGGTCGCGCCCGGAGGCCAGCTTGCGGGTCGCGCCGTGGCCGGCGAAGAACACGAACACGCGGTCGTTCTTGCCGACCCCGCCGTGGGCCAGCCGATCATGGAAGGCGGCCAGGATGTTGTTGCGGGTGGCTTCCTGGTTCTTGAGCACGATCACCTGCGACGACGGGAAGCCGAAGCTGCCGGTGAGCGTCTGCGCGATCGCCTGCGCATCGTTGGCCGCGTACTGCAGCTTGGGCCAGTGCACGTAGTCGTCGATGCCGATGACGATGGCCCACGACTTGTCGTAGCCGCTGGTCACCGCCGGCGCGGCGGCGTTGCTGGCCGCGCGCGCCACGCTGAAGTCGCGCCCGTTCCAGGCGGCGAACTGGTAACCGTCGGCGCTGAGCCGGTCCAGGATCTGCGGCAGCGCCTTGACCGTGCGTTCGTGGATGTCGTGGAACAGCAGGATGCCGCGCTGCTCGCGGCCGACCTGCTCGAGCACGCGCTGCACGATCGACTCCGGCACCGGGTCGGCCCAGTCCAGCGAATCCACGTTCCACATCACCGACTTCAACCCGGCCTCGCCGAGGATCTGCATGCCCTCGGCGTTGCGCGCGCCGTAGGGGAAGCGGAACAGCGGCGCACGCTTGGCGTCGACCGCGCGCAGCATGCGATCGGTGTCGAGGATCTGGCTGCGCAGCGCAGCGCCGGTTTCCTTGGACAACTGCGCGTGGGTGAGGCTGTGGTTGCCGACGGTGTAGCCCTGCTCCATCAGGCTGCGGCTGACGCTGGCCAAAGGCGACAGATCGACCTTGCCATCCGGCTCCAGCTTGCCCAGGTTGCGGCCGACTTCGAAGAACGTCGCCGGCACGTCGTAGCGCTTGAGGATGGCGACGATCTCGTCGGTGTACTCGCGATGCGGGCCGTCGTCGAAACTCAGCACCACGGTCTTCGGCGGCAGGTCGCGGCCGAACACTTCGCGGTCGCTGTCCTTCATCGACATCGGGTAAGGCGTGATCACGCCGTAGTCGCGCAGGATCGCCTCGCGTGTGTACAGCGTGCCCAGGTGGGCGACGTAGTCCTCCCACTTCTCGCGCTTCTGCACGATCGCGCGGGTGCGGTCGAAGCGGCTGAAGATCGCGGTGATCTCGCGGTTGTAGGTGCGTTCGATCTCGTCGAGCGCTTCCAGGTCCTCGCCGATGCGCTGGTGCAGCTTGATCGCCGGCAGCGAGGAATCCTTGCCGATGCGCAGCTGCCAGTCGGCGAGAATCTCGCGGAACGCCAGGCGGTCGGCGTCGTACAGGTCCGGCGCCGATTCGACGTAGTCGAGCAGGCTGCCGACCGCGGCGAAGCGTTGCGCGTCCGGCAGCGCCAGCAGCGCATCGAACTGCTTGGCCAAAGCCTCGCGGCGCTCCAGGCCCTCGTGGAACAGTTGCTGGCCGACGCTGCTGGAGGTCTGCCGGTCGGCCGGCGATTGCTTGGCCTCGGCGGCCAGCAACACGATGATCTTGCGCTGCGCCGCCAGCTGCGCCTGGAGGCCCTGCAGCAGCTTCGTCGCCTGGGCCTGTAATGCAGGAGAGCCTGGAATGGCGATCGCCGGCGTCGATGGCGCGGGCTTGGACGGCGTGGCCGCGCTGTCGGCAGGCGTGCGCTGGCACGCGGCCAGGGCCAAGGCGAGCAGGCCAATCACCACAACGGACGACGACAACGGACGATGGCGCTTGCGCATGACCACGGACTCGCGAGCAAGGCGCTACGGGAAGAACGCAGACGCCGGCGCCTTCCCCGGCCGCATGCGCAACGCCCGCCGGAGGGCGGGCGTTGTCGGGTTTACTTCTTGGCCTTGGCCGGCGGCTTGCCGCTGCCGCCGCCGCCAGCGGTGGCCGCCTCGCCGTGACGCTTGAGCATCCACCACTGCTGCAACAGGCCCAGCGAACCGTTGGTGACCCAGTACAACACCAGGCCCGACGGCACGAAGGCCATCATCACGCCGAACACCAGCGGCATGAACTGCATCATCTTGGCCTGCACCGGGTCCATGCCCGGGGCCGGGGTCAGCTTCTGCGTGAACCACATCACCGCCACGTTGATCACCGGCAGGATGAAGTACGGATCGCGCGCGGTCAGGTCCTGGATCCAGGCGAACCACGGCGCCTGGCGCAGTTCCACCGACTCCACCAGCACCCAATACAGCGCGAAGAAGATCGGCATCTGGATCAGCACCGGCAGGCAGCCGCCCATCGGGTTGATCTTCTCCTTCTTGTACAGCTCCATCATCGCGGTCTGGAACTTCTGCTTGTCGTCGCCGTAGCGCTCCTTGAGCTGCTGGATGCGCGGCTGGAACTTGCGCATCTTGGCCGCGCTCTTGTACTGCGCGGCCGACAGCGGATACAGCATCAGTTTCAGCAGCACCACCAGACCCACGATCGACCAGCCCCAGTTGCCGAGCAGACTGTGCAGATGGCTGAGGATCCAGAACAGGCCCTGGCCGAGCAGCGCCATCACGGAGAAACGGCTGTAGTCGACCACACGGTCGAGGCCGCGCACGTTCTCCTTGGCGATCTGGCTGACCAGCTTCGGCCCGACCCACAGCCGCGCCTCGGTGCTGGCGGTGGCGCCCGGCGCCACGGTGAAGCCGGGGCCACGCGCTTCGATCACATGCCGCGGGCCGTCGTTGGACAGCACGTACAGCGCTTGCTGGTTGGCCTGCGGAATCCAGCCAGTGAAGAAGTGGTGCTGCAGCAGCGCGATCCAGCCACCGGAGATGGTCTGGTTCAGCGGGCCATCGTCCAGGTAGTCCTTGAACGCGCGGCGCTGGTAGCCGTCGGCCGGGCTGAACCAGGTGGCGCCATTGAAGCTGAAGGAATCCGGGTTGGTCATGCCGCGGCTGACGATGGTCGGCACCCGGCTGAGCTTGCGGAACACGTAGCCCTGCCACGGCTTGCTGCCGTGGTTGATGACCTCGTCGTGCACCTGCACGGCGTAATGGCCGCGCTGCAGGGTGTAGACGCGGCGGATGGTCACGCCGTCCGGGCCGTTCCACACGAACGGCACCTGCAGGCTGTCCTGGCCCTTGGCCAGCACGTACTCCTGGCCCGGGTGTTCGGGGCGGAAGCCCGCCGGGCCCGGCGACGGCGAGTTGTGCTCGCCGACCCAGCCGCTGGTGGCGGTGTACGGATGCGCCGCGTCCTCGGTCAGCAGCTGCACCGGCGGGCTGCCGGGCTGCTTGGTCTGCGGGAACAGCAGCAGGTCGGCGTCGAACACGCTGCGGCCGTCCAGGGTCAGGCGCAGCACGTCGGTGGTGACGGTGACCCGCGGTGCGGCGCTGGCCGCAGCGGTCTCGGACGTGCTGCTGGCGGCCGGCGTGGTGCCCGGCACCGTGGCCTGCGGGATCGCCGGCGCATGCGTGGCGCCGGCATCGGCGTCCTGCGCCGGCGGCACCGTGGTCGCCGCCGCGACCGTCGCCGCAGTGGCGTTCGGCGCGTGTTCCTTGTTCCACTCCATCCACAACAGGGCCGCGACCATCAGCCAGGCGAAAATCAGGAAAAGGCGGGTCTGGTTCATCGGACAGGCAAGCTCGGCTCAGCCAGAAGCGGGTTCTGACGTGGAGGTGGGGGAAGAAGGACGAAGAGGCGGCGGCATTGTGCCGTCCGCGGCCTGGGCCGGCAATGCGCCGGCGCGACGCAGCAGGCGCAGATAGGCCTGGCGCAGTTGATCGCCGCTGGCCTGGGCGGCGGCGCTGCGCGCCACCACCACGTAATCGCCGGGCGCCAGCCAGGGCAGCAGCTGCCGCGTGGCCTCGCGCAGCACGCGCTTGATGCGATTGCGCACGACCGCACGCTTGTCGACCTTGCGCGACACCGCCAGGCCCAGCCGCGCCGGGTGCGGCGCACTGCGCCAGTGCAGGCTCATCAGCGGCTCGGAACAGCGGCGCGCGGCATCGAACACGACGCGGTATTCCGCAGACGTGCGAACCCGCGCAGAGCGAGGAAATCGCCTACGCGGGTCGGGATGATTCACGGTCCGGATTGCAGGCGCCGCCTGGGGCGGCGAAGCAATCAAGCGCTCAGGCGCTTGCGGCCCTTGGCGCGGCGGCGGGCCAGGATCTTGCGGCCGTCGGCGGTGGCCATACGGGCACGGAAGCCGTGGTCGCGCTTGCGCTTGAGGTTGCTGGGCTGGAAGGTGCGCTTGGTGGCCATCGGGGCGCTCTGATCTGAATGGGGCGGAAAGAACCGGAAATTCTATAGGACCACTCACACCGCGGTCAACTCCCTGTGACGACGGGAACGGAGGACGGCCGCGCCCGGCCTGTGGATGGATCTGTGAATAGCCATGGGAAAACCATTCCCGACCCTGCGCGCCGGTGGTAGTCTGATCCATCCGCTTTCCTCTCCCACCGGCCGAATGCGCCGCGCCCGAGCGCGCCCTTCATGCCCGGTCTATCGACGAATTTAGATCTGATGGATGCTTGGCCCCGTTGCCTGGAACGTCTGGAAGCCGAATTTCCAGCCGAGGACGTTCACACTTGGTTGAAACCGCTGCAAGCCGAACAGCGCCATGACAACAGCATGGTGCTGTACGCCCCGAACGCCTTCATCGTCGAGCAGGTGCGCGAACGCTATCTGCCGCGCATCCGCGAACTGCTGACCTATTTCGCCGGCAGCGGCGAAGTGCTGCTGCAGGTCGGGTCGCGCCCGCGCGCGCCGGAACCGGCCGCCGCAGCGCCCAGCGAGACCGCGGCGGCGCGTACCCCGGCGCCGCCGTTGCTGGAGCCGTTCGCCGGCAATCTCGATTCGCACTACACCTTCGCCAACTTCGTCGAAGGCCGCAGCAACCAGCTCGGCCTGGCCGCGGCGGTGCAGGCCGCGCAGAAGCCCGGCGACCGCGCGCACAACCCGCTGCTGCTGTACGGCGGCACCGGCCTGGGCAAGACCCACCTGATGTTCGCCGCCGGCAACGCCATGCGCGAGCAGAACCCGAACGCGCGAGTGATGTACCTGCGCTCGGAGCAGTTCTTCAGCGCGATGATCCGCGCGCTGCAGGACAAGACCATGGACCAGTTCAAGCGCCAGTTCCAGCAGGTGGACGCGCTGCTGATCGACGACATCCAGTTCTTCGCCGGCAAGGACCGCACCCAGGAAGAGTTCTTCCACACCTTCAACGCGCTGTTCGACGGCCGCCAGCAGATCATCCTGACCTGCGACCGCTATCCGCGCGAGGTCGAGGGCCTGGAGCCGCGACTGAAGTCGCGCCTGGCCTGGGGCCTGTCGGTGGCGATCGATCCGCCGGATTTCGAGACCCGCGCGGCGATCGTGCTGGCCAAGGCGCGCGAACGCGGCGCGGAGATCCCCGACGACGTGGCGTTCCTGATCGCCAAGAAGATGCGCTCGAACGTGCGCGACCTGGAAGGCGCGCTCAACACGCTGGCGGCGCGCGCCAACTTCACCGGCCGTGCGATCACCACCGAGTTCGCCCAGGAGACCCTGCGCGACCTGCTGCGCGCGCAGCAGCAGGCGATCGGCATCCCCAACATCCAGAAGACCGTGGCCGACTACTACGGCCTGCAGATCAAGGATCTGCTGTCCAAGCGGCGCACGCGCTCGCTGGCGCGGCCGCGGCAGGTGGCGATGGCGCTGACCAAGGAACTGACCGAACACAGCCTGCCGGAGATCGGCGATGCGTTCGCCGGGCGCGACCACACCACCGTGCTGCACGCCTGCCGGCAGATCAAGCACCTGATGGAGACCGACGGCAAGCTCCGCGAAGACTGGGACAAGCTGATCCGCAAGCTCAGCGAGTGAGCCTGGAGAGCAACGAGGGGACAGGCCGAGCCGCGGCTCGGCGATGCGCCGGGCGGCTCCCGCAGGAACAGGTATAAATCGGTGCATGACTTCGCGACAAATCCGGGAGAAACTGTGGATAAAGCGCGACGCGGCGGCGACGGCGAAACTATCCACAGGTTTCCCCACCAGTTCCGGGACAGTAGTACACGGGATTGGGAGCGTTAAAAACTCTTTGTATTCAGTGGCTTGAGCTACATTTGCACCGAATTTCGCTCTACCATCACCACCAAGCTTTTGATTTATTCCACATCTTTTAAAGCATAGGGGCACGGAACCACATGCGTTTCACACTGCAGCGCGAAGCCTTCCTCAAGCCATTGGCGCAAGTCGTCAATGTGGTCGAACGCCGCCAGACCTTGCCGGTTCTGGCCAACTTCCTGGTGCAGGTGCAGGGCGGCCAGCTGTCGCTGACCGGTACCGATCTGGAAGTGGAAATGGTCTCGCGCATTGCGGTCGACGATGCCCAGGACGGCGAAACCACGATCCCGGCGCGCAAGCTGTTCGAGATCGTGCGTGCCCTGCCCGACGGCAGCAAGGTCACCGTGTCCCAGTCCGGCGACAAGATCACGGTGCAGGCCGGGCGCAGCCGCTTCACCCTGGCCACGCTGCCCGCCAACGACTTCCCCTCGGTCGACGAAGTGGAAGCCACCGAACGCGTGGTGGTGCCGGAAGCGGCGTTGAAGGAGCTGATCGAGCGCACCGCGTTCGCGATGGCGCAGCAGGATGTGCGTTATTACCTCAACGGCCTGCTGTTCGACCTGCGCGACCAGACCCTGCGCTGCGTGGCCACCGACGGCCATCGCCTGGCGCTGTGCGAGACCGAGCTGGAGAACGCCGGCGGCGCCAAGCGCCAGATCATCGTGCCGCGCAAGGGCGTGACCGAGCTGCAGCGCCTGCTGGAAGGCGGCGAGCGCGAAGTCGAGCTGGAAGTCGGCCGCGCGCACGTGCGGGTCAAGCGTGACGATGTCACCTTCACCTCCAAGCTGATCGATGGCCGCTTCCCCGATTACGAAGCGGTGATCCCGATCGGGGCCGATCGCGAGGTCAAGCTGGATCGCGAAACCCTGCGCGCGGCACTGCAGCGTGCGGCGATCCTGTCCAACGAGAAGTACCGCGGCGTGCGCGTGGAAGTCTCACCGGGCCAACTGAAGATCAGTGCGCACAACCCGGAACAGGAAGAAGCGCAGGAAGAAGTGGAGGCGGACACCAAGGTCAGCGACCTGGCGATCGGCTTCAACGTGAACTACCTGCTCGACGCCCTGTCTGCGCTGCGCGAGGAGTTCGTGGTGATCCAGCTGCGCGACGCCAACTCGTCGGCATTGGTTCGGGAAGCGAGCAGCGCCCGCTCCCGTCATGTGGTGATGCCGCTGCGTCTCTGACGTTCCCGTTTCGTGTTCCACGTGGAACACGTGCGAAAGCGACCCGGCCTTGTGCCGGGTTTTCTTTTTTTGGAGCGCTGTGAAACTGCTTTTGTCCCGAGGAAAGCGGTGCCGAGTTGTCGCTTCAGGGAAAACGGGGGCCCTCGAGCTCCACGCGGCGTTGGAGCGTCTTCGCCAGCGCGGCCAGCAAGATGGGCAGCTTAGGCGTGTGGCGTTGTCGCTCTGTCAGCCATACACCCCTTGGATGGCTACGCTCCAGCCGCCGCCAGATCCTCATAGAACGTTGCTTTGCTGGAAAGGCCCAGCTGGATCAGGGCAGGCCTGCCCTGCATAGCCCAAGGCATGACTCCCGCGCGACGCCTCGATCAGCCCATTGAGACGGCGCTCGCGCCGCGCCGCGGGCAGCAACGCCTCACGGCACCCGCAGACCATTTTGGGTATGCTGCCGCCCTGCCCCAACCTCGATCTGCGTGCGCCCGGTGCGAGCGCCCTCGCCTCTATCCCCGCATGCACGTCTCCCGTCTCGACTTCCATCACCTGCGCCGGTTCACGACGCTCGAGCTGGCGCCCGCGCCCGGGCTGAACCTGATCACCGGCGACAACGGCGCCGGCAAGACCACCGTGCTCGAGGCGATGCACCTGATGGCCTACGGTCGCAGCTTCCGTGGTCGCGTGCGAGATGGCCTGGTTCGGCAGGGACAGGACGCTTTGGATGTCTTCGTCGAATGGCAGGAGCAGGCGGGCGACCCAGGCACGACTCGCCGGCGCCGCGCAGGCCTGCGTCACAGCGGTCAGGAATGGCGCGGCCGCCTCGACGGCCAGGACGTCGCCCATCTCGGCACGCTGTGCGCCGCGCTGGCAGTGGTCACCTTCGAGCCAGGGAGCCATCTCCTGGTCAGCGGCGGCGGCGAGCCACGGCGTCGCTTCGTCGACTGGGGCTTGTTCCACGTGGAACCTGACTTTCTGTCGCTGTGGCGACGCTATGCCCGCGCGCTCAAGCAGCGCAATGCCCTGCTCAAGAGCGGTGGCAGCGGCGCAGCGCTGGATGCCTGGGACCACGAACTGGCCGAGTCCGGTGAGCCGCTGACCTCGCGTCGCCAGGACTACCTGGACCGGTTGCTGCAGCGCCTGCTCGCCCTCGCCCCGGATCTGGCGCCGGCGCTGGGCATCGCGCATTTGCAGTTCGCGCCCGGCTGGCGGCGCCAGGAGGTGTCGCTGGCCGACGCGCTGCTGCTCAACCGCGAACGCGACCGTCAGCTTGGCTATACCTCGGCCGGTCCACACCGAGCCGATTGGAGCCTCAGCTTCGTCGAGATTCCCGGCCGCGATGCGCTCTCCCGTGGCCAGGCCAAGCTCACCGCCCTGGCCTGCCTGCTGGCCCAGGCCGAGGACTACGCCGAGCAGCGCGGCGAGTGGCCGGTGATCGCCTTGGACGATCTGGCCTCGGAACTGGACCGCCACCATCAGGCGCGCGCTCTGGAGCGACTGCGTGCCGGGCCGGCCCAGGTCTTCGTCACCGCCACCGAAACCCCGCAGGCGCTGGCCGATGCCGGCCTGCCGATCGCGCGGTTCCACGTGGAACATGGGCAGATCCTGGCCCTTTCCTAGCCCGCCGCGGGTCCGGCGGCCCGGGCTGCTATAATTTCTGCCAATCCCCTATCCAGCGGCGCGAACCGGCCCCCGCCTGTCTTCGCCGCCTCGTGGAGCCTACGGCACCCGCATGACCGACGAACAGAACACCCCGCCCAGCAACGGCAACTACGACGCCAACAGCATCACCGCCCTGGAAGGGCTGGAGGCGGTCCGCAAGCGGCCCGGCATGTACATCGGCGACGTCCATGACGGCACCGGCCTGCATCACATGGTGTTCGAGGTCGTCGACAACTCCATCGACGAAGCGCTGGCCGGGCATGCCGACCACGTCGCGGTGACGATCCACGCCGATGGTTCGGTCTCGGTGTCGGACAACGGCCGCGGTATTCCGGTCGGCAAGCACGCGCAGATGAGCGCCAAGCTCGGCCGCGAGGTCTCCGCCGCCGAAGTGGTGATGACCGTGCTGCACGCCGGCGGCAAGTTCGACGACAACAGCTACAAGGTGTCCGGCGGCCTGCACGGCGTGGGCGTCAGCGTGGTCAACGCGCTGTCGGAGAAGCTGCTGCTGGACGTGTTCCAGGGCGGCTTCCACTACCAGCAGGAATTCAGCAATGGCGCGGCCGTCGCGCCGCTGGTGAAGCTGGGCGAGACCAGCAAGCGCGGCACCACCGTGCGCTTCTGGCCGTCGGTCGTGGCCTTCCACAACAATGTGGAATTCCACTACGACATCCTGGCGCGCCGCCTGCGCGAGCTGTCCTTCCTCAATTCCGGGGTCAAGATCGTGCTCGCCGACGAGCGCGGCGAGGGCCGGCGCGACGACTTCCACTACGAGGGCGGCATCCGCAGCTTCGTCGAGCACCTCGCGCAGCTGAAGACCCCGCTGCACCCGAACGTGATCTCGGTCACCGGTGAGCACAACGGCATCACCGTGGACGTGGCGCTGCAGTGGACCGACTCCTACCAGGAGACGATGTACTGCTTCACCAACAACATCCCGCAGAAGGACGGCGGCACCCACCTGGCCGGCTTCCGCGGCGCGCTGACCCGCGTGCTCAACACCTACATCGAGCAGAACGGCATCGCCAAGCAGGCCAAGATCAACCTGACCGGCGACGACATGCGCGAAGGCATGATCGCGGTGCTGTCGGTGAAGGTGCCGGACCCGAGCTTCTCCAGCCAGACCAAGGAAAAGCTGGTCAGCTCCGACGTGCGCCCGGCGGTGGAGAACGCCTTCGGCGCACGCCTGGAAGAGTTCCTGCAGGAAAACCCCAACGAGGCCAAGGCGATCGCCGGCAAGATCGTCGATGCCGCCCGTGCCCGCGAGGCCGCGCGCAAGGCAAGAGACCTGACCCGTCGCAAGGGCGCGCTGGACATCGCCGGCCTGCCCGGCAAGCTGGCCGACTGCCAGGAAAAGGATCCGGCGCTGTCGGAGCTGTTCATCGTCGAGGGTGACTCGGCAGGCGGCTCGGCCAAACAGGGCCGCAACCGCAAGAACCAGGCGGTGCTGCCGCTGCGCGGCAAGATCCTCAACGTCGAGCGCGCGCGCTTCGACCGCATGCTGTCCTCCGACCAGGTCGGCACGCTGATCACCGCGCTGGGTACCGGCATCGGCCGCGACGAGTACAACCCGGACAAGCTGCGCTACCACCGCATCATCATCATGACCGACGCCGACGTCGACGGCGCACACATCCGCACCCTGCTGCTGACCTTCTTCTACCGGCAGATGCCGGAGCTGATCGAGCGCGGCTACGTCTACATCGGCCTGCCGCCGCTGTACCGGCTCAAGCAGGGCAAGCAGGAGCTGTACCTGAAGGACGACAACGCGCTCAACGCCTACCTGGCCAGCAGCGCGGTCGAAGGCGCGGCGCTGGTCCCGGCCAGCAACGAGCCGCCGATCACCGGCGCGGCGCTGGAGAAGCTGCTGCTGCTGTTCGCCAGCGCCAACGAGGCGGTGGCGCGCAATGCGCACCGCTACGACCCGGCGCTGCTGAGCGCGCTGATCGACCTGCCGCCGCTGGACGTCGCCCAGCTCGAGAGCGAGGGCGAAGCGCATCCGAGCCTGGACGCGCTGCAGGCGGTGCTCAACCGCGGCAGCCTGGGCTCGGCGCGCTACGCGCTGTCCTTCGAGCGCGGCAGCGAGCAGAAGCCGGCGATGTTGAAGGTGGTGCGCCGTCACATGGGCGAAGAGCTCACCAGCTGGGTGCCGATGGCCGCCTTCGAGAGCGGCGAACTGCGGGCCTTGCGCGAGGTCGCGCTGGCGCTGCACGGGCTGGTGCGCGAGGGCGCGCAGATCGTGCGCGGCAACAAGACCCAGGCCATCAGCAGCTTCGCCCAGGCGCATGCCTGGCTGTTCGAGGAGGCCAAGAAGGGCCGACAGATCCAGCGCTTCAAGGGCCTGGGCGAAATGAACGCCGAGCAGCTGTGGGAGACCACGGTGAACCCGGACACGCGCCGCCTGTTGCAGGTGCGCATCGAGGACGCGGTCGCCGCCGACCAGATCTTCAGCACCCTGATGGGCGATGTGGTCGAGCCGCGCCGCGACTTCATCGAAGAGAACGCGCTGAAGGTCGCCAACCTCGACATCTGACCGTGGCGGTGCCCGTCCCCGGCCTGCGTGCCGGGACGGGGCGTCCCGCTGCGCCTTCCGCCCGCTTCCGCCCAGGACCGCGATGACCGCACCGCCGTTGCCCGCCACCCCGCTGCCGTTGCCGTCCGCGCCGCCGGCCCGCCCGCGCCGGCCGATCCTCGGGTTCTTCCTCGACGTGCTGCTGGCGGCGGTGGTGCTGCTGGCGGTGAGCGTGCTGAGCGGCCTGGTCTGGGGCGTGATCCGCGGCTTCCAACTGGCGATGGAACTGAAGGCGCACGGCATCCCCGCAGATCGTCTGGCATCGGTGGTGGCGCAGCGGGTCGGCCAGCCTGGCGCGCTGGCGCAACTGCTGATCGCCCTGGTCAGCACGCTCTCCGCGGCGCTGTTGCTGTACTTCCTGCGCCGCCCGGCCAGCGCCGCCGAGCGGCGTGCCTCGTGGCAGGCGGCGCGCACGCCGTCGACCTGGGGCTGGGTGCTGCTGGTCGCGGTCGGGGTGTTCGTCGGCAGCGCGGCGATTTCCGCGCTGGCGGCGCAGGTCGGCATCAAGCCGGTGCCGACCAACCTGCCGTTGATGCAGGACGCGATGGCGCAGATGCCGCTGTTCCTGATCGTGTTCGCCGTGGTGATCGCCCCGGCCTACGAGGAACTGCTGTTCCGCCGCGTGCTGTTCGGGCGGCTGTGGGACGCAGGCCGGCCGCGGTTGGGCATGCTGCTCAGCGGCGCCGCCTTCGCCCTGGTGCACGAAGTACCGGGGACCACCGGCAACAGCCTGGCCGCGACCGCGCAGCTGTGGCTGGTCTACGGCGGCATGGGCGCGGCGTTCGCCTGGCTGTACAAGCGCACCGGCACCTTGTGGGCGCCGATCGCCGCGCATGGCCTCAACAACGCCATCGCGGTCGCCGGGCTGTACTGGTTTGGCGCAACCTGAAGGTTTGTTTGACGAAATGTTAAGACGCGGCCCTCCACACTGCGACGCGTGTCAGGAGGGGGGACCGTATGAAGCAAGTGGTACTTGGCGCGTCGCTCGCGATGCTGCTGGCAGCGTGTGCGACGACGACATCGCCAACCGGGCGCACCCAGGTCGTCGGCGGCATCTCGCAACAACAACTCGACCAGATGGGCGCGCAGGCGTTCGCCGAAGCCAAGGCCAAGGAACAGCTGGACACCGATCCCAAGCGCAACGCCTACGTGCGCTGCGTGGTCAACGCGCTGGTCGCGCAATTGCCCGACCAATGGCGCGGCACCGGCTGGGAAACCGCGCTGTTCAACGACAAGGAACCAAACGCGTTCGCCCTGCCCGGCGGTAAGGTCGGGGTCAACAGCGGCATCTTCAGCGTGGCCAAGAACCAGGACCAGCTCGCCGCCGTGCTCGGCCACGAGATCGGCCACGTCATCTCGCGCCATCACGAAGAACGCATCACCCGACAACTCGGCGCGCAGGCAGGCCTGAGCGTGATTGGCGCGCTGGCCGGCGCCCGCTATGGCCAGGGCGCGGCCGATACCGTCGGCCAGGTCGGCGGCATGACCGCGCAGACGCTGTTCCTGCTGCCCGGCTCGCGCCAGCAGGAAGCCGAAGCCGACGTCGTCGGCCAGCGCCTGATGGCACAGGCTGGTTTCGACCCGGCGCAGGCGGTGGAACTGTGGAAGAACATGATGGCCGCCGGCGGCGACCGTCCGCCGCAGTGGCTGTCCACCCACCCCGATCCCAGTGCCCGCATCGGCGAGCTGCAGCGCGACGTCGCTGCGCTGGAACCGGTCTATGCGCAGGCGCGCAGTGCCGGCAGGACGCCCAAGTGCGGCTGAGCCTGGCGTCGTCCCTGCGCCGGCCGCCGGCACTGTCACAGAAAACGCATCCAAAAACGTTTTCACGGCGTACAGGTTTCTGATAGGTTTGCTGGCTCGGCCGAGGAACGGCCGCTCCGTCTTCCGTGCCGCTCCGGGCGGTATCCACCGAGGTGACCCATGAAATTCCGCATTCGCAAGCAAGCGTTGTTGTCCCTGGTGATCGCCGCCGCCCTCGGTGGCGCGGTGGTGACCGATGCCGCTGCGCAGAGCGATCGCACCGACCACCGTTCCTCGCGCAATGCCAAGAACGAGAAGGCGGCGGTGCTGTTCCCCAACGCCGAGCGCAAGGAGCCCAACGGCAAGCCCTCGTCCAAGCTCGGCAGCAAGCTGCAGAAGCTGATCGACACCTACAACAAGGGCGAGGACTACGCGTCGGTGCGCAGCCAGGCCGATGAGATCCTGGGCAACAGCGGCGCCAACGAATACGACAAGTCGGTCGCCGCGCAGCTGGCCGCGCAGGCCGCCTACAACCTCGACGACAGCAAGGCCGCGCAGGCGTACCTGAAGCAGGCGATCCAGTTCAACGGCCTGGACAACAACGGCCATTACCAGTCGATGCTGATGCTGGCGCAGCTGCAGCTGCAGGACGACCAGACCGCCGAAGGCCTGGCCACGCTGGACAAGTTCCTCGCCGAAACCAAGTCGACCCGTCCGGAAGACCTGATCCTCAAGGGCCAGGCCCTGTACCAGGCGCAGCGCTACCAGGAAGCGATCCCGGCGCTGAAGCAGGCCATCGCCGCGTCGCCGGAACCGAAGGACAGCTGGAACCAGCTGCTGATGGCGTCCTATGCCGAGGCCGGCCAGACCGGCGAGGCGGTCAAGGCCGCCGAGGCGCTGGCGGCCAAGTCGCCCAACGACAAGAAGGCCCAGCTCAACCTGGCCAGCATGTACATGCAGGCCGACCAGATGGACAAGGCCGCAGCGGTGATGGACAAGCTGCGCACCTCCGGTCAGCTGACCGACGAGAAGGAATACAAGCAGCTGTACTCGATCTACGCCAACACCGACGGCCATGAGAAGGACGTCATCGCGGTCATCAACGAAGGCATGCAGAAGGGCATTCTGAAGCCGGACTACCAGACCTACCTGGCGCTGGCGCAGTCTTACTACTACACCGACCAGCTGCCGCAGGCGATCGAGAACTGGCAGAAGGCCGCGCCGCTGTCCAAGGACGGCGAAACCTACCTCAACCTGGCCAAGGTGCTGCATTCGGAAGGCCGCGTGGCCGAGGCCAAGCAGGCGGCGCAGCAGGCGCTGGCCAAGGGCGTCAAAAAGCCGGAAGACGCCAAGAAGATCATCAACCTGAAGTAGCACGCAAAAAAAGCCCCCGATTACCAGTGCTGAAAGTAGTGCAGGTAACAGGGATTGGTATAAGCTTGGAGGTTCCTGCGGTGTCATCGCCGCGTGAACTTGGGTCCCGCTCCACCGCGGGATCCGCCCCCCTTTAATCGAGTCATTGGCGCATGACGGAACAACTGGTCATCCATCGGCATTACGACAAAGATGACGCCTCCGGCCTCAGCTGGCCGCGCATCATCGGTATTGCCTTCGTAATCGCGCTGCACCTTGCAGCGCTGATGTTGCTGCTGATTCCGGCCGTTGCGCCCAAGGCGGTGGCGGAGAAGGAACGCAACATCATGGTCACCCTGGTGGACGCACCGCCGCCGCCTCCCCCGCCGCCGCCGCCGCCGCCGAAGCCGCCGGAAACTCCGCCGCCGCCGGTGAAGAACCTGGCGCCGCCGAAGCCGACCCCGCTGCCGCCGCCGCCGGAAGCCCCGGTGATCGACGTGCCGACGCCGCGCGACACGGACATCGCCACGCCGCCGTCGCCGCCCGCGCCGCCGGCGCAGCCGACCGACATCGGCGCGAGCGTCGATATCTCGTCGAAGAACATGAACCCGCCGAAGTACCCGCCGGCTGCATTCCGGTCGGGCGCACAGGGCGAGGTGATCCTGATCATCGACGTCGATGCCAGTGGTAACGTCACGAACGTTGCCGTCGAGAAATCCAGCCGCAACCGCGACCTGGACCGCGCCGCCATGGAAGCAGCGCGCAAGTGGCGGTTCAATGCCGCTGTCGTCAATGGACAGAAGACCGCCGGCCGCGTTCGCGTCCCGGTCAACTTCGCGCTGAACTGATACAAAGGTTGCGCGGACCGGCGCACCGCCGGTCCGCAAGCCCTGTCTACTCTTTGCACCACCCTCATCACCACCACACACAACAAAGGTAAGCGTCATGCTGCAGGAAATTTTCATCGCCGCTGCTGCGGGGGGCAACAACGCATCGAACGCCCTGTCGCAGATGGGCTTCGAGCACCTGATCACCGAAATGACCTCCAAGCCGGGTGACTTCGCCGTCTCCTGGGTGGTGCTCATCACCCTGATCATCATGTCCGCCTCGTCCTGGTACTGGACGATCATCAACATCTTCCGCGCCACCCGTCTGAAGAGCCAGGCAGACCGCGTCACCAGCCTGTTCTGGGACACCCCGAACGCCCAGGACGCCATCCGTGCGATGGAAGAGCAGCCGGCCTCCGAGCCGTTCTCGAAGATCGCCCTGGACGCTGCGCAGGCCGCCGCGCACCACCAGCGCGCCGAAGCCGGCACCGGCACCGGCCTGGGCGAGACCCTGAGCCGTTCGGAGTTCGTCGACCGCGCCCTGCGTCAGGCCGTGACCCGCGAAAGCACCAAGCTGCAGTCGGGCATGACCCTGCTGGCGACCGTCGGTGCGACCGCGCCGTTCGTCGGTCTGCTGGGTACCGTGTGGGGCATCTACGGCGCGCTGATCAAGATCGGTGCCACCGGCTCGGCCTCGATCGACGCCGTCGCCGGCCCGGTCGGTGAAGCGCTGATCATGACCGCGATCGGTCTGTTCGTCGCGATCCCGGCCGTGTTCGCCTTCAACTTCTTCAGCAAGGTCAACAGCTCGGTGATCGCCAAGTTCGACACCTTCGCTCACGACCTGCACGACTTCTTCGCCACCGGTTCGCGCGTTCGCTGATCCCGGCTAAGTCGTCCACGCAACGTTAACGGAGCCCGTTATGGCTTTCAGTAGTGGTAACAGCGGCGGCCCCATGGCCGACATCAACGTCACGCCCCTCGTGGACGTGATGCTGGTGCTGCTGATCATCTTCATCATCACGGCACCGCTGATGTCCCACAAGGTCAAGGTGGAGCTGCCCCAAGCCAACTTGAAGCAGGATCCGGACAAGGACGACAAGCGTTCGAATCCGATCACCCTGGCGGTCAAGGAGGATGGGTCGCTGTACTGGAACGACGAGCCGATCTCCAAGGAAGCCCTGGAGTCGCGCTTCTCGACCGCTGCACAGCAGACCCCGCAGCCGCCGCTCAACCTGCGTGGCGACCGCACCACCAAGATGCGCACGATCAACGAGATCACCAAGATCGCGCAGAGTCAGGGCATGCTGGACGTCGGCTTCGTTGCGACCAAAGAGAAGGGGAACTGAGCCATGGCGTTCAGCTCAGGAGGCGGCCGTGGTCCCATGGCCGACATCAACGTCACGCCGCTGGTCGACGTGATGCTGGTGCTGTTGATCATCTTCATCGTGACCGCGCCGATCATGACGTACCCGATCGACGTGGATCTGCCGCAGCGGGTCATCAACCCGCCGCCGCAGTTGCGCGATCCGCCGCCGCCGATCGATCTGCGGATCGATGCGTCGAACCAGGTGTTCTGGAACAACAGCCCGGTGGCGGTGACTGCGCTCCCGCAGATGATGGAAAACGAAGTCCAGCGCGATCCGACCAACCAGCCGGAACTGCGCATCGATGCCAATCCGGATTCCGAGTACGAAGTGATGGCCAAGGTGCTGGCCGCCGCCAAGAACTCGGACATGAAGAAGATCGGCTTCGTGCAGCAATAAGCTTCAACGCAATCCGTTTCACCGCAACACCTCAGTCATGACGCGACTGCAAACGCCACCGGAAACGGTGGCGTTTTTTTGTGCGTGCACGCTTGGTTGCCCTGCCCATTGCGACGATGCCGGCCTGCGGTCCGGCATGTAGCGCGGTATGTCGTCCCGAGTGTGGACGTGCCTCCCTTCTCGACTGCACCCGGCCTGGACCGTTGGGAGCTTCGCCGCCGGACCGAGCCGAATCCGCCCCGCGCCTGTCGCCGCCTCTCGCATCCCGCCGCGCCGCGGGTGTAGGCTGGTGGCGCGACACCACAACACCCACAGGAGGCTGGCCATGGCGTTCAGTGCTGCAGGGAATCGGGGACCGCTGGCGGAGATCAATGTCACTCCGCTGGTCGATGTGATGCTGGTGCTGTTGATCATTTTCATCGTCACCGCGCCGATGCTGACGCGAACGATCACCATGGACCTGCCGCAGCGGACGCCGGCGCTCTCCAGACCCCTGCCGCCACCGGACCCGATCCAGTTGCGCCTGGATGCCAGTGGCCAGTTGTTCTGGAATGCCGCGCCGCTGGCCTTGCGCGATCTGCAGCCGCGGCTGCAGGAGGCGATGGCGCAGGCGGCCGGCAATCCGCCCGAGCTGCGCATCGATGCCAGCCCGGACGCCGACTACGAGGCCATGGCCAAGGTGCTGGCGGCGGCCAAGAACGCCGACGTGCAGCGCATCGGTTTCGTGCAGTAACAGGCAGCCGGCGATGCGACGCCACCGTTGTCGGTGGCGTCGCCCGCTCGGGCACCGCACGGCGCCCCGCCAGGGGGAGACAGCCAAAGACCCACGCTGATTGGATTGCGCCGAGCGCGAGCACTGCAGCACGCGATGGCTGCCAAGCGGCCAGTCTGCCAGGGAAGCGCCCTGCCTCGCGTTGCCGGCGTCGCTCAGCGTGCGCCGGCCAGCACTGCCAGATAGGCCTTCACCGTGGCGTCGAGCCCGGCGTAGAGCGCCTCGCCGATCAGCGCGTGGCCGATCGACACTTCCAGCACGTCCGGGACCGTCGCCAGGAACGCGCCGAGATTGGCCTGGGCCAGATCGTGGCCGGCGTTGACGCCCAGTCCGGCGGCCTGCGCGCGGCCTGCGGCGGCGGCGAACGGCGCTGCCGCGGCACTGTCGCCCTGCTCCCACGCGGCGGCATAGGGACCGGTGTACAACTCGATGCGGTCGGCGCCCAGTTCGGCCGCCACCGCCAGGGCGGGATTGTCGGCATCGACGAACAGGCTGACACGGCAGCCCAGGGCCTTCAGCTCGGCGATCAGCGGACGCAGGCGGTCGCTGTCGCGGCCGAAGTCGAAGCCGTGGTCGGAGGTGAGTTGGCCGTCGCCGTCGGGCACCAGGGTGGCCTGCGCCGGGCGCGTCTGCGCGCACAGCGCGATCAGCCCGGGATAGCCGGGCCGCGGTGGCGCGAACGGGTTGCCCTCGATGTTGAATTCGACGCCGCCCTCGCGGGTCAGCTCGGCCAGCGCCAGCACGTCCTCGGCATGGATGTGGCGCCGGTCCGGGCGCGGGTGCACGGTGATGCCGTGCGCGCCGGCATCCAGACAGGCGCGCGCGGCGTCGAGCACGCTAGGCAGGTCGCCGCCGCGCGAATTGCGCAGCACCGCGATCTTGTTGACGTTGACGCTGAGCTTGGTCATCGCCGGTGAATCGCTTACGGCGCCGCGGCGTCGTCGCTGGCGGCGGCCGCGGCGCGGCGCGCCTCGGCCTGCTCGCGCAGCCGGCGCAGTTCGGCCGGGTCGATCATCGGCATCGCGTCGCGCTGGCTGGCGTCGCCGATCTTGGCCACGTACCAGCCGCGTGCCCAGGCCAGCAGGAAGGCCAGCGCGGCCAGCAGGCTCACCACCAGCAACCACATGTGCGGCGTCGTGAACGCCAGAACGAAAGCACCCAGCGCGAGCGGCAGAAAGAGCCAGTACATGACGATCTCCCCAAGGATGGCGCAGTGTAGCGCCGCCGGGCGTGCCGGTTCCACGTGGCGTGACGGCCGGCGAGTACCGGCCCCGGCGCGGGGGGGCCGCGCTTACAGCAGCGGCGAGGTCAGCCGCGCCACCGCCTCCGGCAGCCGGTAGCGCCACAGCGAGCGCTTGCGGTCGTCGCGTACGCGCACCGCATCGGCCATCTCCCCTTCCAGCAGCTCGGCCAGTTGCCTGGTCAGCCCGCGGTCGCGGAACAGCGTGGCGACCTCGAAATTGAGCCGGAAACTGCGGTTGTCGAAGTTGGCGCTGCCGACCAGGCACAGGTCCTCGTCGGTGATCAGCGCCTTGGTGTGCAGCATGCGCGGGCCGTATTCGTAGATCCGCACGCCGGCCTGCAGCAGTTCGTCGAAGTACGAGCGCGCGGCCAGCGTCACCAGCCGCGAGTCGCTGCGCTTGGGCACCAGCAGGCGCACGTCCAGCCCGCCCAGCGCCGCCGAGGTCAGCGCCATGCGTGCGGCTTCGCCCGGCACGAAATACGGCGTGACCAGCCACACCCGCCGCTGCGCCTCGTAGATCGCCGCGACCTGCAGGCGATGGATGCTCTCCCAGGACGAATCCGGCCCCGACACCAGCACCTGCGCCTGGATGCTGCCGGCATCGCGGCTGGGCATGTCGCTGGGCCAGATCCGCGCCATGTCGAAGGCATCGCGGCCCTGGCGGGTGGCGTACAGCCAGTCCTCCACGAACACCAGCTGCAGGCTGCGCACCACGTGGCCTTCGCAGCGCAGGTGCAGATCGCGGTAGGCATCGGCGCGCAGCGCTTCGTTCTCCTCGTCGGTGACGTTGATACCACCGGTGAAGGCGAGGCGGCCATCGATCACCACGATCTTGCGGTGGGTGCGCAGGTTGACCCAGGGCCGCTTGAACTTGAACGGACGCAGCAACTGGGTGGGATGGAACCAGGCGACCTCGGCGCCGGCCTCCAGCAGCGGCCGCAGGAAGCGCTTGCGCACCTGCGAGGAGCCGACCGCATCCAGCAGCAGGCGCACGCGCACGCCGGCGCGGGCGCGCTCGACCAGCGCGTCGCGGATGCGCGTGCCGGTGCGGTCGGGATTGAAGATGTAGTACTCCAGGTGCACGTGATGCTGCGCGGCACCGATGTCGCGCACGATCGCATCGTAGGTGGCGGCGCCGTCGACCAGCCACTGCACGGCGGTGGCCGAACTCGGCGCCAGGCCGGTGGTGGCCTGGGCGATCTTGGCCAGCTCGGTGCAGTCGGCATCCGGCGGGCATAAGCTGCTGTAGTGCTCCATGCCCGAGCGCGAGCGGCCGCGGCGCAGGCGCTGCCGCTTCACCTTCTGCGGGCCCAGCAGGTAATAGATGACGAAGCCCAGATAGGGCAAGGCGGCCAGCGACAGCACCCAGCTCAGCGTGGCAGCCGGCTCGCGCTTCTGCAGCACGATCCAGCCGCTCAGCCACAGGATGTACAGCAGGTAGGCGACGGTCAGATAGGCGCCGATGTGCGGGATGCCGGTCAGCCGGTCCCAGGTGTTCTGCAAAGTCGCGATCACGAGCATCGGCGGATTCTAGAGGGTGGCGCGGAGGTTGCGGCGAAGGCGGCGTCGGCTGGGCATGGTGGCGAGTGGCCTGATCGCGTGCAGCGGCCGTCTGGCTCGCTGGCGGCACATGGTTCTGCGAACCGGCACCGCACTGTGTATGACACGCGCACGCGGCAGCCGGATGACGCCTGCCGTGTGGCGTTCGCGCGCGACGGCGTGCCGGCTCGGCGAAAACCGGCGTCGACGCGCCGGCCACCGAGGAGCACGACCTGCGGCGCTGGCATCGCCTTCGATGCCTGCGCAAGCCGGGGAAGCGACCAAATGGTACGTGCCGGCCTGAAAGATTCAGCGCCGCCGTCGGTGCCGTCGCATCCGCCGAGACGGTCGGCGCGTAGCCTATGCCGATGAGCACCGTCATCAAGGGCCGCGGCGCCGGCAGCCATTTGCCGGGCCGCTTCGAACGGACCGTCAGCCAGGCCGAGGACGACGGCTGGCATCCCGACGACAGCGAGGAATTCGCCGCCCCGCACCTGCGCACCCAGGTGAGCGAGGAGACCGCGCGCAGCATCATCAGCCGCAACCAGTCGCCGGACGTGGGGTTCGCGCAGTCGGTCAATCCGTACCGCGGCTGCGAGCACGGCTGCAGCTACTGCTTCGCCCGGCCCAGCCACGCCTATCTGAACCTGTCGCCGGGGCTGGACTTCGAGACGCGGCTGTTCGCCAAGACCAATGCCCCGGAACTGTTGCGCCGCGAGCTGGCCAAGCCCGGCTATGTGCCCAGCCCGATCGCGCTGGGCATCAACACCGACGCCTACCAGCCGATCGAGCGCAAGCTGCAGCTGACCCGGCGCCTGATCGAGGTCTTCGCCGAGACCCGCCACCCGTTCTCGCTGATCACCAAGAACGCGCTGGTCGAGCGCGACCTGGATCTGCTGGCGCCGCTGGCCCGCGACAACCTGGTCAGCGTGCACTTCTCGGTGACCTCGCTGGATCCGCGGCTGTCGGCCAGGCTGGAGCCGCGCGCCTCGGCGCCGCACGCGCGGCTGCGCGCCATGCGCACCCTGCATGAGGCCGGTGTCCCGGTCGGTGTGATGGTGGCGCCGGTGATCCCGTGGATCAACGACCATGCGCTGGAAGCGGTGCTGGAAGCGGCCCGCGAGGCCGGCGCCGAGTCCGCCGGCTACGTGCTGCTGCGCCTGCCGCACGAAGTGGCGCCGCTGTTCCGCGATTGGCTGCAGGCGCACCATCCCGACCGCGCCGCGCACGTGATGAGCACGGTGCAGCAACTGCGTGGCGGCAAGGACTACGACAGCACCTTCGGCAAGCGCATGCGCGGCGAAGGCGTCTACGCCGACCTGCTGGCGCGGCGCTTCGCCCTGGCGCACAAGCGGCTGGGCTATGCCGAGTCCCCGCGCCGCCGCCTGGACTGCAGCCACTTCGTCAAACCGCTGCCGCCGCGCCCGCCGTCGCCGCAGGGTGTGTTGTTTTGAGCGGGGATTGGGGATTCGGGAGTGGGGATTCGCAAGAGCGGCACGGCGCGGCCTGACGCAGCCACTGCAATCCAGCTGCCAAGAAAGCCGCTTTTACGAATCCCCATTCCCTATTCCCTATTCCCGGCCGTAAAGCGCCTGTGCCGACTGGAACAGGATCCAGCTCGTGGCGATGAACTTGTCGCCGCGCTGCGGACGGTTGCCGCGGTGGGTGTGGGTGAAGGCGGTGGGGGCGATCAGCAGGCTGCCGGCGCGTGGGGCGATCTTGCGGCGCTGGAACAGGAACTCGGTCTCGCCTTCGTCGAAATCGTCGTTGAGGTACAGGGTCCACAACAGGTGCCGGTGCAGGGTCTCGGCGCTGGGGTCGCGCGGGTACAGCTCGCAGTGCCAATACGGATAGCCGCCCTCGCCCGCCTCGTACCACTGCAGGTTGATCGCGCCCGGACGCAGGCAGGTGCGTGCGAGGTTGGACAACGCGGCGTCGTCGAGCAGGGCGAAGTCGTCGGCACCGAGACGGTGCGGCTGGCCGTCCGCGCCCGGCACCTGCAGCATCAGCGGTGAGATCAGGGTCTGCGGGTACTTGCGCAGATAGCCGAGCAGCCCACCGAATACGGCCTGCTGCAGCCGCTGTTCCACGTCGCGCCACGGCTCCAGACCGCTGATGCGCAGGTCGCGGCTGCGCTTGAGCTCGGGAAACACGCCGCTGCCGACTTCGCCGGGCCGCAGTTGGGTGCTGCCGCGCAGGCGCCGCAGGATGGCGGCGCAGTCCTCGCGGGACATGGCGCCCTCGAACACTTCGATGAAATCGGGATGCGTGTCGGACATCGCGCGACCTTACCAGCGATTTCGCGGGGTTGCAGCCGCAGCGAAGCGGCCGCGAGCTGCGGATGTCGTCGCCCGGTGGACCGCACCCCCGCAGCGGCACGTACGGATTGGGTTTTCGCGGTCGGCGAAATCGGCGAGGACGGCATCCATCCACCTTAATTGCGCGGCCATGCGTCAGCGGAACACGCGCTGCCGTGCCTGATGCCTAGCGCGTGTCAGCCGGCGCTGGATTGCCGCGGATCGCGATGCCAAGGAGGGCCAGCCATACTGCCAGCGCCAGCAGGGTGGGCAGTTCGAAGCGACTGGAGTTGTACAGGGTGAAACTCCGGGCGGCGAAGAACAACAGCGTCCACAACGCCAGGTTGATCAGCACGATCCGCTTTCGCCAGCGGTGGCGGGTGAACAGCGCGATGACGGTGGGCATCAGCGCGACCGGTGCGGTGGCGAAGAAGAACAGCACGACGAGGGTCTGGTTCATGGGTTTCCTCCCGCCCGATATGATCAGGTGCACGTGACCAACAGCCAACGGTGCTTGCACTGCGCATGCCGCTGACTGCCGCTACCCTACCGCAGCCGGAACGCCAGGCGACGGTCGCCGCGTCAGATCAGAAGGTGCTCTCTCGAGTGACGGACGGATCCAGCACGCAAGCGAAGGCGCGGACGCGGCCTCAGGGCGCTGTATTCGCCGGCCAGACCCGATCGACCAGGTCGCCGATCTGCATGGGCGCCGCTTGGCCCTCGGCGGCACGCTGCCAGGCTGCTGGCGACGGCCCTTGGCGCTCGGTCGGCGGCGCGCCCCACAGGGTGACGTTGAGCGCGAACACCACCACGCCGCCGCTGGCCTGGAACGGCGGCACCCGCTCCAGCGCCGTGACCAGCGTGTTCGCCACCGTGTCGGGAAGCGCGGGTGTCACATCCAGCCATACCCGGGAACGGCCGCCTGGGCGGACGGCCACCGCCACGAAGCCGGAGGTGGGCCGGGGCGTGCTCACCCGCGACAGTTCACGCGATGCAGTGGCGTCCAGCGCCTTCACGTATGCCGCCAGCGCATCGACGTTCTCGGCACGCTCGCGCATCACCGCTTCGGGCTGCAGCAGCATGAGGTTCTGCATGCGAAAGGATTCGGCAGCCGACACCACGCCGCTCGACATCATCGCCATCAGCATCAGGCACCAGCGCATCGGAACGTCCTTGTCGTCTCGGTGGTTGCATCCCGCCGCGTCGCCGCGCTCCCAACCAAGAGCGCGGCGCGCGTGCGATCAGTACAGCAGGTCGACGTAGTGGATCTTCTTCGCGCCGAAGCCGCCACAGCCCTCGCTGGTCGTGTACTGCAGTACGACCTGGGTCCTGGACGTAGCGGCGGAGAGAATGGCCGAATACTTTTCCTTGGCGATGGCGTCTGCGGAAAAATCGATCACCCAACGCCCATCGGACGCGCACTCGTTGCTGGTCGGCTGGTTCTCCAGCCATACCGAGGCGTAGTTGGATTCGACCACGACGCGGGTGATCTTGCCTTGTTGCGTGGTGTCGGCACAGGCGACACCCGAGACGAGCAGCAGCAACAGCCCGAAGACACGTTTCATTGCACTTTCCCCTGTTTGAATTGTTGAACGGCATCGGCGCGGCGACCGCGCACCCCCCCAGCCGACGCACCGCTTTGCAGCGACCGCCATCGTTCCGGGACGATCTTGCCGAATCGCACTGCGCCGCCTGCAGCGACTTCCCCTTGCACCGACCGCGGGCATGCCTCGGCGATGCGGCACCGACTATACGGTAGCGGTGGCGACAGTCGCCATCGGCCAGGCGATGCCTGGACGCGCGACTGCCGCACCACCGCGCTCAGCCGTGGTGGCTGTCGTGTTCCATGTGATACCGCACCGCCTCGGCCACCTCGTTCTTCGAGCCCAGGAACACCGGCACGCGCTGGTGCAGCTGTTCCGGCTGCAGGCCGAGGATGCGTGCGCGGCCGGTGCTGGCGGCGCCGCCGGCCTGCTCCACCAGCATGCCCATCGGGTTGGCTTCGTACATCAGCCGCAGCTTGCCGGCCTTGCCGGGATCCTTCCTGTCCCAGGGATAGATGAAGATGCCGCCACGGGTGAGGATGCGGTGCACGTCGGCGACCATGCTGGCGATCCAGCGCATGTTGAAATTCTTGCCGCGCACGCCTTCGCTGCCGGCCAGCAGGTCGGCCACGTACTGCTGCATCGGCGCTTCCCAATGGCGCTGGTTGGACATGTTGATCGCGAACTCGGCGGTGTCCTCGGGAATGCGCATGTCGGCCTGGGTCAGCAGGAAACTGCCCTCCTCGCGCTCCAGGGTGAAGGCATGGGTGCCGTGGCCCAGGGTCAGCACCAGCATCGTACTGGGGCCATAGATGCAGTAGCCGGCGGCGACCTGCGCGGTGCCCGGCTGCAGGAAGTGCTCGTCGCCGGGGGTGTCGGTGCCTGGGGGCGCGCGCAGCACCGAGAAGATGGTGCCGACCGAGACGTTGACGTCGATGTTGGAGCTGCCGTCCAGCGGATCGAACAGCAGCAGGAAATCGCCGCTGGGGTACTTGTCGGGCACCGGCTGGCAGTGGTCCATCTCTTCCGAGGCGCAGGCGGCGAGGTGGCCACCCCAGGCGTTGGCTTCGAGCAGGATGTCGTTGCTGAGCACGTCCAGCTTCTTCTGCGCTTCGCCCTGCACGTTGCCGGTGCCGGCATCGCCCAGCACGCCGCCCAGGGCGCCCTTGCTGACCGCGATGGAAATGCGCTTGCAGGCGCGGGACACGATCGTGATGAGCTGGCGCAGTTCCGGGCCGATACGCCCGGCATGCTGTTCTTCGATCAGGAAGCGGGTCAGCGACGTTCGCGACATGGGCAGGACGGCCTTGCGTGAGAAAGGGGACCGCCATTGTCGCGGGTTGCGCCACGGATTTCGATGCGCGGCGCTGCGCGCGCTTCGAAACGCCGCGCATCGGCCCGCGCGCGCGCCGTTATGGCGTGCGCTCGCTGGCTTCCAGGGCGGCGGCGAACTTCGCCATCAGCCGCACCAGATCCGTCACGTCCTGCGGCGCCCAGGAGGCGAAGATCTGCCGGCCGATGCGCTCGCGTGCCGCATCCAGACGGTCGGTCATGTCCTTGCCCTTGGGCGTGACGGTGGCCTCGCGCAGGCGCCGGTCCTGCGCGTTACCGTGGCGTTCGACCAGCGCCATCGCCGCCAGCTTGGCGACCTGGCGGCTGATGGTCGTGTAGTCGCGGCCCAGGCGCTCGGCCAGGTCCACCACCCCGATCGGCCCGAATCGCTCGATCACCACCAGCAGGCGGAACAGCGCCTGGTCCAGGGTCAGGCCGGCTTCTTCCAGCAGCCGCGCATCGTTGCGCGGGCGGTTCATCACGCTGGCGATGCTGACCATGGACAGGTGCAGCGACTTCAGTTCGGGCGAGATATGTGTATCTTGCACTCTTTTGTCGGCAGGCATATCGTCCTCTCCAGTTAAGTGCATTTTGCACATTTATGGAGTCTGCAGCGATGACGATGTCCCCTGAAGTGGTGATCTGCGGTGCCGGCGCGGCCGGTTTGACCCTGGCGATCGAGCTGGCCCGCCGCGGCGTCGCGTTCCGGCTGCTGGAACAGCGCGACCAGCCTTTCCCCGGCTCCCGCGGCAAGGGGATCCAGCCACGCAGCCAGGAGATGTTCGAGGACATGGGCGTGATCCATCGACTGTTCGCTGCCGGTGGCCTTTACCCGGTGTCGCGCACCCATCGCGCCGACGGCAGTTGGGTCGACACGGTCGTGGTGGAAGGCGGTCCCGCGACCCCGGCCGAACCCTACCGCAGCCCGTTGATGGTGCCGCAGTTCCTGACCGAAGCGGTGTTGCGCGCGCGCCTGTCGGAACTGGGGCACCAGGTGGAGTTCGGCCATGCCTTGCTCGATTTCGCGCAGGACGCCGAGGGCATCGCCGTGCGCGTGGCCAGGCCGGCCGGCGAGCAGACCATCGCAACGCGCTACCTGATCGGCGCCGACGGCGGCCGCAGCGCGGTGCGCCGCACGCTGGACATCGGCTTTTCCGGCGAGACATTGGGCGTACGCGCGGTCGTTGCCGACATCGTGCTGCACGGGCTGCCGCGTGATGCCTGGCATGCGTTCCACGAGGACGACATGGCGCGGCGCATTTCGCTGTGCCCGCTGCTGGGCACGGAGTTGTTTCAATTGCAGGCCCCGGTGCCGCTTGTCGGCGAGGTGGATCTGTCGGCCGCGGGCCTGGCCGCCATGCTGCGCGCGCGCACCGGCCGCGACGACCTGGTGATCGAACGCGTCTGCTGGGCATCGGCCTATCAGATGAACGCGCGCCTGGCCGATCGCTACCGCGTCGGGCGCGTGTTCCTGGTCGGCGATGCGGCGCACATCCATCCGCCGACCGGCGGCCAAGGCCTGAACACCAGCGCCCAGGATGCGTACAACCTGGGCTGGAAGCTGGCCGCGGTGCTGCGTGGCGCGCCCGCCGCCTTGCTCGACACCTACGAAGAAGAGCGGCGGCCGATCGCCGCCGCGATGCTGGGTCTGTCCACGCGGTTGCTGGATCGCGCCCACCACGGCGACCAACGGCGCGGTCGCGAGGTGCAGCAGCTCGACCTGCAGTACCGGGCCTCGTCGCTGTCGCTGCAGGCCGACGCGGGCGAGCGCCGGATACAGCCGGGCGACCGGGCGCCGGATGCGCCGCTGCGCGGTGCGGGTGGGCAGCCGGTACGGCTGTTCGAGGTCTTGCGCGGTACCCACTGGACTTTGCTCGGCTATGCCGCCGATCGCGCCCTCGCCCCCGCGTGCCGCGACCTGCACGTGCACATCATCGGCCCGGCCGCGGAACTGCGCGATGTGCACGGCCACTTCGCCGACGCCTACTCACCTCAACCGGGCGAGTGGCTGTTGGTGCGGCCGGACGGCTACGTCGCCGCACGGGTGGCGACCCCGGACCTCGCGGCGCTGATCGGCCATTTCCAACGGCATGCGGCGTGACCTGCGCTGGCGTGACTGCAGTTGGCACAGGGGCCGTGCGGCGACCCAATCGATCGCGCCACACGGCACAGCGCCGCCCGCGTGATCAGACGCCGGGCGCGCGATACGCGCCGCCGTCGGCGTCGGGCATAAAAAAACCGGGAGGCTTGCGCGCTCCCGGTGCGATGTCCTGGCCGGACTGCATCCAGGCCGCCAGACGGCGGCCTCGCCTGCGGCACTCAGCCCTTGTGCACGGTCGCCACGGCCTGGGTCACGTAGTCCAGGTTGTTCTGGCTCAGCGCGGCCACGCAGATGCGGCCGGTGCCGACTGCGTAGATGCCGAACTCATCGCGCAGCCGATCCACCTGCGCCTTGCTCAGGCCCGAGTAGGAGAACATGCCGGCCTGCTGCTGGATGAAGCCGAACTCCGGCGCGCCCAGGGCGGCGAGCTTCTGCACCATGCCGGCGCGCAGGGCGTGGATGCGCTCGCGCATCTCGGTCAGCTCCTGCTCCCACATCGCACGCAGTTCCGGGCTGTTGAGCACCCCGGCGACCAGGGCGGCGCCGTGCGTGGACGGGCTGGAGTAGATGGTGCGGATGATGCGCTTGACCTGCGACTGTACCGCCTTGCTCTCGGCGGCGTTGGCCGAGACCACCGACAGCGCGCCGACACGCTCGCCGTACAGCGAGAACGACTTGGAGTAGGAACTGGCGACCACGTAGTTGTCGATGCCGACCTCGGCCAGCAGGCGCACCGCGTAGGCGTCGTCGTCGATGCCCTTGTCGAAGCCCTGGTAGGCGATGTCCACGAACGGGAACAGATTGCGTTCCTTCAGCAGCTCGGCCACGGTGCGCCACTGCGCCTGGCTCAGGTCGGCGCCGGTCGGGTTGTGGCAGCAGGCGTGCAGCAGCACCACGCTGCCGGGCGCAAGCTGGCGCAGGTCGGCGAGCATGCCGTCGAAGTTCAGGCCGTGGCTGGCCGGATCGAAATAGGTGTAATCGACCACGTCGAAGCCGGCGGCGGTGAACACCGCGCGGTGGTTCTCCCAGCTCGGGTTGCTGATGGCGATGGTCGAGGTGGACAGCAGCTTCTTCAGCAGGTCCGCGCCCACGCGCAGCGCGCCGCTGCCGCCGACGGTCTGCGAGGTGGCGACGCGGCCGGCGGCCAGCAGCGGCGACTCGGCGCCGAACAGCAGTTTCTGCGTGGCCAGGTCGTAGGCGGGCAGGCCGTCGATCGGCAGGTAGCCGCGCGGCTTGGCTTCCTGCGCCAGCTGCTGCTCGATCTGCTGCACGGCGCGCAGCAGCGGGATGCGGCCGTTTTCGTCGTAGTAGATGCCCACGCCCAGGTTGACCTTGGTCGGGCGGGAGTCGGCGTTGTAGGCCTCGGTCAGGCCCAGGATCGGGTCGCCTGGGACCTGTTCCACGTTTGCAAAGAAGGACACGGCGGTACTCGTTCGGTGGCGGAGGTGGGGGCCGGAAGGACCGGAGCCGGCGCGGTCAAACACCTCATCCTAACAAACGCTGCCGCGCTTGGCCGGTGCGGCCGGGCGGCAGTTGGGCGATGATGGGCCATGTCTTCTTCCCTGCCCTCCGCCCTGCTCTGCGGGGCCTGCGCCCTGGCGCTGTCGTCCCTGGTCCACGCCGCTCCTGGCGAGGAGCCGGCCACCACCCTGCCCGCCTTGCAGGTCCAGGCCGCCCGCGTCGGCGGCGTGGCCGATTTCGACCTGCCGGCGTCGCTGACCACCACTGGCCTGGGCGACAGCGACCGCCTCGGCATACAGGCGTCCGAGGCGCTGGTCGGGGTGCCCGGCCTGCTCGCGCGCGATCGCCAGAACTATGCGCAGGACACCCAGCTGTCGATCCGCGGCTTCGGCGCGCGCTCGGCGTTCGGCGTGCGCGGGGTGCGCCTGCTGCTGGACGGCATCCCGGCGACGATGCCGGACGGCCAGGGCCAGCTGTCCAACTTCAACCTGTTCGGCAGCGAGCGGGTCGAGGTGCTGCGCGGGCCGTTCTCGGCGCTGTACGGCAATTCCTCCGGCGGCGTGGTGCAGCTGTGGAGCGCCGACGGCCAGCCCGACGATCCCTGGCGGCTGCGCAGCGCGATCGGCAGCCACGGCACCGCGGCGCTCAGCGCGCAGGCGCTGGGCCAGCAAGGCGAGGTCCACTACAACCTGGCCGCCACCCATTTCAGCACCGACGGCTACCGCGACCACAGCCACGCCCAGCGCACCACCTTCAACGCCAAGATCGGCATCGACCTGGCGCCGGGGCGGCGCCTGGACCTGCTGCTCAACGCGCTGGAGGCGCCCGATGCGCAGGACCCGCTGGGCCTGAGCCGCGCCCAGGCCGCTGCCGACCCGCGCCAGGCCACCGCCGCGGCCAGCCAGTTCGACACCCGCAAGTCCACCCGCCAGGTGCAGGCCGGCGCCATCTTCACCCAGCAGCTGGACCAGCAGACCTGGCGCCTGATGGGCTACGCCGGGCGCCGCGACGTCACCCAATACCTCTCGGTTCCGGTGAGCGCGCAGAGCAACCCGCTCAACGCCGGCGGCGTGATCGACCTGGATGGCGACTACGGCGGCCTCGACGCGCGCTGGGCCTGGCAGGGCGAACTGGCCGGACGCCCGTTCCAGTTCACCGTCGGCGCCAATGCCGACCGCCAGCAACAGCACCGCACCGGCTACGAGAACTTCGTCGGCAGCACCCTCGGAGTGAAGGGCCGGCTGCGCCGCGACCAGCAGGACCGGGTGGAGAACGTGGACCAGTTCGCCCAGGCCTGGTGGCAGTTCGCCGAGCGCTGGTCGCTGCTGGCCGGCCTGCGCCACAGCCAGGTGCGGTTCCGTTCGGACGACGCCTACATCGTCGGCCGCAATCCCGACGACAGCGGCCGCACCGACTATGCCGCGACCACCCCGGTGGCCGGGCTGGTGTTCCGCGTCACCGACGACCTGCGGCTCTACGCCTCGGCCGGGCGCGGCTTCGAGACCCCGACCTTCAACGAGCTCGGCTACCGCCGCGACGGCGGCGCCGGCCTGGCCCTGGACCTGGCCGCGGCGCGCAGCCAGAACCTGGAACTGGGCGCGAAGTGGCGCAACGCCGCCGGCGCCAGTTGGGACGCGGCCCTGTTCCGCGCCAGCACCGACGACGAACTGGCGGTGGCCAGCAACACCAACGGCCGCAGCACCTACCGCAACATCGGCCGCACCCGCCGCCAGGGCGCCGAGACCAGCCTGACCCTGCCGCTGGGCGACAGCGCACAACTGCAACTGGCCTACACCTGGCTGCAGGCGACGGTGCGCCAGGCCTACCTGACCTGCGCCAGCAGCGGCTGCGCCACGCCCACCGCGGTGGTGGCCGCCGGCACCCGCCTGCCCGGCGTGCCGCAGCAGCAACTGTTCGCGCGCTGGCAGTGGCAGCCGCGCGCCTGGCAGTTCGCGGTCGAGGGCGTGGCCGCCGGCGACACAATGGTCAACGACCTGGCCAGCGAGGCCGCGCCCGGCTACGCCCTGCTCAACCTGGAAGCAGCGCGGCGCTGGACCACCGCGCACGGCACCCTGCGCACCTTCGCGCGCATCGACAACGCGTTCGACCGCCGCTACATCGGCTCGGTCATCGTCAACGACGGCAATGGCCGCTACTACGAGCCGGGGCCGGATCGCAGCTATACGGTTGGGTTGCAGTGGGACTTGCCGCACTGAGCCGGTCGTAGGAGGGGAGCATCTCCCAGCGCCATCCGAGCGTGGCGCTTTTCGGTAGTTGGCTGATCGCCGCTAGCGATGGGCGGCACCACGGGATGGGGAACTCCTGTTCGGCGGCGCAGGACTGCTTCGTCAAGCAGCGCCGGATCCCCTGCCCTGACCTGTCCGCGGGCCCTGCGGCACACCGTGGCATGCGCGCTTCACAAGTCGCCGCCGGCGACGCTTAGACGCAGGGATGGCAGCGCCGTATGGATGGCCCATGCAGGCGTCGATGTCGCGGAGGGTTTGCCGTGGAAGACAAGCTCGACCGGTTACTGAGCGACGTCGCCCGGCTCAAGCAGGCGCTGCAGACGCGGAAGACCCCGGCCGAGCGCGCGTTCCGGCTCCTGGAGAAGATGCTGGCGCCGTTGGCGATGGCGGTGTTGGCCTTCTACGGCAATGCCGCCGCGGACAAGATTTCCGCAGGCCAGTTGGCGCTGGCGAAGCTCAGCGTGGAAGACAAGAACAGGGAGTTTGCGCGCTCGTTGCAGAGCAAGTACGTGGAACTCTTCTACGCCGACATCACCTCGGACGATCCCGTGCGGCAAGGCCACGCGCTGGGCCTGCTGCGCCTGATGGATCCACCGCTGGCGCTGCAACTGGCGGCGTTCGTCGCGTCCAGTCCCACGGCGCCGCCGGCGCTCAGGACGCAGGCCGAAGCCACCGGCCGGCAGATCCGGCGCGAACCCCGCGCGCCGTTGCGGCCGCCGTCCACGGCGGTGGCGGCACCGTCGGCACCGGCACGGCCGCGATGAGCCAGGCCGACGGCGGATGCGCGCCGATCAACTGCGGTTGATCGACGCATGTGATGCTCCATGGTCTTGAAGGAACCTGGAGCATCGTCGGCGCCGCCGCGCGCTGCCCGCCGTGTTCGGACGCGGCAGTCGCGGGCGATGTGTACCGCCTGAAAAAGACGCTGGATGCGAAAGCGACGGTCAACCGTGACGCGGCGTTCTGCAGGATCTGTCGCAACTCGGCAAGAAGCACTGCTGTCCTGTAGGAGCGGCTTCAGCCGCGACTGGCATGACCGATGAAGTCGCGTCGCGGCTGACGCCGCTCCTACGAGAAACCCGACGTCGACGACCGCGCGGCGCAGCCGGATACAGCGAAACGCAATCTCAGTGCGCGCCCAACTGCAGCCGCCGGTACAGCGTGCTGCGGCTGATGCCGAGCCGGCGTGCGGCTTGCGAGACGTTGCCGTTGCAGGCGTCCAGAGCCTGGCGCATGGCGCCGAGCGCGAGACTGTCGAGGTCGGCATCGGGCAACGGCATCGCGGTACCGGCGTTGCTGCCCTGCTCTACTGCGCGCACACCGGGCAGATAGGCCGGCAACGCGTCGCTATCGACCAGCGCGTCCGGCTCGCTCAGCGCCACCAGCGTGCGCAGGCAGGCCACCAGCTGGCGCAGGTTGCCCGGCCACGCATAGGCGCTCAGCGTCGCCAGGGCGGCCTCGGTCAGGCGCCTGCCCTGGCCAAGCCGTGTCCACAGCTCGGCGACCAGCGTGCGCCGGTCCGGATGCGCGCGCAGCGCCGGCACCTGCACGCAGTGGTGGGCGATGCGGTAGTACAGGTCGGGGCGGAAGCGCTGCTCGGCCATCGCCGCGTCCAGGTCGCGATGGGTGGCGCAGATCAGTGCGAAATCCAGCTTCACCGGTTTGCCGCCGCCCAGCGGCAGCAGTTCGCGTTCCTGCAGCACGCGCAACAGGCGCGGCTGCAGGGCCAGCGGCATGTCGCCGATCTCGTCCAGGAACAGCACGCCGCCATCGGCCTGGCGCAACAGGCCGGGGTTGCCGTGCTTGCGCGCGCCGGTGAAGGCACCATCCTCGTAGCCGAACAGTTCCGCTTCGATCAGCCCTTCCGGCAGCGCCGCGCAGTTGACCGCCACGAACGGGCGCCCGGCGCGGGCGCTGCGCCGGTGCAGTTCGCGCGCGAACACTTCCTTGCCGGTGCCGGTCTCGCCCTGCACCAGCACCGGCAGTTGCGCGTCGAGCACGCGCCGCGCGCGTTCCAGCGCCAACTCCTGTGCGGCGTCGAACAGCGGTGCGTCGGACGCTGCCACGGCCGAGGGCCGCGACGACGCGGTCACGGTGATCGGCGCCTGCTGCGGGCGTCGCCGCGGACGATCGTCGGCCGGGCTGTCGATGCGTCCGTGCAGCGCCCGTCCCTGCAGATCGAACACGCTGCCCTGCTGGCGCAGCCGCGACAGCGGTTCCTCGAACAGCGCCTCGTAGGGCGCGCGGCCGAGTTCGTGACGTTCAAGCCCGAATAGCCGCAACCCGGCCTGGTTGGCCGCCACCAGGCGGCCGTTGCGGAAGGCCAGCAGCGCCTCGCGTGCGGTGCCGAGCAGCGCCGGGTCGTGATGCACGCGCAGCAGTTCGCAGCCGGGAATGCCGTCGTCGAAATAGCGGTGCTCGATGTTGGCCACCGCCATCCGCGCCAGCGCCAGCGCATGCATGTGCTGCACGCTGGCGTCGCCGGAGATGTCGAGCACGCCGGCCAGGCGGCCGTAGGGATCGAAGATCGGCACCGCGGCGCAACTGAGGATCTGGTGCGGGGCGAAGTAGTGTTCGCCACCGCGCACTTCCACCGAGCGGCTTTCGACGATCGCCGTGCCGATCGCGTTGGTGCCGACCTGGGGTTCGCTCCAGCATGCGCCGGGCATCAGCGCCACCCTGCCCGCCTTGTCGAGGAAGCGCGGGCTGCCTTCGGCGTCGAGGATCCAGCCGGCCTCGTCGGTGAGCAGCACGATGCTGCCGGTGGCCGCGGCGTCGCCGGCCAGGCCTTCCAGTTCGGCGCGGGCCAGCCGCCACAGGCGCTCGTGCGCCTCGCGCAGGGCGCGCAGGCGCGAGGCCTCCAGCGGCTCGATTGCCGGCTTCGCGTCCGCGGCCAGGCCCAGGCGCTGGCAGCGCTGCCACGACTGCAGGATGGTGTCGGGCACCTGCCCGACCGGCGCGCCGCCGCGTTCGAAGAAGGCCCGCCGGGCCTGGCCGAGTTGGTGTTGCGAAGGGTGCTGCGCCATGTCCGGCTCCGCTGTCGCAGATTGCGACACCTGGTGATACGGGTGTTCCGATAAACAGCACATCCGCCGGCGCGGCGCAATCGGCAGGCGTGGCGCGGCGCAGCAAAACCTGACGGGGTGCGTCGCTGTGTCGCGGTGCGAACGCGTGGCGCGGCGCAGCACGCAAAACCTGGCATCGGTCTTGCGCATCTGCAGCTACCCGGACGGGCCTGCCCTGTCCTTTCCGACCGCCGAAGGAGCACACGATGAACGCCGTCAGCACCGCCAAGCCGCATGCCACCGATCCGCAGTCCATCTTCAAGTCGCGCTACGGCAACTTCATCGGCGGCAAGTGGGTGGAGCCGAAGAGCGGGCAGTATTTCGACAACAGCACGCCGATCACCGGCAAGGTGTTCACTGCAGTGGCGCGCTCCAATGCCGAGGACATCGAGGCCGCGCTGGACGCCGCGCACGCCGCCAAGGACGCCTGGGGCAAGACCTCCAGCACCGAGCGCAGCAACGTGCTGCTGAAGATCGCCGACCGCATCGAGCAGAACCTGGAGCTGCTGGCCTATGCCGAGACCTGGGACAACGGCAAGCCCGTACGCGAGACGCTCAACGCCGACGTGCCGCTGTGCGTGGACCACTTCCGCTATTTCGCCGGCGCGGTGCGTGCGCAGGAAGGCGGCATCTCCGAGATCGACCACGACACCATCGCCTACCACTTCCACGAACCGCTCGGCGTGGTCGGCCAGATCATTCCGTGGAACTTTCCGCTGCTGATGGCGTGCTGGAAGCTGGCGCCGGCGCTGGCCGCCGGCAACTGCGTGGTGATGAAGCCGGCCGAGCAGACCCCGGCCTCGATCCTGGTGCTGATGGAAGTGATCGGCGACCTGCTGCCGCCGGGCGTGCTCAACGTGGTCAACGGCTTCGGCCTGGAGGCGGGCAAGCCGCTGGCCAGCAACCCGCGCATCGCCAAGATCGCCTTCACTGGCGAGACCACCACCGGCCGGCTGATCATGCAGTACGCCAGCCAGAATCTGATCCCGGTGACGCTGGAACTGGGCGGCAAGTCGCCCAACATCTTCTTCGCCGACGTGATGGCCGAGGACGACGATTTCCTCGACAAGGCGGTGGAAGGTTTCGTGCTGTTCGCCTTCAACCAGGGCGAGGTCTGCACCTGTCCGTCGCGCGCGCTGATCCAGGAATCGATCTACGAGAAGTTCATGGAGAAGGCGCTCAAGCGCGTGGCGGCGATCAAGCAGGGCAACCCGCTCGATCCCAACACCATGGTCGGCGCGCAGGCCTCCAGCGAGCAGTTGGAGAAGATCCTGTCCTACATCGACATCGGCAAGCAGGAAGGCGCCGAAGTGCTGATCGGCGGCGAGCGCAACGCGCTGGATGGCGAGCTGGCCGGCGGCTTCTACGTCAAGCCCACGGTGTTCAAGGGCCACAACAGGATGCGCGTGTTCCAGGAGGAGATCTTCGGCCCGGTGGTGTCGGTGACCACCTTCAAGGATGAGGCCGAGGCGCTGGCGATCGCCAACGACACGCTGTACGGCCTGGGTGCCGGCGTGTGGAGCCGCGATGCGGCGCGGCTGTACCGCATGGGCCGCGCGATCCAGGCCGGACGGGTGTGGACCAACTGCTATCACGCCTATCCGGCGCATGCCGCGTTCGGCGGCTACAAGCAGTCGGGCATCGGCCGCGAGAACCACAAGATGATGCTCGACCACTACCAGCAGACCAAGAACCTGCTGGTGAGCTACTCGCCGAAGGCGCTGGGCTTCTTCTGACGCGCAGGCAGGGCGGCGGCACGCGCACAGGCGTGTCGTCGCGTTGCCGCCAACTGATCTGGATCAAGGCAATCCGTCGCCGGTCGCGCGATGGTGACATCACCCGTTTTTCTCAGGAGCGTTGCAATGGACAAGACGATGAAAGCCGCCGTGGTGCGGGAATTCGGCAAGCCGCTGGCGATCGAGGAAGTGGCGGTGCCGCGGCCGCAGGCCGGCGACATCCTGGTCAAGATCGAAGCCTGCGGCGTGTGCCACACCGACCTGCACGCGGCCGAAGGCGACTGGCCGGTGAAGCCGAATCCGCCGTTCATTCCCGGCCACGAGGGCGTGGGCCACGTGGTGGCGGTGGGCGCGGGCGTGGACCACGTCAGGGAAGGCGATCGTGTCGGCATTCCGTGGCTGTACTCGGCCTGCGGCCATTGCGAGCACTGCCTGGGCGGCTGGGAAACCCTGTGCGAGACGCAGCAGAACACCGGCTACTCGGTCAACGGCGGCTTCGCCGAGTATGCGCTGGCCAATGCCAACTACGTCGGCCACCTGCCGAAGAACATCGGCTTCGTCGAGGTCGCGCCGATCCTGTGCGCCGGCGTCACCGTGTACAAGGG
Source organism: Xanthomonas sp. D-109 (assembly GCF_017746095.1). Taxonomy (NCBI): domain Bacteria; kingdom Pseudomonadati; phylum Pseudomonadota; class Gammaproteobacteria; order Lysobacterales; family Lysobacteraceae; genus Xanthomonas; species Xanthomonas sp. D-109. The sequence goes on from NZ_JAGHWV010000006.1 coordinate 277,650, forward strand.
CCTGAAGGTCACCGACACCAAGCCAGGCAACTGGGTGGTGATCTCCGGTATCGGCGGCCTCGGTCACATGGCGGTGCAATACGCCAAGGCGATGGGCCTGAACGTGGCCGCGGTGGATGTGGACGACGCCAAGCTGGCGCTGGCCACGCGCCTGGGCGCGACGGTGACGGTGAACGCGCGCACCACCGACCCGGTGGCGTACCTGAAGAAGCAGATCGGCGGTGCGCACGGCGCGCTGGTCACCGCGGTCTCGCCGAAGGCGTTCGAGCAGGCCATCGGCATGGTCCGCCGCGGCGGCACCGTGTCGCTCAACGGCCTGCCGCCGGGCCAGTTCCCGCTGGACATCTTCGGCATGGTGCTCAACGGCGTGACCGTGCGCGGCTCGATCGTCGGCACGCGGTTGGACCTGCAGGAGTCGCTGGAATTCGCCGAGCAGGGCAAGGTGGCCGCGACCGTGGCCACCGACACGCTGGACAACGTCAACGACGTGTTCGCACGCATGCATGCCGGCAAGATCGAAGGCCGCATCGTGCTGGACATGGCCGCCTGATGGACGCGCCCGCGCCCACTGACGCGCTGCCGCCGCAGGTGCTGGCGACGCTGCCGGCCCTGCAGCTGATCGCCAAGCTGCGGGCGCGGCACGGCGCGCTGCTGTTCCACCAGTCCGGCGGCTGCTGCGACGGTTCCTCGCCGATGTGCTATCCGCAGGACGACTTCATCGTCGGCGACCGCGACGTGCTGCTAGGCGAGATCGGGCAGGCGCCGTTCTACATCAGCCCGTTGCAGTTCGCCTACTGGAAGCACACCCAGCTGATCATCGACGTGGTGCCCGGCCGCGGCGGCATGTTCTCGCTGGAGAACGGCGAGGGCGTGCGCTTCCTGGTGCGCTCGCGCCTGTTCACCGACAGCGAGTACGCCGCGTTGGAGGCGGCAGGGAAGGTGTAGGAGCGGCTTCAGCCGCGACGGGCGTGACCAGGAACGCCCATCGCGGCCGAAGCCGCTCCTACAGACGTGATGCATCGCGTCGACGCTGCCCTCGGCGTCCTACGACGCCTTCGGCGCCTTCGCCGGCACGAACGGCGACACAGGGTCGCTGGCGGGGAAGGTTTCTTCCAGCGCTTCGTCCTGGTTGGCGTCGGCATGCCGTCCGTGCGCGGTGTCGGGCGTGGAATGCGCCGGCGTGTCCGGCGGGGCAGGGCGATCCTCGCCGGTGCGTGGTTCGTGCTCGACGATGGTCTCGGGCCGGTCGCCGGCGCCGCGGTCTTCGCTGAGCTGCGTCTCGCGCTTGCCGCGTTGTTCGCCGGGGAGGGGGGCCGCGCGGCGCAGCGGGTCGGTGGGCGTGGACATGTCCGGTTCCTCCAGAGGAATGGCGGCGGAGGTCCAGTTCACCGCCGCGGCAGTGAAGCCATTGCGAATCGCGGCCCTTGCACGCGTCGGTCACGAACCGCTAACGGGGCGGGCGCTACTCCTGCGCATCCCCCCGCCGAGCCGCCCGGAGCCCTGCCATGCGCCCCAGCGACCGCCCCGACCCGCTGCTGTTCAACGCCCATCTGGATCCCTTGCCGAGCGTGCCGCCGCCGCGCCGCCGTGGCGCCGCGCCGCGCCCGCACGATGCGCCGGACTACCGCCGCTACAGCCTGGCCGACTACCGCCAGCGCCGTGCGCGCCACCGCACGCCATGGCGCGACCTGTGCCCGGCCTATGCCTTCGCCCTGCAGACTCACGCCCGTGGCTGGCCGCGCGGGCCGGAGGCCGAGACCGATGGCGAATTGGCCGCGCATTGGGACCTGGTGCGCGGCGATTCGCGGCTGGACTGGGACCAGGCGCGGCAGGTGGTCGAGGACGCCTGGCAGGCGCTGGACCACCTGCCGGCGCAGGCGACCGGCATGGAGCCGCACTGATGCCGCGCCCGATCTGGACCGGCACGCTGTCCTTCGGCCTGCTCAACGTGCCGGTGTCGCTGATGTCCGGCGAGCGTCGGGTCGATCTGCACTTCCGCATGCTCGACGCGCGCGACAAGCGCCCGATCCGCTTCGAGCGGGTCAATGCCGACACCGGCGAGGAAGTGCCGTGGAAGGACATCGTCAAGGCCTACGAATACAGCAAGGGCAACTACGTGGTGGTCGAGCAGCAGGACATCGCCTCGGCCGCGCCGGAGAGCCACGAGGCGGTGGAGGTGGAAGCCTTCGTCGACGCCGCCGAGATCGACCTGCGCTACTTCGAGAAACCCTACGTGCTGGTGCCGGGCAAGAAGGCCGAGAAGGGCTATGTGCTGCTGCGTGAGACCCTGCGCAGCACCGGCAAGGTCGGCATCGCGCGGGTGGTGATCCGCACCCGCGAATACCTGTCGGCGGTGATGCCGCTGCAGGATGCGCTGGTGCTGATCCTGCTGCGCTATCCGCAGGAACTGGTGGACCTGGACGACTACACGCTGCCCAGCGGCAAGGCCGCCGACTACCGGATCAGCGCCAAGGAAACCGAGATGGCGGCGCAACTGATCGACTCGATGTCCGGGCGCTGGGACCCCGATGCCTACCACGACGAATTCCGCGAGCGGCTGCACGCGGTGATCCAGAAGCGGATCAAGGCGCAGGAGGGCACCACCCAGGTCGACGAGGACGCCGAGGCGCCGCACCACGAGGACGCCACCACCAACGTGGTCGACTTCATGTCGCTGCTGCAGAAGAGCCTGGAGGCCAAGAAGCGCACGCCGGCCAAACAGGACGAGCGCGTGCCGGTGCGCAAGACCGCGGCGAAGAAGAGCGGCAAGCCGGCCAAGAGCGCGGCCGGCAAGGCCAAGAAGGCGACACGCGCCAAACCGGCGGCGGCCAAGGCCAAGCCGGCTGCGCGCAAAGCCCCGGCACGACGCAAGGCCGGCTAGGGCAGGTCGGTCGCGGCGGCGCCAGGGCCGCCGCGACCGGCGCTACGCCGAGACCATCGCCTCGCGCGTCACCTGCGCCAGCGACTCGCGCGAAATCGACGCGATCGACCTGGCGCCGGTCAGGGTCATCGCCACCCGCATCTCCTTCTCGATCAGGCCCAGCAGGTGTTCCACGCCGGCCTGGCCGGCGGCGGCCAGCGCGTAGACGAAGGCGCGGCCGAGCAGCACCGCGTCGGCGCCCAGCGCCAGCATGCGCACCACGTCCAGGCCGCTGCGCACGCCGGAGTCGGCCAGGATCTTCAGCTCGCCCTTCACCGCATCGGCGATCGCCGGCAGCGCCCGCGCGCTGGACAGCACGCCGTCGAGCTGGCGCCCGCCATGGTTGGAGACGACGATGCCGTCGGCGCCGAAGCGCACCGCATCGCGTGCGTCGGCCGGGTCGAGGATGCCCTTGATCAGCATCGGCCCGGTCCAGTACTCGCGGATCCACTCCAGGTCCTTCCACGAAATCGACGGATCGAAGTTGGCGCCGAGCCAGCCGATGTAGTCGGCCAGCCCGGTGGGGTGGCCGCGGTAGGTGGAGATGTTGCCCAGGTCGTGCGGGCGTCCGCGCAGGCCCACGTCCCAGGCCCAGCGCGGATGCGTGAGCGCCTGCAGCATGCGCCGCAGCGGCGCGTTGGGGCCGCTCATGCCCGAATGGGCGTCGCGATAGCGCGCACCCGGCACTGGCATGTCCACAGTGAACACCAGGGTGGTCACGCCGGCCGCCTTGGCCCGCTCCAGCGCGTTGCGCATGAAGCCGCGGTCCTTGAGCACATACAGCTGGAACCACATCGGCCGGTCGATCGCCGGCGCCACTTCCTCGATCGGGCACACCGACACGGTGGACAGGGTGAACGGCACGCCCTTGGCCGCCGCCGCCCTGGCCGCCTGCACCTCGCCGCGGCGCGCGTACATGCCGGTCAGGCCCACCGGCGCCAGCGCCACCGGCAAGGCCAGGCGTTCGCCGAACAGCTCGGTCTGCAGGTCCAGCGCCGACATGTCGCGCAGCACCCGCTGGCGCAGGGCGATGTCGCCGAGGTCGGACACGTTGCGGCGCAGGGTGTGTTCGGCATAGGCGCCGCCGTCGATGTAGTGGAACAGGAACGGCGGCAGCCGGCGCTGGGCGGCGGCACGGTAGTCGGTGGCGGCGGAAATGATCATCGGGGCAGGGCGGTCAGGGAGAGGAGGGCAGGCGCGAGGCACGCGCGCGGCGCGCATCGTCCTCGTCGAGCGTGCGCAGCGCGCTGTGCACGAATTCCAGGTGCGCGTGCGCGGCGGCGCGGGCGCGTTCCGGGTCGCCGGCCAGGATCGCGTCGCGCAGCGCGCGGTGCTGGGCGTGCAGGGCGGCGAAGATGCGCGGCGAGGCGAACAGTTGCTGCCGGCTCTGCGAGATATTGGCCTGCAGCAGGTCGAACAGGCCGCGCATCACCTGCAGCAGCACGCGGTTGTGGGTGGCCTCGGCGATGGCCAGGTGGAAGTCCGCGTCGGCGTGCGCCTGGGCGGTGGCATCGGCCTGCGCGTGGGTCTGCAGCAGCGCCTCGAACGCGGCGTCGATGCGCGCGCGGTCGTCGTCGGTGGCGCGCAGCGCCGCGTGCCAGGCGGTGGCGCCCTCCAGCGCATGGCGGGCCTCCAGCACGTCGAAGCGGTACTCCGGGTCGGCGTGCAGCAGCGGCAGGAACGGCTGCAGCGGCGCCACCACCTGGTCCTCCGGAGTCGGTGGCCGTTGCACGTAGGTGCCGCCGCCCACGCGCGCCCGCAGCAGCCCCTGGCTGGCGAGCTGGGCGATGGCTTCGCGCAGCACCGGGCGGGACACGCCCAGTTTCGCGGCCAGGGCGCGCTCGGCGGGCAGGCGCGCGTCGACCGCCAGGCCGCGTTGCGCGATCAGTGCGCGCAACTGGGCGGCGACCCGGTCGCTGAGCCGGGCAGGGGGCTCGGCCGCGGTGTCGGCGCTGGCGGCAACGGGTAGATTGGTCATACCGATTTCGTAAAAGCGAAGCGCGTGGTCTGGCCATTAGGCGCCTCGTTTCACGCAACGTCAATCACCGCAGTAACATGCGGCGCCGAATTGGTCATACCAATCAGAACATACGATAGCGCCCCATCGCCGCGGCCAGCACCACCAGGATTGCCACCAGGGCCAGCTCCAGCCCGAGCAAGCGCTGCAGCGTTCGCACCTGCGCGGGCGGCGGCGCCCAGTCCGGCTGCCGCCGCGCCTGCCGGCGCCAGCGCAGCAGGCGCAGCGTCGGCACCAGCGAGAGCAGGCCGATCGCCGCGAAGGTGCCGAGCTTGGCCCAGAACCAGGGGTTGTGCAGGTAGTAGTCGGCGCCCTTGAGTCCGTAGCGCACGCGCAGCGCGCCGATCGCCAGGATCAGCAGCGCGGCCACGCCGTATATGGCGTCGATGTGGACCAGCCGCGTCAGCTGGATGCGCGCCAGCGGCGTGCGCAGCAGGGCCCATTCGGCCACCAGCGCGGCGATCAGCAGCAGCATCGCCAGGTGGTGCAGGGCGGCCAGCAGCAGGTCGACAGTGCCCATCGACGCGGCCTCACCACACCCACGGCAGCAGCCGCCAGCTGTGCGCGGCGTAGTCCGGGTAGTCCTCGGGGAAGGCCTGGGTCAGCATCGCTTCCTCCACCCGGATGCGGCGCAGGAATGCCCAGGTCACCGGCAGCACGACCGCCAGCAGCGACAGCACGTTGCCCATGCCCAGCGCCAGCCCGTAGAACGCCAGCAGCGCGCCGGTGTACGAGGGATGCCGCAGATAGCGGTACGGCCCATGGCGGACCAGGCGGTGGCCTTCCTGGATGGTCACGTCGACGGTGAACCAGCGCGCCAGCACCCGGATCGACCACAGCCGCAGCGCCAGCCCGCTGGCCAGCAGCACGCAGGCCGTCCAGCGCAGCGGCTCCTGCAGGTGCGGCGCATACCGCCACACGCCGAGCATCGACAGCACCACGCCCAGCGCCACCGCCGCGTACAGCACACGCCACAGCAGGCGCAGCGTGCCCTGGTCGCGGGCACCGCCATCGGCGGCGCGACGGCGGCGGCTGAGCAACATCTCGTAGGCGCCCCAGCTCAGGCCGAGCAGCATGAACAGCAGATCCGGATGGCGCAGGGTCAGGGGCATGGCGGCGTCCTCGTGGCGGCGTGCAACAGCGGCATTGCGTGGCAAGGTGGATGAACCGGGCCCGTCCTGCATGTCGATCGTCCGGCATGCAGCGGGTATGGACACAGTGTGCCGCGCGCGCCGTGGTGCGGCAGTGGCCGCAGGTCATGCCGTCCGCCTGCCGAAAGTCACTTTCTGCGCCCGCCCCATTGCCGTCGCATCGGCCCGCGGTCAGCATCGGCCGCATGAACCGATTCCTGCGCGACCTGATCGAACCCAAGCGCCTGGCCGGGCTGCTGACCGTGGCCACCGTGCTGTGGTCGTTCCAGTTCGCGACACATGCGTTGGCCGTCTGGCGCTGGATCGCGGCGACGCTGTTCCTGCTGCCGCTGCTCGGCGCCCACTACCTGCCCGCGCGTTGGCGCGACGCCGCGCTGTGGGTCGAAGCGGCCGCGGCGATGGCCCTGGTCTGGCTGGAGCCGCACGTCGGCACCGCGCCGGTGCTGCTGGTGGTGGTGGTCGCGCAGGTGGCGTTGCAGTGGCCGCCGCGGCCGGTGCTGGCGCTGGCGCTGCTGGCCAACCTGGGCACCTTCCTGGCGCTGTCCGCCGCCGGCATCAGGCATCCGCTGCTGACCACGCTGATCTACGCCGGCTTCCACGCCTTCGCCGGCCTCAGCGCGCACTACGCGCGCACCGCCGAACTGGCGCGCGAGGCGCTGGCGCGGGTCAACGCCGACCTGCTGGCCACCCGCGCGCTGCTGGCCGACAGCACCCGCGACGCCGAGCGCCTGCGCCTGGCCCGTGAACTGCACGATGTGGCCGGGCACAAGCTCACCGCCCTGCGCATCCAGTTGCGCCTGCTGCTGGCCGATCCGGCGCTGGCGCAACGCCCGGAGGTGGCGACGGTGGAGCGGTTGTCCGGCGAACTGCTGGCCGACATCCGCGCGGTGGTGCAGTCGCTGCGCGACGAACGCGGCGTGGACCTGGAGACGGCGCTGTGCGCCCTGGCCGCGCCGTTCCCACGGCCGCAGCTGCAACTGCAGATCGATCCAGCGCTGCGCATCACCGATCCGCACCTGGCCGAGACCCTGCTGCGGCTGGTGCAGGAAGCCCTGACCAATGCCGCGCGGCATGCCGACGCGGCGCATGTGCGGGTGCGCCTGGGCCAGGACCGGCAGCAGCTGTGCCTGGACATCGAGGACGACGGCCACCGCGCCGAGCGCATCCGCGAGGGCAACGGCATCGCCGGCATGCGCGAGCGTCTGGCCGCGCTGCATGGGCGCCTGGAACTGGGCCGCACGCCGCTAGGCGGCATGCAGCTGAGCGCGAGGTTGCCGCTGTGAGCGCGCTGCGGATCGCCCTGGCCGACGACCAGGTGCTGGTGCGCGCGGGCCTGCGCGCGCTGCTGCAGACCCAGGGCATCGTCGTCGCCTGCGAGGCCGACGACGGCCAGGCCCTGCTCGACGTGGTGGCGGCCACGCCGGTGGACGTGGTGCTCAGCGACATCCGCATGCCGGGGATGGACGGCATCCAGGCGCTGCAGCAGTTGCGCGCGCGCGGCGACCGCACGCCGGTGCTGCTGCTCACCACCTTCGACGACTCCGACCTGCTGCTGCGCGCCACCGCCGCCGGCGCGCAGGGCTTCCTGCTCAAGGACGCCGCACCGGAGGACCTGCGCGAGGCGATCGCGCGCGTGGCCGCCGGCGAGACCCTGCTGCAGCCGGTCAGCACCGACCCGGTGCGCGCGCGCTACCGCTATCGCGACGAGGACGCGCCGCGCGACACCTTCAACGAACGCGAAGTGGCGATCCTGCGCCTGCTTGCCGGCGGCTATTCCAACAAGGAGATCGCGCGCAGCCTGTTCTTGGCCGAGGGCACGGTGAAGAACTACGTCTCCACCATCCTCGACAAGCTCGGCACCCGCGACCGCACCCGCGCCGTGCTCAAGGCGATCACCTTGCGCATCATCTGATGCGTGCACAGCGGTGGCGCTGCGACGTCCACCGGCAGCGCGTCGGGACTGAAGTCCCTCCCACAACGATGCCACCGCGCCGTGCCGCAGCCTGCCGTAGGAGCGGCTTCAGCCGCGACAACCGACGGCGCGATGCGTGGTGCGCCGACCAGCGCGATTCACCTCGCGCCAGCGCAGCGCCCGCCGTCGCGACGCCGCCTTTGTGGGAGCGGCTTCAGCCGCGACGCGACACCACCCGAACGCGTGCGCGCACCCGCAGTACGCTCCATACCCCGCCGTGTGCTGCCACCGGGACTTCTGTGCGCCCGCCGCAGACATTAAGATGCCGCGGGCATTGTGCCGACGAGGAATTCACGTTGATCATCCATCCGAAAGTCCGCGGTTTCATCTGCACCACCACGCATCCGCTCGGCTGCGAGCGCAACGTGCTCGAGCAGATCGCCGCCACGCGCGCGCGCGGCATGCGCCACGACGGGCCAAAGAACGTGCTGGTGATCGGCGCGTCCAGCGGCTACGGCCTGGCCTCGCGCATCACCGCTGCGTTCGGCTTCGGCGCCGCCACCCTCGGCGTATTCTTCGAAAAGCCCGGCAGCGAGAAGAAGGCCGGCACCGCCGGCTGGTACAACGCCGCCGCCTTCGATAAGCACGCCAAGGCCGCCGGCCTGTACAGCAAGTCGATCAACGGTGACGCGTTCTCCGACGAGGCGCGCGCCAAGGTCATCGAACTGATCAAGCAGGACATGGGCGGTCAGGTCGACCTGGTGGTGTATTCGCTGGCCTCGCCGGTGCGCAAGCTGCCGGGCACCGGCGAAGTGAAGCGCTCTGCGCTCAAGCCGATCGGCCAGACCTACACCGCCACCGCCATCGACACCAACAAGGACGCGATCATCGAGGCCTCGATCGAGCCGGCAACCGAGCAGGAGATCGAAGACACCGTCACCGTGATGGGCGGCCAGGACTGGGAACTGTGGATCGACGCGCTGGACGCCGCCGGCGTGCTCGCCCCGGGCGCGCGCACCGTCGCGTTCAGCTACATCGGCACCGAGATCACCTGGCCGATCTACTGGCACGGCGCGCTGGGCAAGGCCAAGGTCGACCTCGACCAGACCGCGCAACGCCTGCACGCCCGCCTGCAGCAGCACGGCGGCGCGGCCAACGTGGCGGTGCTGAAGTCGGTGGTGACCCAGGCCAGCGCGGCGATCCCGGTGATGCCGCTTTACATCTCCATGGTCTACAAGATCATGAAGGAAAAGGGCCTGCACGAAGGCACCATCGAGCAGGCCGACCGCCTGTTCCGCGAACGCCTGTACCGCGAGGACGGCCAGCCCGCGGCCACCGACGACGAGAACCGCCTGCGCCTGGACGACTGGGAACTGCGCGACGACGTGCAGGACGACTGCAAGGCGCTGTGGCCGCAGGTGACCACCGAGAACCTGTTCCAGCTCACCGACTACGCCGGCTACAAGCACGAGTTCCTCAAGCTCTTCGGCTTCGAGCGCCAGGACGTGGACTACGACGCCGACGTCGACCCGGACGTGAAGTTCGATTGCGTGGAGCTCTGAGGAGCAGGGATTGGCGAGTGGGGATTCGGGCGTCGTCGTGATCCCGGATCCTGGAGAGAACATGCGGCCGGCAGCGATGTCGGCCGTTTCTGTCTGGCTATTGGCTGATATGAAGCAAATACCCAGACCAGAGCAAGCGCAGCATAGTGGCAGGCCTGACAAAGGCCGCGCAGCGACGGTGGTCTGCGGCACTGGATGGCGACCTGCTCAGCGCTGCGCTTGCGCCTTGCATGACCATGGGTCGATGCCACGTCACGGCAGAAGCCACCCTACAAAAAAGTGCGCGCTATGTAGGAGGCACTTCCCCAGTCTCGCCCAGCGAAAAGAAAGATTTCCTTTCATGCCAAATCTTGAACACCATCGCCGCTAGGGATGATGGCCAACACGGCAGGGCTATGCAGTGTAAAATTGTGCAGATATTGTATGAATGCACAGCGCCCTGTGTGCATAGATGGAAGGATGAAGATGGCATATGAACTAACACAGGAGCGGCGGGACGAATATCGTGCTACATCCATCCGCTCACAACAAAGAAAACAGGCATTCCTGCGGGAAAATCACCTAAATCCTGTCAACTCCCCTCTACGCCGCAAACGGCTGGACCCAGTGGACTTGATGCCGCAATTGGACAGCAACGGCCTGACATGCCTCTCGTTGTTTTCGGGCGGTGGAGGTCTTGACGTTGGGTTTGAGCAGGCTGGGTTCGACCATCAGGCATGCTTCGAGCTACTGGACGTTTGCGGCCAGACGCTACGAACCAACAGACCATCGTGGGACGTGCGATCCGGAGTAGATGACGGCGACGTTAGAAAAGCCAAGTTTTCGCCATTTCGTGGCGTTGATGTGGTTCATGGCGGACCACCGTGCCAGCCGTTTTCCGTTGCTGGCAAACAAGCCGGAGCCGAAGACCCCCGGAACATGTGGGGCGATTTCGTTCGTTGTGTGGTCCAGGCGCGACCACGTGCATTTGTTGCAGAGAACGTCGTCGGTTTGCTAGACAAGAAGTTTGAGTGTTTTGTTCAACGTGTAATCATCGACCCTCTTGCGTCGGATTACACAATTTTCAAGTTCAAGCTTGCTGCTCACGACTTCGGCGTACCGCAAGCACGCCGCCGAGTTTTCTTCGTAGGCTTCCGGGCCGCCCGCGATGCCGCCAGGTTTCAGATTCCTCAGCCAACGCACGGCGATGTGGAGGACCTGCTATGTCCGCTTTTACCTAGAAATACCGCGCGGATGAGCCTTGGCCTACCCGATACAGGATATGACGATGTTGCTCCAACATTGCGGTCTGGCTTCACCGGCCCCAGGAACACGACCGGTATCTTGAACAGCAAGGCGGCGCTGAACATTTGGAACGCTCTGGAGATATGGCCAAACGGCGTTCAAAAGACGCACTCGCTTGCAATGGCTTACCCACCGGAAAACGGACACTTTCGGCTTTCTGTTGATGATTGCGCTTTATTGCAGGGCTTCCCCGGTGATTGGAAATTCTCCGGCGCGGTATATCAAGCGCTTGGCCAGATTGGTAATAGCGTGTGCCCTCCGGTCGCGTATGTCGTCGCTCGTGAGGTCGCAAGGGCTTTGGGTGTAGCGCAATGACGGTTCAGGACGACGAGCGCGAGCGCGAACTATCGGCACTCTTTGGGTTGGATTGGGATGCAGCCCATGAGAGGCATGGTGTTGATGCGCTTCTCCCTGATGTCGTCGTTGACGGAGTCAATTACCAGTTCGAGGTCGAAGTTAAGTCGTCTACTGCATTTGACATTGGGACGGCACGAGACTTTGGCATGTCCCACATCGAGCGCTGGCGAAAGATGTTTTTTGTCTTCGGTTTCTATACAAAGGAGCGCCGTCCGGAACTGCGGACGAGCCTTTGCTTGACGCCCATGGACATGGAGCCATGGCTTGCCGGGAAAGAGGCTCAAATTCTCATCGACTACAAACTGGCTGAGTGCCTTCCGCATCGCTTGCAGCTCGATGACCTTTTCTCCGTATGCGGGGAGCGTGACACGTATTCGATCGAAGACGCGAAGAAACTACATAAGCAGCAGTACAGCGCTGCCCAGTATGTAGCCGCTGCGGATGTGGTCCAAGATGGCGTGCCCTGCATTTCCCAAGCGAACATGCTTAAAATTTTGAGGGAGCGAGCTTTGTATGTCGCGCAGCGTGGGGCTACCGTCAATAATCCTCACATCACCAAGACATACCTCACGCCGTTCTTGGGCACGGATCGAGAAGTCATTGGGCGAGTTAACTGTGCGGCAAAGATGCGTGCGCTGGCGGAAAGTTTCATAAGACAGCACCCGGGGCACCCATCCGCAACGATCATGCCTCCAACCGGCTTAGCAGGTATGGCTGGACTGTGAGGCATCGCCAAAAGCTAGTGCTTGTTTTGGCGGGGCATAACCTTTTAAGTTAAAAAATTTCAGTTCGAGTCCGGGTGCAGTCGGTGACATACAAGCGCCTGAAAATTGCTCGTCGTGCTGGCTCGGACCATACGGCTCGCGCAACCGATAAGGCGAATCTCTCGGGATGCAGCGAGCAGGATCTATGGTGGGGATCGTCGGGCGACTTTGCTACCAAATGGTCTCCAACGGCGTAGTACACCACCAAGGCCGGCTGGGGTGTCCGTCTGCGGTTTCGCGCTTTGGCTGCTTCCAGGAGCTTGGTGCGGAATGCCCATCTTCCTAGCAAGCTGCCAATGTTCAAACGAGCACGTCCTTGCGGTGCAAGCGTAGCACGCGTGTAGTCGGCTCCGGGCTTTGCTATCGCCCTTGGCGCACGTGTTGAGCAGGTCGAACAGTGTGCGGTTGTGGCGCTCGGTCTTGGTGTCGTAGGCGGCAAGCTCGAACGCAGTGGCCTTGGCCCTCTCCGCGCACGATTCCCCACTCCCAGCCCCTCACCGCTTCACATCGAACCGTGTCGCCCCCACGCACGCCCGCACCTCGGCTTCGCTCAGCGCCAGCACGTCGCCCGGCAGCGTGTGCTTGAGGCAGCCGGCGGCCAGGCCGAAGCGGATCGTCGCGGTGTCGTCCCATCCGCGGCTCAACCCGTGCAGCACGCCGGCGGCGAAGGCGTCGCCGCCGCCGATGCGGTCGACGATGCCGCTCAACTCTTCGGCCGGCGCCTGCGCCACGCTGCCGTCGCGGCGCAACAGCATCGCGCCCAGGCTGTGCCGGTCCACGCTGTGCGCCACGCGCTGGGTGCAGGCCATCGCCTGCAGCTGCGGGAACGCGGCGAAGGCGTCGCGCGCGCCCGCTTCCACCCGCGCCTGCACGCTGTCCTGCGGATAGCGGTGACCCAGCACCACCTCCAGGTCGCGGTAGTCGGCGAACAGCACGTCCGCCTGCGCCAGCAGCTGCCGCAGGATGCCCGGCGCATCGCCATTCCAGGCTTCCCACAACTTGGGCCGGTAGTTGCCGTCGAACGACACCCGCACCCCGGCCGCGCGTGCCGCCTGCGCGGCCGCCAGTGCCGCCGCCGCGCCGCGTTCGCCCAGCGCCGGGGTCACCCCGGACAGGTGCAGCCACTGCGCGCCCCGCAGCAGCGCAGGCCAGTCGTGCTGGTCGCCCGCATCCAGCGCGAAGGCCGAGCCGGCGCGGTCGTAGGTGACTTCGCTGGGCCGGTGCCCGGCGCCGGTGCTGAGGAAGTACAGGCCCATGCGCCCGGGCACGAAGCGCACTCCGCCGGTGTCCACGCCATGCCGGCGCAGTTCGCCGGCCGCGGCCTGGCCCAGCGGGTTGTCCGGCAGTACGCTGACCACCGAGACGGCATGGCCGAAATGCGCCAGCGCCACGCCCACGTTGGCCTCGGCGCCGCCCACCTGCACCTCCAGCCGTGGCGTCTGCAACAGCCGTTCGTGGCCGGGCGCGCCCAGGCGCAGCAACAGTTCGCCGAAGCAGACGATGCGGGAAACGGTCATGGCGGGCGGATCCGGGCGGCCGAAGGGACGCCAAGCATGCCGCGAAACGCGCACCTCGGCCAGAAAAACTGACTAGCGGTGTCATTTTCGTGCGACAGCACGCGGTTCGGCACTGGCCAGCGTCGCGATCGTGCGCTATCTCATTGACTGAAAAGACCCTGTGGTCGCCGGGCACTCTGTTGCGCTGCAAGATGCCGCAATGTTTCGCAACTGTTAACGTTGGTTTTGACTAGCGGTGTCATTCGCGACAACGCCCGTAGTTCAACGCCGTCATGGAACCCTTGGGAGGGGAGGACATGCAATCACGTACCGAACGCCGGAAGACACCGGTTACCTTGCTCGCGCTGTCGATCGGCCTGGCCCTGCAGGCCGGTGCGCTGCAGGCGCAGGAGGCGCCGGCGTCCGCGCCGCCCGCCACGGCCTCGGCCGATGCCACCACCGAGCTCGACACCGTCGTCGTCACCGGCTACCGCGCCAGCGTGGAGAAGGCGCTGGACATCAAGCGCGCCGAAAAGGGCATGGTCGACGCCATCGTCGCCGAGGACGTGGGCAAGTTCCCCGACACCAACCTGGCCGAATCGCTGCAGCGCATCCCCGGCGTGGTCATCACCCGCGACGCTGGCGAAGGCCGCAACATCTCCGTGCGCGGCCTCGGCCCGGACTTCACCCGCGTGCGCATCAACGGCATGGAAGCGCTGACCACGGTCGGCGCCAGCGACCAGAGCGGCGGCACCAACCGCGGCCGCGGCTTCGACTTCAACGTGTTCGCCTCGGACCTGTTCACCCAGATGGTGGTGCGCAAGACCGCCTCGGCCGACGTCGAGGAGGGCTCGCTGGGCGCCACGGTCGACCTGCGCACCGCGCGGCCGTTCGACTACGACGGCTTCACCTTCGCTGCCAACGGCCAGGCCACCTACAACGGCATGTCGCAGAAGGCCGATCCGCGCATCGCCGCGCTGGTCGCCAACACCTGGGCCGACGGCACCTTCGGCGCGCTGATGTCGGTGGCCTATTCCGAGCGCCAGGTGCTCGAGGAAGGCAGCGGCACCACGCGCTGGGCCAACGGCCCCAGCAACAACGGCTACAGCGCCGCCTCGCCGTTCGCCGCGGCCAACAGCGCCAACGTGTTCAGCCCGCGCATCCCGCGCTACACGCAGATGGAGCACGAGCAGAACCGCCTGGGCGTGACCGGCTCGCTGCAGTGGAAGCCCAACGACAGCACCGAGTTCTCGCTGGACGGCCTGTACTCGAAGATCGACGCCAAGCGCGACGAGCACTACATCGAGGCGATCAGCTTCAGCCGCGGCCGCTCGCAGAACGGCAAACCGGACATGATCGTGCGCGACGGCTACGTCGACCCGGCCTCCGGTGCGCTGCTGTACGGCCGCTTCGACAACGTCGACATCCGCTCGGAGAACCGCCACGACGAGTGGAACACGGTCTTCAAGCAACTCACCCTCAACGGCGAGCACCGCTTCAGCGACACCTTCAAGATCACCGGCGAGATCGGCAGCTCCAGTTCCAAGCACCGGAATCCGATCCAGACCACGATCATCATGGACAAGAACAACGTCGCCGGGTACAGCTACGACTACCGCAACAGCTACACCTCGCCGGTGTTCAACTACGGCATCGATCCCACCGCCGCCAACGGCTGGACCCTGGCCGAAGTGCGCATGCGTCCGCAGTCGGCCAACAACAGCTTCGACACCGGCTCGTTGAACTTCGAATGGAACCTGGGCCCGAACTTCACCCTCAAGGGCGGCGTGCTGGCCAAGAACTACGGCTTCGACACCAAGGAGTTCCGCCGCGCCTCCGAGACCAGCGTGCCGACCTTCGCCACCGGCAACCGCATCGTGCCGGTCGACCTGGTGACGCTGGCCGGGCTGAAGGGCATCGAAGGCACCCCGTCGAACTGGGCGGTGCCCGACCTCAACGGCATCGCTGATGCGCTGGGCATCTATAGCGGCACCGGCACCTGGACGCTGACCGAGCGCGCGGTCAACACCCGCAGCGTCGAAGAGAAGGACCGCGGCGCGTGGTTGATGGGCGACTTCGCCTTCGACATCGGTGCGATCCCGTTCTCCGGCAACATCGGCGTGCGCTACGTGAAGACCAACCAGTCTTCCACCGGCTACGCCCTGGTCGGCTCCAACCTGATCAACACCACGGTCGAGCGCGACTACCACGACACCCTGCCGTCGCTGAACCTGGTCGCCGAGATCACCCCGGACTTCCTGATCCGCTTCGGCGCCGCCAAGGTGATGACGCGTCCGGGCCTGGGCAGCCTCACCCCGGGCGTGACCGTCGCCGTGGCCGGCGGCGCGCGCACGGTCAGCGGCGGCAATCCGAACCTGGATCCGATCCGCGCCAAGACCGCCGACCTCGGTTTCGAGTGGTACCTGCAGGAAGGCGCGATGCTCGGCCTGGCGCTGTTCTACAAGGACATCGACAGCTTCGTGCAGACCGCGCGCACCATCGCCCCGTACTCCAGCAGCGGCCTGCCGGTCAGCCTGCTCGACGGCACCGGCGCGGCTGCCACCGACGACTTCGTCTTCAGCGTGCCGCTCAACACCCCGGGCGGCAAGCTGAAGGGCGCCGAGTTCAACTACATCCAGCCCTTCAGCTTCCTGCCGGGCAAGTGGGCCAACTTCGGCACCCAGCTGAACTACACCTACGTGCAGTCTAAGATCCAGTACGTCACCGGCACCGGCGCGCTGTCGTTCAACACCGACCTCACCGGCCTGTCGAAGAACTCGTACAACGCCACGCTGTTTTACGAAGGCGAGCGCTTCAGCGGCCGCGTGTCGCTGACCCACCGCGACGGCTACCTGACCCAGGTGCCGGCCACGGAAACCGGCTTCGACATGCACGGCATGCGCGGCACCAATGTCGTCGACGCCAAGCTGACCTACAAGATCGACGAGAAGATCGACATCAGCCTGGAAGGCTCGAACCTGACCAACGTGCCGTACTACGAGTGGGTGCAGACCAGCGCGGGCGGCGCGCAACTGCCGCTGACCTACAGCGAGACCGGCCGCCAGTACGCGATCGGGGTGCGTTACAAGTTCTGATGGTTGCGTGCGCCGGTGCCGCGCTGCGGCATCGGCAACGCCCCGCTGCCCGCATACTCGCGGGCCGGGGAGGGAGATCGACGCTTGCCGTCATGGTGCGCGCCGATCGCAAAGGAGCGAGATGAAACAGGCAATGTGCCGCAGCGCTATGCGCGCTGCCCGTGGTATGGCGTCAATGGGTGTCTGGGCATGGCAGCGCCTGGGGGCACATGCGATGCGATGCCTGATAGCCATCGGCTCCGTACGCACGTCATCGGATATGCCGGCATCGCGCGTCGCGGCTGAAGCCGCTCCCACATGTGTGGTACTGCACTGTGGGAGCGGCTTCAGCCGCGACGCGCTGTCCCGACCGCCTTCGGCACGGCAAGGCTTTGCTGCACAAGCCTCCAACCTGCATAGAGCACGCCGCATCGCGCATTACATCGCCCTGCACTGCATCCTCGCACTCCCCACCATCGCCACCGCCGCCGCCCCCGAACTCCTGTTTCGCGTCTCCGCCGACCAAGGCCTGGACGCCGACGTCGCCCACGGCGACCCGACGCCCAACTTCCGCGACAAGATCGCCCTGGTTCCCACCGGCGTCTCCGGCCAGGCCATCGAATGGGCCGACGACGGCGTGCTGTCCTGGAACGCCCCCGGCAACCTCTACGCCCAGCGCGGCACGCTGTCGTTCTTCTGGCGCTCGCGCTACCCGGTGGGCGAAGCGCCGTTCGTGATCTTCCGCGTCGGCTACGCCGACCACACCAGCTGGGACATGGCCTGGCTGCGCATCGACTGGAACGGCCACGGCTTCGATGCCTTCGTCACCGACGCCAACCTGGCGCGCACCCGCGTCTCCTTCAAACTCGACAAGGTCCCCGCGCCCAGCGCCTGGACCCACCTGGCCTTCGCCTGGGACGAGACCCGCGGCGTGCGCCTGTACGTGGACGGCAAGGAAGCCGCGCGCGTGGATTGCGCGCAGGCCTGCGCCGATGGCGGCTCGCTCGACTTCGACGCCGCGCTCGACCAGCTCGGCCTGGCCGCGCGCGTGCTGGCGCCGCACCAGGTGCAGAGCCGCTACAACTTCCTGCGCGGCAGCGACGTCGACGAGATCCGCGTCTACGACCGCATGCTCGACGCCGCGGGCGTCGCCGCGCTGGCCCGGCAGCAGGAACCGCGCAGCGCCGAGGTCGTGCCCGACAGTGCCGCACGCAAGGCCTGGCTGCATCGCTTCGGCTGGGACCACGGCCGCGCTCCGCCGGCGCTGGATGCCCCGTCCACGCGCATCCGCAAGGTCGAGTTCGCCGACGCCAAGGACCTCAAGGAGTGGATGTGGAAGGCGACCGACGGCATCGCCGAGACCACCTGGCCCGGCGTGTATAACCGCTCGCGCCTGCCCGGCCGCAACGACTACTTCCAGTTGCCCGACTGGAACGTCTACGTCGAAGGTGGCAAGGCGCTGGACCTGGCTCTGCCCGACGAACCGTTCAACCGCATCGAACTGCGCGGTGCCGCCTACGGCCAGGCCACCTATGCCGCCGCTGGCGCCACGCCTGCGCCGCTGTTCTCGCGCGCCCAGGGCACCGTGCGCAGCGTCGACCAGTTCGAACGCCGCCGCGGCGGCCACCTGCGTTTCACCAATGTCGCCCAGGAAACCCCGATCCAGGAGATCTGGGCCTACGACGTCGGCGCCGGTGCCGAGCCGGCCACCCCCAGCGCCACGCTGCGCTACACCGTGCGCAGCGACATCGCCCCGGACTACGCCAACCTCGCCGCGCTGCGCGCCTACATCGCCGGGCGCTACCCGCCGGACGAGCGCAGCACCGTGGTCGCATTGCCGACCAAGGCGCCCTCACGCAAGCGTGCCGACGACAAGACCGCGGTGCAGCCGCTGCCCATCGTGCATGTGCTCATCCCCTCCAACCTCGGCGACGCACCGGCCGCGCAGCCGCTGATGCGCAGTTGGTCCTACGGCTGGGAGAACATGCACGATGGCCTGGACGGCATCGCCATCGACCTGCCGGCGCTGCAGCTGCCGGCTACGCACAACGGCCTGATCCCGCTCAACATCCGCGTCAAGGATCCGATCTGGCCCGGCCGCGACATGCTCGACGTGTCGGTGTCGGTCGCGCCGGGGCAGGCGCGCACGCTGTGGCTGGATCTGCGCGACCGCATCCTCACCGACGACAGCCTGATGCTCAGCATCGCCTCGGCCGCCCCCGGCTTCGACGCGCGCGCGCTGGACGGCGCGCAGATCCGCCTGCTGTTCAAGCCGCGCGACCAGGCGAAAGTCGAGCACATCGCCGACCGCTTCAACCAGGTCAAGGACAACTGGGGCTTCCTGGTCGAGGAACACACCACCTCCAAGCGCCAGCGCCTGTACGCGCGCCTGGATGCCGACATCCACGACCTGCTGCGGGTGGACCCGGACAACGCGCTGGGCCGCCAGTACTGGGCCGACATCAGCTACGGCAACCAGGGCCCGCTGCCGGTGCAATTGCCGCAGCCGCCCAAGGGCGTGCCGGGCTGGGCGTTCTGGCAGCTGGAAGATCTGAAGGCCACGCGCCGCTACATCAACTGGTGGATCGACGAACGCCAGGTCGACTACGGCGATTTCGGCGGCGGCATCTCCGACGATTCCGACCTCACCCAGCAATGGCCCGGCGTTGCCCTGATGGGCGTGGACCCGGACAAGCTCAACGCCTCGCTCACTGCCCTGTCCGACGCCAACTACCGCAACGGCATGTTCACCGACGGCCTCTCCACCATCGAGACCGACGAACTGCATTCCTACGAGGACGGCATCAACATCAACAGCGAAATGCTCTACCTCAACTGGGGCGACCCGCTGACGGTGGAGCGGCTGATGCGCACGGTGAAGGCGTTCGACCGCATCATCCAGGTCAACCCACAGGGCCACCTGCTGTTCGCCAGCAACTGGTTCGGCGGGCGCAAGGTCTACCGCGAACCGAACTGGCAGTGGCAGAAACCCTATTCGTTCCCGATCCTGCACCCGGCGCTGCTGCTGGGCGGCTACAACGCCGACCCCAACAGCCGCCGCATCGTCACCGGCCTGGCCGACGGCTACCTGGCCCACGCCTACACCGACGCCAAGGGCCAGTGGGCGCTGCCCAACGAGATCAACTGGGCCACCGGCAAGACCCGCGGCGGCAGCCTGTTCGACGGCAGCGGCGGCCCCGACACCCTGCACACCTTCTGGGCCGCCTACCGCTGGACCGGCGATGCGCGCTACCTCAAGGCGATCGACTACCGCGTCGCCAAGGCCGGCCCCGGCGGCCTGTCCCTGCTCAACGAGAACTTCCTCGACGTGCTCGGCAAGCGCGACAGCTGGGGCGCCAGCCTGGCCAAGGCGGCGGCCGACGCCGACCCCGACGACGCCCCGGACTTCGCCCACCACGTCGCCTGGGAACAGAGCGGCGACCCGCGCTGGCTGGAGACCCTGTACCGCGCCGAGACCCGCGACAAGCTGCAGAGCTTCTACATGAACACCGAAGGCCACTGGTGGAGCGACCGCGTCGAATCGCCCACCGTGAACCTGCAGCGCGCCCGCCTCGGCGGCGTCGCCCTCAAGCGCAACCAGACCTACCCCGGCCACACCGTCAGCTGGCGCTTCGCCGATCCCGAAGGCGCGGTGCAGGTGGCGCTGCTGCTGCCCAAGCCGCGGCAGGACCGCTTCACCGTCATCGGCTACAACACCAGCGGCAAGATGCAGCGGGCGCAGATGACTGGGTGGAATGTCGCTGCCGGGCAGTGGCGCATGCGTTCGGGTGTCGATCGCGATGGCGATGGGAAGATCGATGGCAAGGCAGCCACGCGCGAGTTCGCGTTCGAGAAGAGCGGCGCTGTGGACGTGGAGTTCCCGGCCGGGCAGACGGTGGTGATGGAGTTCGAGCTGGTCGCGCCGGCCGCGGTGCCGGTCGAGCTACGGCCGGATCTGGGGATTGGGCGTGGGGATGTGCGGGTGACCGCGGATGCCATCGAAGTCACCGTGCATAGCCTGGGGCATGTGGATGCGCTGGCGGGGTTCGTGGTGTTGGAGGATGCGCGGGGCAGGGAATTGGCGCGGGCGGCGTTTCCTGCGTTGGAGGCGCCGCGCGATCTGGAGCCGAAGACGGCGCAGGTGCGGTTGGTGGGCGCGGGTAGTGGACGCCTCAGTGGCGCCCGGTTGCGCCTAGTGACCGTAGGGAAGGTGGATGAGGTAACCCAGCGAAACAATGCGATGGATTTGCGATGAAATCCGAAGGCGGCGCGCGGGGTTTGCTGGTTATCTCGGAGTGACTTCATTAAACGCGTAACGGTTAGATCAGAAAGAACGCGGCATAACGAGCCGCGCTGAAGGCAGAACAGTGCAGATAGAGACAAGCGGCCACCTATGTCTTGGCCGGCTTGACTGAGTTCATTGACTCAGCGAGGATTGCGTTATCCAGCGTTCAGACTGTCCAATAAACGTACGCATTTGCTTTTCCGGAGTTCCTTAGATTTCAGGAGAGACATATGAGCAACCACGAAGAGGGCCTCATTACTCAGTACGTGCATCAGATCCAAGCGTTGGGCGCGCGGGCAGAAGCAGGCGAAGATGTAATTTCTGCAATAGATGCGGTTGTGAAAAAAGCAATTGAGCATTTTCGCACCGTTAAAAGTAGCGATTCTCAAGCCAATCTTTCAGCCTTCAAGGGCAAGTTGGCAATCACCGCAGAGGTTGCCCATTCCTCTCAACCCGCCCTCAAACGCACACTTCAGCATGCGGCTGAGATTTGCCCGGCTGAAATCTAACAATTCTTTGAGTCATCCGAGCCGACGCCGCTCATCGCGTGGCTTAATTCAAGTGTTAGCGCTCATAACCAACCAGTAGGCGGTTCCATGTCTTCAACTCCGCTGTCGATTCGCTCTCTCCCAACAAGATACGAGCCATTAACGAATGTATTTGGCCAAAAGGCTAAGACTACGTTTATTAAGTCGGCTCCAGATATCGAGTTTGCAAAACGGCTAATCGCATCCGCGGAAAGCGCGCAGCAAGGAAAAGTTGCTTTCATTAGCGCGCCTAGCGGTTCAGGAAAAAGTACTTTCGTGCACGGGCTCGAGATCTTCCTCGCGGACAAGGTCGATCATGTAGAACGCATCCCGGAGCAGCACGAACTCGCAGTTGAGCAAATACCAGGATACATCGCCAAAATTCCGAAGAAGAACAAAATAACGATACTAAACTTCGATGGAAGGGAGTCGCCTTATTTCGATCAGGCGCAGTATCAAACATTCTTAGGGTCACTAAATGCGGTACTACGACAGCGACCTGATCTGGTAATACTTTGGCCAGTAACGGACCCAGAATTTGCCCAAAGACTCATTGAAATTCTAAGAAAGGTCGGTGGCAACAGTGCATTCGGCATATCGCCCATGCATCAACTGATTGGACCTGAAGAATCTCAGTTCTCTTCGGTGCTAGAGAAAATACTCCAGGTAGCAAATTGGCGTCTAGATGACGCCGCTATCTCGATAACTGAGGTAGATACGTTAATCGCTGAAAATCAAAGTGTTGGTACATTTTTAGATGCGCTGCAGTCTCTGATCACTCAGCGTTTTGATGTAGGTACTTTCGGAATAACATTCCCGACACTTGTCATCACAATATCTTCTGGCGCACCAAACATTCGAGAAATATGTAGGTCCCTACGCAGGGCAGACAGTTATTATATAGAAGCATCTCGCTTACTCATGTACACGCGGCGCTCGAATGTGTCGGAGTGGTGGCAGAACCGATCCACGCACCTCAAATCCGCCCTGCCCCACGTAATAGCACTCTTTAATGCACAGCTTGCGTCCATTTCCGCTAGCTGTCTTGTTCATGCAATAGCTCAGTATGGAGAGCAGGATCTAAAAGATCTGACCTCTGGCGTTCGTGCTGATAAGGGCAATGCTAAGCGGGTTATGGGATCTTCCGAGCTATATAAGTACCTCGGCAACGAGGCTTTAGACAACCGGGAGTATGGTTCGAGCGTGAGCGCCGAGACGTATCAGTCATTTGACAAAATTCAAGCGGTTTCCGAAAGTCGGCACAGGAGCATTAATGAAGCCGTTATGTCATTGGCACTCGACTCTGGCGCAACAGCACCCGGACTGGAATTTGAGAACTCTTTAGTCAAAGGGTTGCAAACTGACGCAACCTACACCGGAGGCCGCGGTCTTGTTGCGCTTGAATTTCATCACAAGGCAACTGGCGAATCTAATCAAAACAAGATTGCAATCTACGTTCTGGAGAAGCTCAAGGAATATGCAATAAACTACGGCTTGGCGGATCGCTAGAGAAACAGGGGTCAGAGTGCACTTTATCCGTACTCAACACTTAGAAAGTGTAATCTGACCTTGGTCTCGATCCCTGTTCTATTGAACGCAAAGCCACTAAACATGGCCCGGTCTGGATGAGGCGCGGAAGACGCACACGTGACGACGACAGCTGACGACCTCAAAGCCCAACTCGCCCGCTCGGGTGTCATCCTGGAGATTGGGGGATTCCGGCCGCCCGACGATCCCCTGGCGAGTTGGTTCGGTCGTGTGAACGTCTGTGCGCTTGGCGAGGCATGGCCGGAGACGGCGGGACGGCCGATGCATGCGCTGTGTCAGATCAACGTCAGCGAATTGCCGCTGCGTCCGTCCCGCCTCGCGGATATCGCATTCATTGCGGTGTTCATCGGTCCCGATACGCTCCCGGTCGATACGCCCAACGGACAAGGGTGGTGTCTGCGGGCGTACAAGCGGCTCGATGGACTGATCCCGCTGACGCCACGGCACACCGATTCGCCAATCAGCGCATTTCCGATGCGGCCGCATGTCTTTCATGACGACTACCCGTGCTGGGAGGATGCGCCGATGGATCTGCCAGCAGATATCGAAGCGCACTACCACGATCTCTTCCGTAACCTGGATGGTTTCAAACTGGGAGGATGGCCGACGCTGATCCAGGCCGAGATCTTCTGGGCGCCCTTCAAACGCCATCCCGCATCGCCCGGGTTCGTCTTCCAGATCGACTCCACGGACAAGGGCCGCTGGATGTGGGGCGACGGCGGCGTCGGCTACTTCGGCCGCGGAACAGCACCAGGAAAAGAAGACGAGTGGGCGCTTGCGTGGCAGTGCTACTAGCAACGCCCGGCGGAGAAGGCTGCGGGACCAGGTGCGCAGTTGATCGACTGATGCATCAATCGAAATCCTAGCCAGACTGCGCGCTATTGTGCGCGGTGCGCCGACAGGTCTACTCTGATCCAGCTGTCTGGTCGACCACATTAGGGGGTGTGATATGAAGTGTGGACTGCTGTCGTTGATCCTGCTGGCGGGCCTTGTGGCATGTCACTCCGCGCCGTCGCCGCGGCCCGCCGTCGCACATGGGGATGGCGCATCGCCGGACCGTCCCGTCGATCTGTCTGCGGCGCATAGCGAAGGCGCGGGCATCGCCGCGCAACGCACATGGCTCGATCAGCACTACCCCGGCGCGCGCATCAAATCGCAGTCGCTGTTGTTCGAGCCGTCGGCCATGGACCTCATCACGATCGTGCTGCCCTCCGGCGAGGAGCGCGAGGTCTACTTCGACATCTCGTCCTACTTTGGGAAGTGGTGAGCGGCGCAAGGCATGTCATGCAGGCATTTGTCATCGGATTCCTGGCGCTGATTGCGCGCGCCGGAGCGGCCTTCGTCGTGGCGGTCGTCTTCCCATCCCGCCTGGCGTTGTGGCTGCTCCTGTTTACGTCGACCACGGCCTTCCTCTGTCTGCTTTGCGTCGACTGGTTCCTGCGGGATGGATTGGGACCGGACTCGGTCACATCGCAGGGAATGCAGGCGGTCTTGCGTGTCGCCGACAGTGCCTGGCTTCCGGCGTTGTGCTGGGTGCTCCTCAACGGTTCGGCCCATCTGGTCTATCGATGGATGCGCAGGAAACGTGGAGAACGCACCGTACTCGGCGACATGCGCTCGGGGTGAAGCGTGGCGACTAGCTCGCCGTACCAAAGGTGCTGAGTCGCGAAGCCGATCGCTTCACGCAGCGGTTCAATCAGGGAATGACAGATGCAAACAATCCGCTTTACCGCGCTGAAGATCTTGACGCTCTTCGCCGCCGTGCTGGTGGCAGTTCCGGCACAGTCGATGTCGCTTGATTGGCGAACGGTCTACTTCAAACAAGGACATCCGCTTGTAGGGGAGAACCTTGAGGACTCGATGGATAACGCGAGTGGACCTCAACTCGAGAATCTACAGGTGAATGTCTCAATCATGAAGGAGTATCCGAACGTCGCTTATGACTTGATGGGGAGGGCGAACGCAACGGAGTGCAGCCCTGCATCGTGCATGATGTTGTCGGCACGTCGCGCCGAACTGGTTTATGACTATCTGCTGGAGCAGGGCATTCCCGCCTGTCAGATCAAGACCATCGTCGCCGCCGGCACCAGCAGTCCGATTGCGCGACCGCAGGATGATGCGCCCCCTGACAGGGCAGTGCACCTGTTGGTGACGCTTGGCAAGACGTGCTGATGCAATGAGATGTCTCTGAAGCGGTCAACTGAACCGTTGACGCACGCTGGTTCCCTTTTATTGAGTTCTGTTCGGCAAGGCAAGGCAACTCCCACTCCATCGCGAACCGATCTAGGAACGCCACAGAATGCATCGACGTATCCAGGCCCTGGGAGCCGCGACCATCGTGGCGTGTGTCGCCGGCTTCATGCTCGTCGGCTATTCGCCGATGCCGTGTGCCTGCGAGACGCCATGGCAGCTGGTGTACGCCGCGTCCGGCTTGCCGTCTGACCGTCCCTATCGGACCTATGACGCGGAGCAGCTGCAACGTGGCCTTGACCGCCATCTTGCAGGATCGACTGTCGCAGGTTCGAGTGACTACTTCTTCGATGCCTGCCAGGAAACGGCGCCCCGGCGGCGGCGATGCGTCATCGCCACCGAAGAATCGCTGCTCCGAAAGTCGGGCTACGTGATCGAGATGGACACGGACGCGGAGGGAAGGCTCGAACGCACCCATGTGACGACTTACTCGGCGTGGCGCTAGCCTTTCCTACGCGGGAAAGAAATCGGATGCAGCGATGATTCGTGTCATCTCGAAATTTCTCGTGTCCGATGACTTGAGAATCGCTACGACAAGGTTATGCAACAATGCGCCTCAGGCGCTGGAGAGACAATATGAAGAATCATCTCGCCGTACTGCTGCTGATCGTGGGCCTGGCCGGTAGCGTGCCCTTGCTTGCCCAATCTTCCAAGTCGCCCTTGCTCGGCAAATGGGTGCTCGATGTTGCGAGCATGCCGGTGCCGCCCGCGCAGCGGCCGAAGGGCGCCTCGCTCACCTACAGCGATGTGGGCAAGGGCAAGTGGCAGACGAATGCCGACATCGTCGGTGGTGATGGGCATGACATCCATGCCGTCGCCATTTATCCGCTCGACGGAACCGCAGCCCCAAGCAAAGGCTACCCGACGGTCGACACCACGGCCGTATGGCTGCCGGCGCCGAACGTGATGGTCGCGGCGTTCTACTTGAAGGGAATGCCACGCACGACGCGTACTTACACCGTCGCCCCTGACGGCAAGACGATGACCGAAACCGTGGTCTGGTTGAACATCAACGGCGAGCCGGCGATCACGATGAACCGCTTCAACCGTGCTGAATAGCCTATGCGGAAAATACGGGTCAGAGAGCGCTTTCTTGGGAGTTCGCTCTGCCCCTTCTTCTAATCTCTGGAATATGGCGAATGAGGAGCAAGCATCGGCATGTCGTCATTCGTACTTCAAGCGAGAAGCATCGCTGTAGAACACCCAGAGTGGGAGTGCCATCTGGTCGGCTTCGCCGACCAAGCGTTCGATACCACGACCTATCTCCTGCTCCGGCGCGCATTCTCGTTCGACGAGCAGGACGTGGCGTTGAGGATGGACACTTATCAAGTCGAATGGTGCGGCCAGGATACCTCCGGCTATGGCGGCGTCTCCCAGTTTCTGCTCAGCCCTGGCCAAGCGCGGATCAAATTCGTCCCAGATTCGCCGATGGCACTGGCTGGCTTGGGGCTTCTCACGATCGTGTTCCAGTTGACATCGCCGGAGTACCTGGCATTGCAGGCTACCCTTCGGGGCATATTCGCGGGAAGCGGTTGCCTCTTGGTGACCGATGCTTAAAGTGTCGTATCCGACTCATATCCGCTCGCGGACTTGATCGTTCGGGATTAATGGCAAAGGTGGGCTAGATGCGACTTGTCCTTGTCACTGCACTTTTCCTGGCCGCGTTCTCAGCCGAAGCCAGCAGCACGATGTGTGCGTTCTATGCGCCACCCGGCACACCAGTGCCGAATCTGGAATTTCTCGGCTACGACAAGATTGGTGGGATCCTCATTCAAGACAAGAATGGGCCACGCAGTCTTCCGCAAGGTTCCTACAAAGTCGTTGCGTTGGATCAGAGCGCTAGCAGGATCGACCTGACCTACACCAATCCAGGCGATCCCTCGCTTCCACCGAGCTTCAGACTAAGGGGAGCAGGGCCGGACACGACGTTGACTGTGCGTGGCAAGACGTACAAGGGCAAACTAAGTTGCGGGGCGTGGTGAGCCCTCCGCGACCGCCTGGTCGTCAACCAGCGCTGTGCCGCTGAGCTGAAGGCTGGGACTGGCGCCTCTACTGAACCAGGAACCTGTTGGCGGCCTGTGCGCACTGGGCGGTCGTTTGGAGAAGCCGTAGTGAAGAGTATTGATTGGAGTCATGTGGGTCCGTCCTATAGACTGGAATTTATTCAAACCAACGACAATTCGTGCGGATCGACGCAAAAGAGGCAACTTGCGACATGAAAAGGGTCTCCCTACTCGCCGTGTTGGCGCTCAGCGTGCTGCCACCCGCCGTCGAGGCCAAAGATCTCTTCGCGAAAGATCGCTGCAAAGCCGCGTACGAATATCACTTCCTCAACAGGGCCGTGGCGTTCGAGGATTGGACAGGAGTAGAGCTCTTGCTTGAAGGAGGCGCAGACCCAAACGGCCGTGGCTATGCGCAGATCACGGAGTGCGTTCGCCTTCCAGGCGAGTTCAGCTCTCCACTTGCACTGGCAGTAAGGAGCGGGAACGCCGACCTCGTTCGCTTGCTACTGAAATATGGGGCGGATCCCAATCTTCCGGAAGGAGAGTCGGTGACCCCAACGGGGATTGCACGCGGCATGGCTTCCCCGGTCATCCTGCAATTGCTGCTTGAGCATGGCGGAAGATAGGCACAATGCGTTATTCGTGCGAAATCGCATCCATCTGCCGCTAACGGACGCATGACCACATTCCAATTCCAACCCCGCTGGAAGGAAGAACTCGTCTGCAGCGGGCCGGGTGGCGCGTTCGTGCTGGACTTCCCGATGGGCGTGCCGACGGTCTACGTGCCCACCGAGCATGCCTGGGCGCAAAGTGCACCCGAATGGGCACGCGACCTGTGGTCGGTGTTCAAGGCCGAGCTGGAAGCTTGGTGCGAGGCGCGCGACGTACAGTTCTTCCTGGATGGATCGGCCAAGTGTTATGGCGCCATCGCCAAGGCCTAGGTGAACACGCCGACAGCAGGCGGATGCACGTGGCTTGGTATCCTGGCGCGCCATCGCGGCAAGATATCCAATGAGCCAGAGTAAAGAACACGCTGACGCGACGAACGTCCCGCTGTACAACTTGATCGCGCCGGAATCGCACGAGGTCCTCGGTCCGTGGGCGGACGCGTTCCCGGCGTATACCGTCGTGGTCGGCTACTCGAGTCTCGGTCACTTCTTTCTGCATGATCCGGCCAGCCAGGATTACGCGGTGCTGCATCCGTTCAAGGCTGCCGGCAAGTCGTATGGCGCGCACGTGTCCACCGCGGCGTTCGAGGCGGCCATCCTGCGCGATCCGGGCTTCGAGGCGTACGTGTTGCACGGCGACCACGTGCGGGCGATCGCGGCGCGTCTTGGCCCGTTGAAGCCCGGGCAGATCTACATCCCGCAGCCGTATCCGACGCTGGGCGGCACGGAAGCGCCCGAGACGTACGACAAGGGCGATGTATGGGTGTTCGCGGATCTCGTCGCGCAAAGCGTGGGCTTGTGACGTGAACCCGAGCGATTTCGCAAGGCATGACTGATGGGAATGGCGCGCGCAAGTCGTCGATCGACACGTGTGTTGTGTGTGCTCGCCGGCGCGCTACTTGGTGTTGCCGCGCTGTGCGTGGGCGTTGACCCTGCGTCGCCGGTACGGTCGGGCGCGTGCGTGCTGCTTGCGATCGGCGCCAGTGTCCATGTGGTCTCTGCGTTCCTGGGCAGCGACGCCTGGCGGAGTCGCTTGATTGGGCTATGGCCGGGCATCTGAAGGCACGCTTTCAACAACCCGGGCGGCACGGCCTCGCCGCCCGAGTCAAATGCAACGCGAACGCCGCAGACGCTCGCCTCAGTGCTTTGCGGCCTTGCGCCGGTACACACCATTGAAGCTCACATTGGCGCCGCCGCACTGCAGGTTGTCCGAGACCACCAGCATGTCGCCGACTAGTTGCAGGCGGACCTTGCAGTCGTCCTCGCTCAGCTCCAGCCGGTTGCCTTCCGGAAACCCCCGTGCGGTGACGGCGCCAATGTTCGGGCCGCCCGGCCGGACTTCGGGGCTCGGGTTGGCGCTGGGCCAGTAGGCATCGCCGTTGGCGGTGAGGGTGCCGTCGCCGTTGGCGATCAATTGCAGGCCGTTGTCGCCGTCGTGCCACTGACCGACCCAGGCCTGCGGCTTCGGTGCGGCCGTCGCCGGCAGTGGCTGCACGCTGGACGCCGCCACCCAGCCGGCGCTGCCGCCGACCTTGTTGGGGTAGAACGCGCAGACGAAGCCGCCACGGCGCTGCGCCAGGATCACCGTGTCGTCCTTGACCACATAGGCGCGCTGCCGGCACGCGGTCTCGCCCTTGGCCGGGCAGCCCTCGTCGTCGTTGAGCAGGTACAGGCGCGGCACTGCGACCTTGGCGAGCGAGAACCCGGCCGTGCTCATGGGGAAGCCGCCGTTGCGGCACATCGCCGTGTCCTCGTCCGGCGCCGCGTGGGCCAGTGCGGGAATCGCCAACAAGGCGAGCAGCCAGGTCTTGTGCATCACAGTCGCTCCAAAGATGGGCCGACAGTGTGGGCCAACGGGGGTGAACCGGTGGCGAGCGAGCCGGCAGGCGAGGGCGTCGTGGCGCCTGCCAGGCACTGCCGCCACGGTGTGCAGTGGTCCAGCCGCAAGTCATGCGTGGTGTGGGGTCGCCGACGCGGAAAAACGCCTCGGCCTGTATGTAGATGCCATCAGGCACGTTGCAGGGATCCCCGTTGCGGCGATCCAGCTTTCAGACCCAAGAGGGTAGTGGAATGGCAGTGAAGTACCGGACCGGCAATGTCTTTGCGATCCCGTTGGACACGGGAACGTATGCGCTATGCCAGATGCTGTGGGCGCCGCAGGGCGACTATCGCCAGGTGGTCGGCTTCTGCGTGCTGGAACGGCATGCATCCACGCCGGTACTTGGCCCGTCGCCGGGACAGCCGCTGCCGGTGCGCGATGGCGACCAGGACATCCGGTTGCTGTTCACCGGCACCCAGAAGCTCAAGCGCGGCGACTGGCAGATCATCGGCTACGCGCCGCTGCCCAGCGACATCAGGGATTTGCTCACCTTCCACATCGCCGGGGAGCTGCACGAAGGCGATACCTTCTTGCGGATGCTGGTGGTGGACGAGTACGCCCGCTATCCGGCGATGTCGGTGCTTGGATTCGAGCTGGTGCACCGGATGCTCAGCGGCAGCCAGTGAGCCGTTGACGGCCACCGGCCGCTCGGCGAGCATCGCAGGCAGGCCCAACGCAGGCGCGTGGCCGGCGCCGTACATCACTCTGTCTGGATCAGCTGACACCATGCCCGCGAGCCTGTTGACCGAGATCGTCCTGCGCCCGCTATTGGAGATCGTTCTGTACGGCCTGTGCTACGTCGTCGGCATGATCGTGGTGCCGGCGTTCTCGTTCGGCTACTACAGCGTCGAACCGTGGAGCAGCAAGCAGCGCAGGAAATCAAGCAAGCGCAGTGCCTATCTGGCCCCGCGCGTGGTCTCGGCCGACACGGCGGCCTTCTGGGGCGGGTTCGCGCTGGTGGGCTTTGGGCTGTTGGGCTATGCGCTTTGGCAGGCGGCGGGCGCTTAACCCGGAAGCCACACCGCGTTACGCTTCCTGGACATCGACTGCAACGGATTGCACCTCCTCATGCCTCACTCTGCCACCTGCTTTACCACGCGACACACGCTGTCGGCGCTGCGCGACCAGATCGGCGAACGCCCGGAACTGGAGATGGCGTTGGAGTGCATGATCGAGGTGGAGGAGGAACATTTCCCGGACCCACCGACCTTTGCGGCACTGTCGCATCTGGCGCAGTGCACGGCGTGCCAGGCCTGGAGAACCGCCTGGATGGACGCGCAGTTCCCGGAGCGTGTGGTGTGGCGCAAGCGAATCGCTCGCTACTGCTGCAGCAGCATGTTCGCCGCTGTGACCAAGCCGGACAGGGTGGTGTGGATCGGGTTCGAGTTGTTCCGCGGCGAGGATCCGACCTGGTATATCAACGACGCGATCTGTGTGCAGTTCTGTCCGTGGTGCGGGCAGCGTCTGCCCGATCGGCCTTTCGAGCCGGATCTGGAGCCGGCGCCGGGGCAAACACCGTGAGGCTGTGCCGCCGCTGCGTCGCCATGACGGCTGCAGGGCTGCCGCGACGGTCGATCGCCCTGTGGCTGCTCAATCGGCTTGCGGATCCGTCGCACGGCCACGCTGCTTGCCGCGTGGCGACGTCGGCGCTTGGCGGTGTGCGATGAAGCAGCGCCTGCTCGCCCTCGCGATCGCGCTGCTGTCCGCCGGTGGGTGCTGCCGCTGTGGTGCGGTGTCGAGGCGTGGCTGACGTTCTGGCAACGCGGGGGCACAGCGTCGTTGCAGCGTGGTCCTCCTGGCGACTCGTTTCCGTACCTGGCCTTCGCCTCGGCCTGCAGCAAGGTCGCCAGCGTCTGGCTTGCCGTCGCAATCGGCATCTGGGCGTATGTGGGTGCGCGTGCCTGTCTACGACAGATGCGATGAGTTGTCATGCGCCCGTGCTGCAATGGATCCGGCCGGTCGCTGCATCACGGTGTCCGGCCCCGGTGGTCGGGCGCTGCGAGAGACGCCCATGTGCCGCAGGCCGCTGTGCCGGCCGCCACCGGGTTGCATGACGTGCCGCACCGCTGTCCACCTGGCCGGCCGTGCGTGCGTTACCCTCCGGGACCGCCCATCCGCGCCTGCTCGCCATGACGCAGCCGCGCCGATGCGCGTGTCCACCCCCTGATCGTTCGAGAGTCAAGCTGCCGCATGCATCCCGTCATCCACTTCCGCTCCCGCCTGCTCGAGGTGAGCGCCGAGCCGGAGAATCCGATCAATCCGATCCGCGGCAGCTCGCTGCTGGACTGGCTGCGCGTCCGCGTCGGCGACAGCATGGTGCTGTCCGAGCCGGACCCGGAAGACTGGGGATGGGCGTCCGAAGCCGAATGCCAGGGGCGCACCTACCTGGTCGGCGCCTACGCCGAGGAAGAGGTCGACGGCAACCACACCTGGATGTTGCAGATCGAGAAGGAGCGCTCGTTCTGGGAGCGCCTGCTCGGCCGCCATGCGATGCACGACGACGATCCGTGCTTTGCGCGGTTGCTTGCGCTGATCGCCGCCGAACCGCGGTTCACCGACGTGGTGGTTGAGCGCGAACCCTGACGGCCTCCGCCGCCTCGATGGCGGCGCAGCACGGTGCGCGACGGTGGATGCCCGGCTGCAGCACGCCTGCCATCGTGCTTGGGTATGCTCGCAGGCCCGTCTACGTCCGCGTGCCCCGATGCCGAGTCGAACCCTGTCGCTGTTTCCGCTGCTGCTGATCGGCATTGCGCCCGCGCTGATGGCGGCGCCCAAGCACTGCCTGCCGTACGGGCCTACCCAGGTCACCCTGTCCGGCACCCTGGCGCCGTCGCCCACCGCGTCCGCGGCGCCCACCGCGCCGCATGCCCACGCGCATGCCGACGCCACTGCGGCAGCGACCCAGGAAGAGGTGCTGATCCTGCCGCAGCCGTTGTGCGTGGCGGCGTCGGCGGACGGGCGCCAGCCGCGGCACGAGCAGGTGCGCCAGCTGCGGCTGGCGGTCACCGCGGACCAGGCGGCGCATCTTCGCGAGGAAGGAAGCGGCCAGGTGGTGCGGGTGACCGGAAGACTGGCGCATGCGCCGGCCGGTCCAGATGCACCGCCGCTGCGCCTGAGTGTGCTTGGGGTGGACAGCGACTGAAGGACCGCCCTGGTACGCGCTTTCGCTTCGACTCAGCGGCATGTGTCGTGGCCTTGTAGGAGCGGCTTCAGCCGCGACGGGCTTTCCCGGGAAAGCCCGTCGCGGCTGAAGCCGCTCCTACGCGGGTGGAGGCTCGGTGAGATCGCTACCCAGTCCCACCTGGTTACTGCGTCCACGCCGGCTGCTGGCGCGCACGGGGGAGCGCGCATTGACGGCGCGCAGCGCCTCGTTGAGGATCGCCATGCCGCACCTGGCGGCTCAAGGTGTCGGCGATCCATGAAGGCAATGCGTTTTCTGTGTGCGATGAGCCTGTGGCTGAGCGCGTTCGCCGCCATCGCGGGCGAGTCGCCGGCGCGCACGGTCCAGACGTTCTATAGCTGGGCGATCGCGCCCCAGTACGCCGACGGGGACGTTGCGCAGGTCCGGCAGCTGCTGGGGCGGGACTTGTTCGCGGCGCTGGAGGCGCAGCGCGCCTACGAGGCGGCCTGCGCCAAACTGGTACCCGCAGACGTCAAGCCGCACATGCTCGACCAGAGCCCGTTCTTCCTGTGGCCGGACCAGCCCACTGCGCTGGTCTCGACGACCACCCAGGTCACCGGCGACACCGCGCAGGTGCGCGCCCGTCTGGCCGTCGATGACCAGCAATGGACGGACACGGTGGTGCTCGGCCGCCAGGACGATCGCTGGGTGATCCTCGACATCGCGTGGCAGGAAGGAACGCTCACCCAGCGCTTGGCCGCATTCGCCGCGCAGCCGTGCACGCAGTGATGTCGCCAGCGTAAGGCGCGACGAACGAACCCGGCAGCCGTGCCGCGTTGTTGCGCAGCCTGCCGCGCGGCTGTTCGGCTAGGTGCACCCGCAACGTCGTCGGGCCTCGATCGAGATGACGCCGCCGGCAAGCGGCAGGCCGGCTTTGGTCCATCCTGCAGGCCTGTGTCACCACGTAGGCAACGCGTTTGCGTCGCGCAGATCAACCGTGTGCTTGGTGTCTGCAGCATGCGGTGACCCATGGACCCGTTCGCGCGACCGCGCGGCGTGCGCAGGCCCGTACATGTCCACGACACGGACATTGCGCGACGTCGGGCGGTCACGCGTCGTTACGCCGTGGCCGCCGCGCCGTCATTGCAATGGCGGTGCAACACAGACGACATATCGTGCCGCGCTGCGCCACCGTATGGCGCATGCCGTCGCGGGCTGCTGCGCAAGCCGAACGGACTCGATTCTGCGCGCTCACAAGGATCCGACATGCTGCTCTCCTCTCTCTCCTCGCGGCCGCTGACCGCGCGCGCCGCGCCGGCCCGTACCCGCCTGGCGCAGGCCTGCGCCGCCCTGGTGCTGGCCTCGGTCGCCGCCGCGGCCGCCGCGCAGGACAGCGCGCCGACGCTGGCCGGCAGCCAGATCCGTCCGGCCAATGCCGCCGGCAATGGCGATGCGGCCACCTCGCTGGATACCATCATCGTCACCGCTGAGCACCGCGAGCAGAACCTGCAGGAGGTGCCGGTGTCGGTGGGCGTGGTGCAGGGCGAGGCCATGCGCGACTTCACCGCCGGCGGCGACGACACGCTGCTGGCGCTGTCCGGCCGTGTGCCCAGCTTCTATGCCGAGACCACCACCGGTCGCATCTTCCCGCGCTTCTACATCCGCGGCCTGGGCAACATCGACTTCTACCTCGGCGCCTCGCAGCCGGTGTCGATCATCCAGGACGACGTGGTGCTGGAGCACGTGGTGCTGAAGTCCAACCCGGTCTACGACGTGGACCAGGTGGAAGTGCTGCGCGGCCCGCAGGGCTCGCTGTTCGGCCGCAACACCACCGCCGGCATCGTCAAGTTCGACAGCATCAAGCCCAGCGACGACTACACCGGCCGGGTCACCGCCAGCTATGGTAGCTACAACACCGTCTCGGTCGACGGCGGCATCGGCGGCCCGATCAACGACGTGCTGTCGTTCCGCGTGTCCACCCTGTATCAGCACCGCGACGACTGGGTGGACAACACCTACACCGGCCCCAGCGCCGACGGCACGGTCACCCCGAAGAAGGACGCGATGGGCGGCTACGACGACCGCAACGCGCGCCTGCAACTGCTGCTGAAGCCGAGCGAGAACTTCTCTTTGCTCGGTTCGTTCCACACCCGCGACTACGACGGCACCTCCACGCTATTCCTGCGCGGCGCCCTGCACAAGGGCTCGAACAAGGTCGACGTGCCGCGCGACCAGGTGGCCTACGACGAGGCCCACGACAACCCGCAGGCGTACAAGACCCACGGCGCCTCGCTGAAGGCGATCTACGACTTCGGCGGCGTGTCGCTGACCTCGATCAGCGCCTACGAGACCACCTCCGGCTACAGCCGCGGCGACACCGACGGCGGCGCCGCGGCCAACTTCCCGGTCAACGGCGTGCCCAACGGCTACGGCCAGTCGATGGGCCAGGTGCGCGACCTGGACCAGTACACCCAGGAATTGCGCCTGGCCAGCGAAGGCGATGCCCCGCTGCAGTGGCAGGCCGGTGCGTTCTACTTCGACGGCAAGGACACCACCGATTTCTACCAGCGCGCCTATTTCCTGCAGACCGCCGCGCGCAATCCCAACAACTGGGTGCGCCTGCACAACAGCAACACCTCCTGGGCCGGCTTCGGCCAGCTGACCTACAAGGTCACCGACGCACTGACCCTGACCGCCGGCGTGCGCCAGACCCGCGACAGCAAGGAGACCAAGCTGCTCAAGACCGCCGACACCGCGGCCGGCGTGGTCACCTACAAGGGCCGCCGCGACGTGCGCCTGGCCGACACCCAGCCGAGCTGGGACCTGAGCGCGATGTATGAGATCAACCCGAACGTCAACGTGTACGCGAAGGTCGCCCGCGGCTTCCGTGGCCCGACCATCCAGGGCCGTTCGGCGGTGTTCAACTCCGACTTCACCACCGCCGACTCGGAAACCATCCTGTCGTGGGAAGCCGGCATCAAGAGCAACCTGTTCGACAACCGCCTGCGCCTGAACGTCACCGGCTTCACCTACACCGTCGACGACATCCAGCTCAACGGCAACGACTCCAACGGCAACGGCGTGCTGTTCAACGCCGACAAGGCCAAGGCCTACGGCATGGAAGCGGACCTGGACTGGCGCCCGATCCCCAACCTGTCCCTGACCGCCGGCCTGAGCCTGCTGCACAGCGAGATCCAGGACAAGCGCGTGTACGCGCAGGTGTGCGGCCTGAACGGCGTGGTGGTGTGCACGGTGAAGGATCCGACCATCCGCATCGGCAACAACACTTTCGCCCAGATCGACGGCAACCCGCTGCCGAACGCGCCCAAGTACAACGTCAACCTGGCCGCGCGCTACGACATCCCGGTCAACGACGGCGGCGCCTTCTTCGTCGCCACCGACTGGAACAAGCAGGGCTACACCAGCTTCGTGCTGTACGACTCCACCGAGTTCACATCTAACGGCAACTTCGAAGGCGGCCTCAAGCTGGGCTACACCGGCGACTACGGCGCCTGGGAAGTGGCGGCGTTCGCCCGCAACATCACCAACGAGAAGAACCTCAAGGGCGTGATCGAGAACTACATGGCGGCCGTGTACAACGAACCCCGCATCGTCGGCGTCTCCTTCAACCTGCACTGGCACTGATCGCAGTACGTGGTAGCACCACGTCGGCAGCACCTGCCGGCAACAGCGGGCGGGAGGGCGACAGTCCTCCCGCCCGTTTGCGTTTTCGTAGAAGTGAATAGCCGGTAGCTGTAGCCATAGCCTTTTTGCTCTTTGCTCTTTGCTCTTTGCTCTTCGCTTGCGGCTTTGGCTGTTGCTTTTGATCTACCGGGTTCCCTTCCGAAGCGGCGGCCATCGCGGGGAAACACCCGAAGGGCGGCGTACATGGATGTACGCCGTCCGCGGCAGGGGCAGGATGCCCCTTCCGCGGATCCCCGTGATGGACGCGGACCTGGAGCGCGCAGCGCGGAGGGCGCGAAGGCAGGGTGTGCTTTCTTTTGGTTACTTTTCTTTGCACAAGCAAAGAAAAGTAACTCGCCCGCAAGGGCGAAAGCCTTTGCTTCTAACTGATGTATCAAATGGAGTTAACCGTAGGAGCGGCCTCAGCCGCGACGCGCGACGCGCCAGCCTCGCTATGCCCCTGGGACGATGGCTCCCGCATTGCGGCAGCCGCCGGTCACGGCGTCGGGACTGAAGTCCCTCCCACAACACGTGTCTGCGCGTGACGCATACGTTGGCGATGCCCACCCGTAGGAGCGGCTTCAGCCGCGACGGGCTTTACCGGGAACGCCCGTCGCGGCTGAAGCCGCTCCTACGACCACCTAGCCCCTCGAGCAAACCCGCCACCCATCCCAAATCCCATAGCGCCCCCGCCCCCGCTCTGCTAAAGTCCGCGCCCAGCGCTGCCGGGTCCGGCAGCCGGGCACAGCCGCCGCCATGCCTTCATCCGTGCGTCTTTCGGGGGGAGTGGTGCATGCGCGTCGCGCGATCGGTGTTGTCCTTGTCTGTCGTCTCCATCCTGCTGGGCTGGGCGCCCACAACGCGCGCCGCAGGCGGTGAGGCCGCGCCTCCCCCCGATCCCACCACCCTCGACCAGATCGTCGTCACCGGCGAGAAAAGCGGCCGCAGCGTGCAGGACACCACCAGCTCGGTCGCCGTCACCACCGAAGCGCGCATCGAGCAGGAGAACCTGCAGAACGCCTACGAGGTGTTCAACCGCACCGCCAACATGGCCCAGACCTACGGCGATGCCGGCTTCAGCATCCGCGGCATCCGCAACATCGACGGCGGCAGCGATGCGCCGCTGGCCACCATCTACCTCGACGGCGCCGCCCTGCCATGGAAGGCGATCAGCTGGGCGCCGCTGAGCCTGTGGGACCTGCAGCAGGTGGAAGTCCTGCGCGGCCCCCAGTCCACCCTGCAGGGCGAGAACGCGCTGGCCGGCGCGATCGTCCTGCGCACCGCGGAGCCGACCATGGACTGGCAGGGCAAGCTGCGGGTGCTGGCCTCCGATCCGTCCGACCGCAGCGTGGCCGGTGCCGTCGGCGGCCCGATCGTCGCCGACGAACTGGCGTTCCGGGCTTCGGTGGAGCAGCGCAGCTTCGACGGCTACACCTGGAACCTCACCCGCCAGGCCGCCGACGACGCGCAGGTCTCGGCGATCTACCGCGGCAAGCTGCTGTGGACGCCGTCGGCGATCGCCGGGCTGAAGGTGCAACTGGGCTACACCCGCTCGCATCGCACCGGCCCGTACATGTACAGCTACGTGCGCACCGACCTGCCCGACTATGTCGCGCACCGCTACACCACCAACAACACCCCGGACCGCACGCGCAGCGACAGCGACATCGTCACCCTGCAGGCCGACTACGCGCTCTCCGACGCCTGGTCGCTGTCCTCGGTCAGTGCCTGGAACAAGGTCACCTCGTCCAGCATGTGGGACATGGACCATGGCCCGGACAATGCCGGCTACGCGCGGCGCCAGCTCGACGACACCACCGCCTCGCAGGAGCTGCGCCTGCACTACGCCGGCACCGCGGTGCAGGGCCTGCTCGGCGCGTATTGGGCGCGGCACGTGGAAGACAACGACGCGCAACTGCTGAATAACGTCGCCACGCCGACCACCACCATCGCCGGCCTGCTGCGCAGCGCCGGCTTCCCCACCGCCACCGCTACCGCGATCGCCACCCGCTACGCGCAGGCGCTGCCGGTGATTCCGGTCGACTACGTCAGCGCCAGCCCGACCCGCTCCAGCAACCGCGCGCTGTTCGCCGACGGCCAATGGCAGGTCGGCCGCGGATTCTCGCTGCTCGGCGGGCTGCGCTACGACCGCCAGCGCTACGCCATGGCCTCCGACACCACCGCCGCGTTCGCCGGCCGCTATCCCGACCCGGCCGCCTTCGCCGCCAGCGGCACCGCCTTGTACCGGGCCATCGTCGCGATCAACCAGGGCGTGGCCGGCATCGTGCGCTCGGCCAACGGCGAGGTGGCCTGGAACACGCGCGACTTCGACGCGCTGCTGCCCAAGCTCGGCGTGCGCTACGACTGGAACCCGGACCTGTCGGCCAGCCTGGTGGTACAGCGCGGCTACCGCTCCGGCGGCTCCAGCTTCAACTCCGCGCGCAGCCAGGCCTTCCCCTACGACCCGGAATACACCTGGAACTACGAGGCTGCGCTGCGCTCGCAGTGGCTGGACCGGCGCCTGACGCTCAACGCCAACGCCTATTACATCGACTGGAAGGACAAGCAGACCACCGCCTACTTCGGCCTCAACAGCTTCGACTTCAACACCGTCAACGCCGGCCGCGCGCATCTGTACGGCGCCGAGCTGGAGGCCAGCCACCGCCCCAACGAGGCCTTCGACTGGTACGGCTCGCTGGGCTATGCGCGCACCCGCTACGACAGCTTCGCCACCATCGCCGGCGCCTCGGTGATCGACTACGCCGGCCGAGAGTTCGCCTACGCGCCGCACTGGACCGCGGCGCTGGGCGCCAACTGGCGCTTCGCCGGGGGCTGGCTGGCCAATCTCAACGCCAGCTTCCGCGACCGCGTGTACACCGACATCGGTGCCGGCGCCGTGCAACTGGCCTCGCGCACCGTGGTCAACGCCAAGTTCGGCTACGAGAACCTGGACTGGAGCGCGTGGATCTTCGCCAACAACCTGCTCGACCGCGACTACGTGCAGTACCGCTGGGCCACCGAGCCGGTCGCGATCCTGGGCGCGCCGCGCGTGGTCGGCATCGGTTTCGAGGCACGCTGGTGATGCTCGCCTTTGCCACCGCCGGCTATCTGCTGGCCGCCGCGCTGGCGGCGCTGGCGTTCTACCTGGCCACCGCGCACCAGCGGCTGCGTCCGGCCTGGCGCCGGCACGCGCGCGCGCTGCGCGTGGCCGGCACGCTGCTGTGCGTGGCGGCGCTGGGCGCGGCGATCGCCGCGCTGGGCGTGTGGGCCGGCGTCTTCGCCGCGTTGAGCGCGACGATGTTGGCGGCGGTGGCCTTGCCGTACCTGGATGCGTGGCGGCAATTGCACCAAGGGGCTGGCGATGTGGGCTAGGTGGCTGGCGGCGATCGTGCTGGGCCTGCCGCTGGCGGTGGGCGTCATCGGGCTGTGCGTGCTGCTGTGGCCTGGCCAACTGCAGGTGCACACGCTGCCGTGGCTGTTGCTGGTGTTCCCGATGTGGGTCGGCGCCATGTCGCTGGCCTTCGTGTTCCGCAGCGGCGCACGCGCGTGGCTGTGGCTGGGCGGTGCGACCGTGCTGTGCTACGTGGCACTGTTCCTGCTCAAGGCAAGCCATCTCGTGCAGGTGACCCCATGAAGGCCGCGACCCTGCGCCAGTTCCTGTCGGCGCACAGCTGGATGGGCCTGCTCGCCGGCATGGCCTTGTTCATCGCCTTCTACGCCGGGGCGATCAACGTGTTCACCCACGATCTGGAGCAGTGGCCGCGGCCGTCGGCGGTGCACGCCCCGGCGCTGCCGCCGGAACAGGCCGCGCAGGCGCTGGCCGATGCGGTGCTGGCGCGGCATCCGGCGCTGGCCGAGTCCTACATCCTGATGCTGCCCGGCGAAGGCCGCGCGTTGCCGCAGCTGTATGCGTTCGGGCCGGCCGCACAACAGGCCTTCGGCGGCATGGTGCAGTTCCAGCCCGGCGCCGATGGGCAACCGCTGCAACTGCCGCAGCGCAGCGGCTTCGTCGATTTCCTGTACGACCTGCATTTCACCGCCGGGCTGCCGCGCACCTTCGGCACCTACCTGTTCGGCGTGGTCTGCCTGCTGTACGGGCTGGCCCTGGTCAGCGGCGTGGTGCTGTATGCGCCGGTGCTGCTCAAGGACCTGTTCGCGCTGCGCCGCGGCCGCAACGTCAAGCGCCTGTGGCAGGACGCGCACAACGCCATCGGCATGCTGTCGCTGCCGTTCCACGTGATCTTCGCCTGGTCCGGCGCGGTGCTGACCCTGGGCGTGCTGCTGCTGGCGCCGTTCCAGTATCTGGTGTTCGACGGCAAGCTGATGCAGGTGCTGCAGCCGGACTTCGAACTGGCCCCGCACGTGCAGCCCGCGCACGTGCCTGCGCCGATGCTGCCGGTGGCCGAGCTGGTGGCGCGCGCGCGCGCGGCCAATCCCGGCTTCGTGCCGGAGAGCCTGTCCTTCCACGATGCCGGCGACGCCAACGCGCAGGTGGAGCTCTACGGCCACCAGGACCAGCGCCGGCTCAACACCCTCGGCGGCGTGGCGTTGCGCGCGGCCGACGGCAAGGTGCTGCGGGTGCTGTCGCCGCAGACCATGTCGCCGGGCGTGGCCGCGCTGCGCGGCCTGCAGACCCTGCACTTCGGCAACTACGGGCGCTGGCCGCTGCAGTGGCTGTACTTCCTGCTCGGCCTCGGCGGCGCGTTCCTGTTCTACAGCGGCAACCTGCTGTGGGTGGAAGCGCGGCGCAAACGTCGCCAGCACGCGCAGCCGCTGCGCACCCACGTGATGGCGCGGTTGACCACCGGCGTGTGCCTGGGCTGCGTGGCCGGGGTGTCGGCGTTGTTCGTGGCCGCGCGCCTGCTGCCGCCGGGGATGGAGCGCGGCGCGTACTACGCGGTGTTCGCGCTCGGCGTGGCCTGGGCACTGTTGCGGCCGACCGCCCGCGGCGCCTACGAACTGCTGCTCGCCTGCGCGGTGCTGACCGCGCTGGTGCCGCTGGCCGGCTTGCGCGGCGCCGCCGGTTGGGTGGCGCCGTGGAGCAGCGGCACGCTGCTGGCGATCGATGCCTGCGCGCTGGTATTGGCCTGGGCCTACTGGCAGATGGCGCGCGCGGCGTACCGTCGTGGGCAGGGCGGCGATCCGCACAGCGTGTGGGCGTTCCCGCCGCCGCGCTGAGGCGCCGCATGCCGCGCCATGCGGCGCAGTAGGGTGCCGCTGTCACGCGATCGATCGCCCTGAAAGTGGACAATCGCGCGCCGGTGCTTTTTCATGGTCTCGACGTGGGCACCGCAGCGTCCGCACGAAATGGAGTCGGGTTCCACGACCTGATGTGACACGCTCCGCACTTCGCGCCGCGCTGCCGTCGACAGGGGACTGCATGCACGAGCGTTACCAGGAGCCACACGACACGCCGCCGGGCGAGGCCTACGCGGCGCAACTGCGCAAGGGATTCGCCGCGCTGCGTTTCGATCCTCCGCTGGAACGGGCGTACCGCCATTACACCGCCACCACGCTGGGCTTCGCGCAGCGCGTGGCGGCCTCGCTGGGCGTGTTGATCGCGCTGCTGCTGCTGGGCTGGGATGCGGTGCATTTCGGCTGGCGCGGCGGCGGCGGCCTGTTGGGCTATGCGATCGCGGTGCGCGCGGCGACCCTGCTGGCGTTGCTGTGGGTGGCGGCGGCGATCCACCGCGCCGACACGCACGGCCCCGGCCGCGCCGCGCTGCTGCTGCTGGTCGGCGGTACCGGGCTGGTGCTGTCGAGCATCGGCTACCCGCCGCAGGAGCTGCGCTACGCGGCCGCGGTGATGACCCTGGTGCTGGTGGCCGGGTTCTTTCCGCTGGGCCTGGCCCTGTGGCAGAGCGTGGCGGTGGCGCTGCTGCTGTGTGCGATCAGCGCTGCCGCCGGCCACCTGCTGCTGGACGGCGCGGCACGGGACGCCTACCTGCGCCTGCAGTGGCTGCTGTGGACGGCGGTGCCGGTCGGCGCGGTCGGTGGCTACCTGCGCGAACACTCGCGCCGCGAAGGGTTCCTGCAGCGCCGCGTGCGCGACGACGGGGCCTTGCGCGACGCGCTCACCGGCCTGGGCGATCGCCGCCGCTTCGAGGAGCACCTGGCGGTGGCCCTGGCCGAGCGCGGGCGCCTGCAGCG
The DNA here is from genome assembly GCF_017746095.1 of Xanthomonas sp. D-109. Taxonomy (NCBI): domain Bacteria; kingdom Pseudomonadati; phylum Pseudomonadota; class Gammaproteobacteria; order Lysobacterales; family Lysobacteraceae; genus Xanthomonas; species Xanthomonas sp. D-109. The sequence continues at coordinate 320,302 of NZ_JAGHWV010000006.1, forward strand.
CGGCCTGGCGCTGATCCTGGTCGAACTGGACGGCTTCGCTGCGCTGGTGCAGCGCGCCGGTGCCGGCGCCGGCGACCGCGCGGTGCTGGAGGTGGCCGAGGCCATGCAGTGCCTGCTGCGACCGTTGGACGTGGCCATGCGCATCGGCGCCGACCGCTTCGCGCTGGTGCTGTACGACGCCAGCGGCGCGCACCTGCGCCAGGTGGCGCCAGCGCTGCGCGACATGGTCGAGGTGATGGCGATCGCGCAGGACACGGCGGACGCGCAGGCGCTCACGGTCAGCGTGGGTGCGCTGCTGGCCACGCCCGAGGACACGCCGGCCACGCTGATGCAGCGCGCCGAGGCCTTGCTGGACGCCGCGCGCGCCGTCGGCAACCGCGTGGTGCTGGCCGAGGACACCGGTTGGTAGCGCGGTGATCCGGCGCACCAGCCCTCGCGACTGACGCCGCCGCCGTGGTAGCCATTGTGGGAGGGACTTCAGTCCCGACGCGGCACACCAACCGACCCGGGAAGCGGGCCTCTGCTTTCGACAGGCGCGCACACGTGTTTCGTCACGGCCACGCGCGCCGCGCGCGGTGATCGGTTGGCACCGCCTCAGAACGTCCCCCGCTGCACGAACGGCACCTGCGCGTAGAGCCGGCGTTCGCCACCACGCGGGTCGTGCGCCAGGCGGCTGTCGGTATCGAACAGCATTGTTTCGCGCTGCGCCAGCGAATACGGTGCCCAGCGCGGCAGGCCGGCGTGGTTGGGATCGCCGTGGCGGGCGAAGGCCAGCAGCGCTGTGCTCATCGCATCGGCCATGCGTTGCGCATCGGCGCCATCGCCGGTGCGCGATCCGGGTTGGCGGATGTTGTCGAACACCAGCGGGATGTCCAGGGTGTGGAAGGCGCCGAACTTGCCGCCGTCCAGCGGCGAGCCCCAGTCCAGTTGATAGACCCAGGTCGGCGCGCCCTGCCGCGCACGCGCCTCGGCTTCCTCCACCGCACCGCGCCAGGAGCGTCCGGCGGTGGTGGCGGCGAAGAACACCTCGCTCGGCGTGTAGTGCGGATACAGCCGCCGGTACTCGGCGATCACCACCTGCGGCGACAGGTCCACGAACTGCTCCTGCGCCAGCTTGCCCGGCAGCGTGTCCCAGGTCAGCGCGAAGTTGGCCGGATCGTGGCCGAGGAAGGCGCGGGTCTCGTCGTGGGTGTTGCCGATCACCATCGGGATGCGCGCCGACTGCGGCGGCGCGTCCGGCCAGAACGGATGGCGGTGCAGCACCTGCGCATCCAGCACCGGGCCCAGGTACAGCGCGGTGTCCTCCGCGCGCGATGGATCGCGGATGCGGGTGGCGTCGAGCACGCGTTGCAGCGGCAGCGTGCGCAGCGCGTCCAGTTGCGATGGTTCCAACTGCAGGGCTTGCAGCAGCAACTGCGCGCGCTGGCTGGCGGCCCGCGGCCCGGCGGCGGTGACCTGCTGCCCGCTCATGGTCCAGGCGCGGTGGAACAGGCCCTGCGCGGCCGGCATCGCCATCAGCGTGGCGATCTTGGCGCCGCCGCCGGACTGGCCGAACACGGTGACGTTGCCGGCGTCGCCGCCGAACTCGGCCGCATGCGCGCGCACCCACTGCAGCGCCTGCACCAGGTCGAGCTGGCCGACGTTGCCGGAGGCGGCATAGGCCTCGCCCCAGAACGGCGCCAGGTACAGATAGCCGAAGGCGTTGAGGCGATGATTGACGCTGACCACCACCACGTCGCCGCGCTGGCACAGGCGCACGCCGTCGTACAACGGGTCGCTGCCGGAGCCGTTGTTGTAGGCGCCGCCGTGGATGTAGAACAGGATCGGGCGCTTCGCGCCGTCGCGCAGGCCGGGCGTCCAGACGTTGAGGAACAGACAGTCCTCGCTGACCGGCTCGGACCCGCGCTGCGGTGCCGATGCGCCGTAGGCGCTGCAGTCGCGCACGCCGTGCCAGGGCCGTTCCTGCAGCGCCGGCTGGAAACGTCGCGACGCGGTGTCGGCGCCGTAGGGAATGCCCTTGAACACGCACACGCCCTGCTCGCGCAGGCCGCGGATGCGGCCGCTGCGGGTGCGTGCCAGTGGTGCCGCTGGCGTCGGCGCCGATGCGCACGCGAGGCCGGGCAGCACGCCACTGACGGCCAGCGCGCCGAGTGCGCCGTCGCGCAGGAAGCGGCGCCGGCCCTGGTCGTCGGGCGCGGTGGGATGCGGGGCGGGCAGACGAGGGCGGGCGGTCATGCGTGGACGGACTCCTGATGTGGCGATCGGGGACGCGTGTGCGGCGTGGCGGCGCGATCGCCTGGCCGGGCAGCCAACGGCGCGCAGGCCATGTGGTTCACTTTCCCCCCGCCGGCGGCGGGATCGGTGCGCGGGCGCGCGGATCGTCCTGCACGTTGCGCATCCAGCTCAGCGCCAGTTGCGGCCATGCCGCCAGCGGCAGGCCGGCGATGCCGCGGACACCGAAGCCATGGCCGCCGTGCGCGAACAGGTGCAGCTCGGCCGGTATGCCCGCCTGGCGCAGCGCCTGATAGAACAGCAGGCTGTTCTCCACCGACACCACCGGGTCGTCCTGCGCCTGCGCCAGGAAGGTGGGCGGCATGCCGGCGTGCACGCGGTTCTGCAGCGAGTAGGCGGCCATGGTCGCCGCGTCCGGGTGGCGGCCGAGCAGCCGCAGCCGCGAGCCGGTGTGCGCCGCGGTGCCGCTGCCCATGTCGATGACCGGGTACAGCAGCAACAGGAAGTCCGGGCGCGCGCTGACCTGGTCGATCGCATCGCGCGCCGGATACACCACGTCGTCGTAGCGGGTGCCGAGGCTGGCGGCGACGTGGCCGCCGGCGGAGAAGCCGATCGCGCCGATGCGCTGCGGGTCCACCCCGTAGTCGGCAGCATGCGCGCGGATCAGGCGCAGCGCGCGCTGCGCATCGGCCAGCGGCTGGTCGCGCGCCGTGACGCCGTCGACGGCTGCATCGGGCAACCGATAGCGCAGCACGAACAGGGTGATGCCGCCCTGTTCGGCGAAGATCGGCACCAAATCCGTGCCTTCCTTGTCCAGCACCACGCGCGCGTAGCCGCCGCCAGGCGTCACCAGCAGCGCGCTGCCGTTCGGGTGCTTCGGCCGGTACACCACCATGTAGGGCTGGTAGCGGCCGCTGAGCGCGCGATCGGGCAGGGCCGGATCGTCGCTGCGCTCGACCAGATGCGCTTGCTCGGGTCCGGGCGTCGACCCCGGCGCCGGACCGGACCACAGCGGCAGCCGCGTCGCCAGTTCGGCGGCGCTCTCGCTGGCCGGGCGCTCGGCCGCTGCCGTAGGGCGGAGGGCGCCCAGCAATAGGCACAGCGCCGCCAGCAGGGCGATGCCAGGGCGGGACCGGCGCCTGCCGCAGGGCGACGACAGCGGTTCGGTGGGGCGCAGGTGTATGGAGAGGAGTCGGGCCGACATCATCGAGATCTCGTCGTGGATGGAAGAAACCCGCGGCGCGTGGCCGAGGGCACGATGGCCCCAGTGTGCGCGCCGCCTGCGCCAACGCATGACGCTGTATCGCTGTTGCTGTTGCTGTTGCTGTTGCTGTTGCTATTGCCTTTGCCTTTCCCGATTCCCGATTCCCGATTCCCGATTCCCAGCCCTTTTGCCGCACCGCACATTGCCAATGACACCGGTTTACCATATACAACGGCGCAACGCGCTGTCGATGCGCGGCGCAGCAATTCCGATCCCCCACATTCCTTGCGGAGATGCCCTTGAGCCTTCCTTCCGGCCCGTCGCAGACGCCACCGCCCGCGTTGGCCGACATCGCGGCCCGCTTCGTCCAGGCCCGTCGCCAGGGCCGCGCATTGCCCGATTTCCCCGGTGTCATCCCCGACGATCTGGAGACCGCCTACCGCGTGCAGGACCTGGCGATCGCGCAATGGCCGGACCGCGTGGTCGGCTGGAAGGTCGGCTACATCGCCCCCGAGCGTCGCGACCACTCCGGGGACGAGCGCCTGCTCGGCCCGATCTTTGCCGCTGCGCTGTGGAATGCTACCGGTGGAACAACCGACATCCCGGTGTTCGACGGCGGCTTCGGCGCGGTCGAGGCCGAGTACGTGCTGCGCCTGGACGCCGACGTGCCGGCCGACCAGGTGCACTGGACCGCGGAGCAGGCCGCGCAGGTGCCGGCGACGCTGTTCGTCGGGGTCGAGGTGGCGAGCAGCCCGCTGGCCACGATCAACCAACTGGGGCCGCGTGTGGTGATCTCCGATTTCGGCAACAACAACGGCCTGCTGCTGGGGCCGCAGGTGCCGGACTGGACCGCGCTGGACGAGACCGCGCTGCGCGCCGAGACCTGGATCGAGGGCCAGTGCGTGGGCACCGGCGGCGCCACGCTGCTGCCGGGCGGGCTGCGCGCGGCGTTCGCGTTCGCGCTGGCGCGCTCGGCCCGGCGCGGGCGGCCGCTGCGCCGCGGCGAACTGATCGCCACCGGCAACGCCACCGGCATCCACGACATCGCCATCGGCCAGCAGGCGACGATCCGCTTCGATGGCTACGGCGAACTGCATTGCAGGGCGGTCGCAGCCTAGGCTGCTCGCTGACCACGACGCGCGGGAGGGCGCAGCATGATCACTCGTAGACGATTCCTCGGTGCCGGCATCACCGCCGCGGCGGCGGCCGGCGTGCCGCTGGGCGCGCTGGCGCAGCGCGGCGACACCCGCCTGCTCACCGCCACCGACGTGCACGTGGCCGACTACCCCACCGTGGAGGCGGTGCGCTGGTTCGGGCAGACCCTGGAGCAGCAGACCGGCGGCCGCCTGCGCCTGCGCCAGTACCACTCCGGCCAGCTCGGCCGCGAGGCGGAGGCGATCGACATGGCGCGCTTCGGCGCCATCGACATCACCCGCGTCTACTCCGGCGCGCTGAACAACACCTTCCCGCTGACCCAGGCGCTGTGCCTGCCGTACGTGTTCGACTCGGTGGCGCACCTGCGCCGCGCGATCGACGGCCACGTCGGCGACAGCATCCTGCGCAGCTTCGAACAGCGCGACCTGGTCGGGCTGGCGATCTACGACTCCGGCGCGCGCTGCTTCTACAACACCAAGCATCCGCTGCGGCAGCCCAAGGACCTGCACGGGCTCAAGCTGCGCGTGGCGAACTCGGACATCTTCCTCAAGCTGATGCGCATGCTCGGCGCCAACCCGACGCCGATGTCGCTGGGCGAAACCTTCTCGGCGATGGAAACGCACATGATCGACGGCGCCGAGAACAACATGCGCAGCTTCCAGTCCAGCCGCCACTTCGAGGCCGCGCACTACTGGTCGCAGAGCGATCACTCCTACGCGCCGGACGTGCTGGTGATGTCGCGGCGCAGCTTCGAGGCGCTGGCGCCGGACGAGCGCGCGCTGGTGCTGGAGACCGCACGGCAGTCGGTGACGGTGATGCGCCGGCTGTGGGACGCCTCCGAGGCGCAGGCGCGGCAGCAGGTGATCGACTACGGCGTGGCCATCAATGAGGTCGACATGCCGGCCTTCCGCAAGGCCGCCGCGCCGCTGCTGGCCGAGTACCGGCAGCAGCCGGAGATCGAAGCCCTCTACCGCCGCATCCGCGATTTCGCCTGAGCCCATGCCGATGACCGACCACGACCCCGCCCTCCCGGTGCCGCCGCTGCAGCGGCTGCTGGACCGGATCGCCAACCTCGCCATCGGCATCGCCGCCGCCGCCCTGCTCGGGCTGGTGGTGGTGCAGGGCTGGCAGGTGTTCACCCGCTACGTGCTCAACGACTCGCCGAGCTGGACCGAGCCGGTGACGCTGCTGCTGCTGAGCACGGCGATGAGCCTGGGCGCCGCCGCCGGCGTGCACACCCGCCGCCATTTCGGCTTCTTCCTGCTGGCCGAGACGCTGCACGCCAATCTGCGCCGCGTCATCGACCTGCTGCGCCCGCTGCTGGTGGCGGCGATCGGCGCGGTGATCGCCTGGTGGGGCGCGGTGCTGCTGCTGGACGGGCTGGACATCAAGATGGCCGGCGCGCAGATGCCGCAGAGCATCAACTACCTGCCGCTGTCGATCGGCGGCGCGCTGATGAGCGTGTTCGCGCTGTACCAGGCCTGGCGGGTGCTGCGCCCGGGCACCACCGTGGGGAGGAACTGAGCATGGCCATCGCCATCCTGTTGGGATTGTTCGTGGTGCTGCTGCTGATCGGCGTGCCGGTGGCATATGCGCTGGGCGCGGCGGCGCTGGCCACGCTGCTGTATCTGGACCTGCCGGCGGTGGTGCTGGTGCAGCAGATCTCCGCCGGCAGCGGCTCGGCGTCGCTGATCGCGATCCCGTTGTTCATCTTCGCCGGCGAACTGATGCTGCGCGGCGGCATCTCCGACCGCCTGATCGCGCTGGCGTCCTCGCTGGTGGGGCGCATGCGTGGCGGCCTGGGCCAGGTCAGCGTGCTGTCCTCGCTGTTCTTCGGCGGCGTGTCCGGCTCGGCCATCGCCGACGTCTCGGCGGTCGGCGGCACCATGATTCCGCAGATGATCAACCGCGGCTACGACCGCGACTACGCGGTCAACGTCAGCATGACCGCGGCGCTGGTGGCGCTGCTGGTGCCGCCCTCGCACAACCTGATCCTGTTCTCGGCCGCGGCCGGCGGCGGCCTGTCGATCGCCGACCTGTTCGCGGCCGGCATCGTCCCGGCGCTGCTGATGACCGCGGCGATGATGATTACCGGCTACGCGGTGGCGCGCTCGCGCGGCTACGGCACCGAGGCGTTCCCGGGCTGGCGCGCGGTGGCGCTGCGCCTGGTCGGCGCGCTGCCGGGCCTGGGCCTGGTCGCGCTGATCTTCGTCGGCATCCGCGCCGGCATCTTCACCGCGGTGGAGAGCGCGGCGATCGCGGTGGTGTACGCGCTGCTGGTCACCGCGCTGCTGTACCGGCAACTGCGCTGGGCCGAGTTCTTCGGCGCGGTGACGCATGCCGCGCGCACCACCGGGGTGATCCTGTTCGTGATCGCCACCGCGGCGGTGTTCGGCTGGCTGCTGGCCTATCTGCAGGTGCCGGCGGCGGCGGTGCACTTCCTGCAGTCCATCGCCCACAGCCAGCACACCGTGCTGCTGATGATCGTGGTGATGCTGCTGCTGCTGGGCATGTTCATGGACCTGGCGCCGAAGATCCTGATCTGCACGCCGATCTTCCTGCCGGTGGCCAAGGCCTACGGCATCGACCCGATCCACTTCGGCCTGGTGATGGTGCTGGCCGGCGGCATCGGCCTGATCACCCCGCCGGTCGGCTCGGTGCTGTTCATCGGCACCTCGATCGGGCAGATCACCGTGGCCCAGAGCATGCGCACCATCTGGCCGTTCTGGCTGGCGGCGCTGTGCGTGCTGCTGATCGTGGCGTTCTTCCCGGAGCTGTCGCTGTGGCTGCCGCGCGCGCTGCGCGCCTGAGCCGGGCAGGCGGCGCCGGGGCGCGTCATGGCGCGCCACCGGCGTGAAACGCCTGCCGCTCCGGCGCGCCAGGCGCCTGGCGTCGACACCGGCGCCAGGTCGGGTCGGGTCGGCGCCGACGCGCTGCGTTTACCCCGGTTCCGTGACCGTACGCTGGAGCGAGCATGACACCCAGTAGAATCCCCTCTCTTTCGTCCGGTTTTCCGTCCATGGCGCCGAACAAGCCCCGCCCCGCCGATGCTCCCGCTTCCGCCCACGGCAAGGCCGCGACGATCAACGACATCGCGCGCCTGTCCGGGGTGTCGAAGAAGACCGTGTCGCGGATCATCAACAACTCGCCGCTGGTGCGCAAAGACACCCGCGAGAAGGTCGAGGCGCTGATGCGCGAGGTCGGCTACGCGCCGGACCCGCTGGCGCGCGGGCTGGCGTTCCGCCGCTCGTTCCTGATCGGCATGGTCTACGACAACCCCACCGCGCAGTACATCGTGGACATGCAGTACGGCGCGCTGGACGCGCTGCGCGGCTCCAGCTTCGAGCTGGTGGTGCACCCCTGCGACAGCCGCAGCCCCGGCTACATCGAGGGCGTGCGCCGCTTCGTGCAGCAGCAGAAGCTGCACGGGGTGATCCTGGTGCCGCGCGCCTCCGAGGACCAGGCCCTGGCCGACATGCTCGCCGGCATCGGCGTGCGCTACACCCGCATCGCCTCGCTGCCGCTGGACGACACCTCGCAGATGGTGGTCACCCACGACCGCGACGGCGCCGCCGAGGCCGCCGACTATCTGCTGTCGCTGGGCCACCGCGACATCGCCCTGATCACCGGCCCCAGCGCCTACCGCTCCGCCCACGAGCGCACCGCCGGCTTCATCGACGCGCTGACCCGGCGCGGCATCGAGCTGCCGCCGGCGCGCATCGTCGAGGCCGGCTACACCTTCGAATCGGGCGTGGCCGCGGCGGAAAAGCTGCTGCTGGGCAAGCAGCGGCCCAGCGCGATCTTCACCGGCAACGACGAAATGGCCGCCGGCGTGTACAAGGTCGCGCTGCGCGCCAACATCAACATCCCGCGCCAGCTGTCGATCATCGGCTACGACGACAGCCCGCTGGCCTCGCGGCTGTGGCCATCGCTGACCTCGGTGCGCCGGCACACCCGCGACACCGGCCGCACCGCCGCGGCGATGCTGATCCAGCCCGAGGGCACGCCGTCGCTGGCGGTGGCCAGCGTGCGCCCGCACCTGATCGTGCGCGATTCCTGCCAGCCGCCGGAAGACTGAGCGCGGCGCGGCCGGTGTAGACTGCCCGGCGACCGTGCGGACACCGCTCCGCCCATCGAAGGCCCGCTCCGTCCCGGCACCGTCCGTGCGGACCCACGCGGCCCTCCTGCGAGGAGCTTCGCCATGTCGTCCCCCGTCCCTGCCGCCGCCGCGGTCCGTTTCGGCCGCCTGGCGCCGACCGTGCCCGTCGCCGAGATCGCCCGCGCCGTGGCCTTCTACACCGAGCGCCTGGGTTTCCGCAGCGTGTTCCAGAACGGCAGCCCGGTCGGCTTCGTGATCCTGAAGAAGGACGCCGCCGAACTGCACCTGACCCTGCGCCCCGACCACCGCGGCAGCACCAGCAACGTCGCCCACCTGATCGTCGACGACGCCACGGCCCTGTACGACAGCCTGCAGGCGCAGGGCGTGCGCATCATCAAGGCGCTCCGCGATGCCGACGTCGGCCTGCGCTGCTTCGTCTTCGCCGACCCCGACGGCAACCGCATCGACGTCGGCGAGCCATTGCCGCGCTGAGCCGCTGCGCCGCCCTGCGGCGCAGTGCCTTTCATCCCCAATCCTGAATCCCCAATCCCCGCCCTTCGTGCACTGCGGAATGACACCGGTTTACCAGACCCGCTAGACTGCACTCCGTGGCGGGCTGCCGCATGCCGTCGCCTGCACTGGAGAGGCCCATGTCCCTGTACTGCAAGACCCACTACGCCACCCATCCCGACGCGATCAAGGGCGCCAGCAACGACCAGTTGCGCGACCTGTACCTGCTCGACGGCCTGTTCGTGGACGACGCGGTGACCCTGAAGTACACCCACTACGAGCGCTTCGTGCTCGGCGGCGCGGCCCCGCGCACGCGGGCGCTGACGCTGCCGGCGCAGACCGAGCCGGCCTCGGCCGCCGGTCACCCGTTCCTGGAGCGGCGCGAGCTGGGCGTGATCAACGTCGGCGCCGGCAGCGGCACCGTCACCGTCGACGGCACCGCGTATCCGCTGGGCCCGAAGGACGGCCTGTACGTGGCGATGGGCAGCGCCGAGGTGGTGTTCGCCTCCGACGACGCAGCCAACCCGGCGCAGTTCTACCTGGCCTCCACGCCGGCGCACGCGCGCTTCGCCACCAAGCGCCTGTCGATCGCCGAGGCGGTGGCGCTTGACCGCGGCGCGCTGGAGACCAGCAACGAACGCACCATCTACCAGTACATCGTGCCGGCCACCTGCCAGTCCTCGCAGCTGCTGCTGGGCCTGACCGTGCTCAAGCCGGGCAGCGTCTGGAACACCATGCCGCCGCACCTGCACGACCGCCGCAGCGAGGTCTATTTCTACTTCGACCTCGGCGCCAACGACCGCGTCTACCACTTCATGGGCGAGCCGGACGCGCAGCGCCACATCGTGGTGCAGAACAACGAGGCCGTGGTGTCGCCGCCCTGGTCGATCCACATGGGCGCCGGCACCGCCAACTACGCCTTCATCTGGGCGATGGGCGGCGAGAACCTCGACTACACCGACATGCACGTGCTGGACATCTGCCAGCTCAAGTAGGCCGCCGTCGCGCGCGCCGCACCCATTCCCGTCGTCCGCAGTCCCTCAAGGAGTCCACGCAATGACCCACCCGTTCAGTCTCGAAGGCAAGGTCGCCCTGGTCACCGGCGCCAACACCGGCCTCGGCCAAGGCATCGCCGTGGCGCTGGCGCAGGCCGGCGCCGACATCGCCGCCGCCGGCATCGCCGCGCCCACCGAGACCGAGGCCAAGGTCACCGCGCTGGGCCGCCGCTTCGTCGCCATCGAGGCCAACCTGATCAGCATCGAGCCGGTGCAGCGCATCCTCGACGAGACCCTGGCCGGGCTTGGCCGTCTCGACATCCTGGTCAACAATGCCGGGCTGATCCGCCGCGCCGACGCGGTGGAATTCAGCGAGCAGGACTGGGACGACGTCATGAACGTCAACATCAAGTCCGCGTTCTTCATGTGCCAGGCCGCCGGCCGCCACTTCATCGCCCAGGGCAGCGGCAAGATCATCAACATCGCCTCGATGCTGTCGTTCCAGGGCGGCATCCGCGTGCCCTCGTACACCGCCAGCAAGTCCGGCATCGCCGGCATCACCCGCCTGCTGGCCAACGAGTGGGGCGCCAAGGGCGTCAATATCAACGCCATCGCCCCGGGCTACATGGCCACCGACAACACCGCGCAGCTGCGCGCCGACGCCGCCCGCAACCAGGCGATCCTGGACCGCATCCCGGCCGGCCGCTGGGGCGTGCCGGAAGACCTGGGCGGCACCGCGGTGTTCCTGGCCAGCAGCGCCTCGGACTACGTCAACGGCACCGTGATCCCGGTCGACGGCGGCTGGCTCGCCCGCTGACCAGAGCGCGTGGCCTACTCCCTTCCCCCACCGGGGGAAGGTGCCCGAAGGGCGGATGGGGGTGCGACCACCGCCGACCCATCCCAACCAAACCACCCTGACCACCAACAAATTCCCCACCCCAAAGGACCCCCATGAAAATCGCCCTAATGAACGAGTTCAGCCAGGCCGCCAAGAACCCGGTGATCCTGCAGCAGCTCAACGACGTCGCCGCCGCCCAGGGCCACAGCGTGTTCAACGTCGGCATGGACGGCGACGCCGACCACCGCCTGACCTACATCCACCTGGGCATCTGCGCCGGCCTGCTGCTCAACGCCGGTGCGGTGGACTTCGTGGTCGCCGGCTGCGGCACCGGGCAGGGCGCGATGATGTCGCTCAACGCGCACCCGGGCGTGTTCTGCGGTTACTGCATCGAGCCGACCGACGCCTACCTGTTCGCCCAGGTCAACAACGGCAACGCGCTGGCGCTGGCCTTCGCCAAGGGCTACGGCTGGGGCGCGGAGATCAACGTGCGCTACATCTTCGAGAAGGCTTTCAGCGGCGAGCGCGGCATGGGCTACCCGGCCGAGCGCCGCGAATCGCAGCAGGCCAACGCCGGCATCCTGACCCAGGTCAAGCAGGCCCTGGCCAAGTCCTACCTGGACGGCCTGCGCGCGCTGGACCCGGAACTGGTCAAGCAGGCCGTGGGCGGCCCGCGCTTCCAGCAGTGCTTCTTCGACAACGCCAAGGACGCCGACCTGCGCGCCTTCGTCGCCGGCGTGCTGGGCAAGGCCGAGGCTGCGGCGGCCTGAGGTCGCGCAGACGCCCGGGCGGGCGCGCCCAGGTGCTGTTCGCAAAACGCCCCGCACCCGCGGGGCGTTTTGCATACGGTCTTACTGCACCAACAGCAGGCCTTCGGCCAGCGGATAGTTCCGCTCCGGGCAGGCGATATGCATGCTGTCCACCACGTAGAACGTCTGGCCCAGCTTCTGCTCGGTGTGCACGACGTAGGTCAGCGTGCCGCGCGGCGCATACAGCTTGGCGAGGATGCCGTGGCCAACCAGCAGTCGCTTCAGGTCCTTGGCGAAGTTGTTGGCGATGGAGTTGGTCTGGCTCTGTGCGCCGACCTGGCACGCCATCAGCACGATCTCCTCGAACGACTCCTTGCCCAGCCCCTTGGCCAGCAGTTGCTGCAGGAATGCCTCCGGCGTCAGGCCGGCGAAGACGTTGACGTTGCCGTGCGAATTGATCACCAGGCGCTTGCCGCGCGTTTTGTTGCTGGGCGACAGCGATGTCGCATCGAGCATGGTCAAGGCATGCGACTGGGTTTCGCCGAAGTGGGATTGCAAGGCCTTCAGTTTGGCGCCGCGCTGATCCGCCTGATCGCCGTCCAGGCCGACATAAATGAGCATGAGCATTCTCCCGACGCACAGGGCCGCCGACACGCGGTGGGCGGGAGCGTCCGGGAATCCGGGGTGGCCGCGTCGTGGCGCACCGATGTCGCTCGCTGCGCAGCGTAGGTTCGCCATCGGCGACGCCGGGATCGGCGCATTGCCGATTTGCCGAGGTGTACCGGCCGATCTCTGCTGCGGCGCCGTTTGCCGCAGCGTCATGCCGCCGCATTCCAGCCCGGTTGCGCGACGACGCGAGGAAACGCTGCCCGTGTCCCACCGCATCGCAGCCTGCCCGCAGGAGGCTGGCCTAAAGTTCCAGGTGAGGCCGCCGATATCTACCACCTAGCTGGGTCCCGCTGCGTCGCGGGACGACATGGATTTTTCTTTCCCTGCCCTGCGCAGGATGGTCATGGAGCGACATCACTCTTCCGCTATGCCTGTCTTCCTCTGCCTGCCGATGCCACGCACCGCGTCGTACGCACGCGATGCGCGCACGCCTGCCGCACGTGGCGCCGCTGGACAAGGACACAGCCGGTGACGATTCGTTTTTTTCGTAGCTGTATCAACAAGGGGTAATCGATGAAGGACAGTGTGATCAAGGGAGCCATCGGGCTGGTGCTTGCGTTGGGCATGGCGGCGTGCGCGACCGAAACCCATCAGAGCGTCAGGCCGCAGACCGTGGCGGCGGCCAGCGTGCCCTACGCCGGCGCGCGCGCGCCGATCGCCGTCGGCAAGTTCGACAACCGCTCGTCCTTCATGCGCGGCCTGTTCTCCGATGGCGCGGATCGTCTGGGGAGCCAGGCCAAGACCATCCTGATCACCCACTTGCAACAGACCAATCGCTTCCGCGTGCTGGATCGCGACAACATGGGCGAGATCAAGCAGGAAGCGCAGATCAAGGGGCAGGCGCAGCAACTCAAGGGCGCCGATTACGTCATTACCGGCGACGTGACCGAGTTCGGCCGCAAGGAAACCGGCGATACGCAGCTGTTCGGCATTCTCGGGCGCGGCAAGCAGCAGCAGGCCTATGCGAAGGTCAGCCTGAATGTGGTCGATAGCGCGACGTCCGAAGTGGTGTATTCGGTGCAGGGCGGCGGCGAGTACACCCTGTCCAACCGCGAGATCGTCGGCTTCGGCGGCACCTCCAGCTACGACTCCACCCTCAACGGCAAGGTCCTGGATCTGGCGATCCGCGAGGCTGTCAACAATCTCACCGCCGCGGTCGACGCCGGCGCATGGAAGCCGGTCAAGTGACCCGCAACGGACCCTCGCACATGAACACCATCAACGTCCGCAAGCGGCGCTGGCTCGGCGCCTGCGCCATGCTCGCGCTGGTCGGCTGCGCCCATCAGAGCGCATCGCTCTACCAGTGGGGCAGCTACCAGGATCAGGTCTATAGCCACTTCAAGGGCGGAAGCCCGGAGCAGCAGATCCAGGCGCTGGAAAAGGACCTGCAGGTGATGCAGGCCGCCAACCGCAGGCCGCCGCCTGGACTGCAGGCGCATCTGGGGATGCTGTACGCCGAAACCGGCAACGACGCCAAAGCCCAGCAGCAGCTCCTCGCCGAGAAGGCGCAGTACCCCGAGTCCGCCACGTACATCGATCTGCTGTTGAAGAACGGCCGCAACGCGAGGAGCGCGCAATGAAGAACGTCGCAAGAATGGCCTGCGTGGCCGTGCTCGGCCTGTTGCTGAGCGCCTGCGCGACGCAGCCGATGTCCCGCGATTACAGCGCGTACAAGGCCAGCAAGCCACGGTCGATCCTGGTACTGCCGCCGGTCAGCCACGCCCCGGACGTCAATGCCAGCCTGAGCGTGCTGTCGGTGACCACGCTGCCCTTGGCCGAAGCCGGCTACTACGTGATGCCGGTGGCGCCGGTCTACGAGACCTTCAAGCAGAACGGCATCACGGTGGCCGACGAGGCGCAGGCGGTCTCTCCGGAGAAGTTGCGGGAAATCTTCGGGGCCGACGCCGCGCTGTACATCACCGTGGAAAAGTACGGTGCCGTGTATCAGGTCATCAACAGCGTGGTGGTGGTGTCAGCCAACGCCAAACTGGTGGATCTGCGCACCGGGACAGTGCTGTGGCAGGGCCAGGCGCAGGCGTCCAGCGGCGAAAATCAGAACAACGCCGGCGGCGGTCTGCTTGGCATGTTGGTGACGGCCGCGATCAATCAGGTAGTCAACCAGGTCACCGACCAGGGGCATCAGATCGGCAACGTGGCCAGCCAGCGCCTGCTGTCCGCCGGCCACCCTGGCGGTCTGCTGTACGGACCCTACAACCCTAAGTACGGCACCGACTGACCCTGCTCCACGCCCGTCTCCGCCAGGGTCAGGTGGAGACGGGCAGTGCCGCACCTCACACGTCGCCGCCGTCCGCCCAGCCTTCGCCGCTGCCGGCATGGAACACGCGGTCCTGCGCCTGCACCTGGCCGGCCGGCAACTGCGCCTGGTCGGCCAGTGCCGCGTAGATCGGGGTGAAGTCCGGCGCGGTCGCCTGCATCAGCTGTTCGAAGCTGTCGATGACGAAGTAGGTCTTCTGGTAGGTGTCGATGCGGTAGCGGGTGCGCATGATCCGCTCAAGGTCGAAGCCGATGCGGTTGGGCGCGTCCGACTCCAGCGAATACAGCGATTCGCCTTTGGAGGAGACGATGCCGGCGCCGTAGATGCGCAGGCCGTCCGGGGTGTCGATCAGGCCGAACTCCACCGTGTACCAGTACAGCCGGGTCAGGTTCTGCAGCGCGTCCGGGCCGATCGCGTGCGCCTTCACCCCGCCGCGGCCGTAGGCCTGCATGTAGTCGGCGAACAGCGGGTTCATCAGCAGCGGCACGTGGCCGAACAGGTCGTGGAACAGGTCCGGCTCGGCGATGTAGTCGATCTGCTCGGGACGGCGGATCCACCAGGTCACCGGGAAGCGGCGGTTGGCGAGATGGTCGAAGAAGTCCAGTTCCGGCAGCAGCCCTTCGACGCCGACCAGGGTCCAGCCGGTGGTCGCCTGCAGCACCGCGTTGAGCTCGTCGAAGCGCGGGATCGCCTGTGGCGTCATGCCCATCGCGTCCTGCGCCTGCAGGAATTCGTCGCAGGCGCGGCCGACCAACAGCTCGCGCTGGCGCGCGTACAGCGTGCCCCAGGTGGCATGGTCGTCGGCGCTGTAGCTCTCCCATGGCTGGGTCACCACGGACGTGGTGTAGACCGGCACATAGCCCTTGTCGGTCTGCTGGTGTTCGACGCGGCGCGGTGCGGTGTCCATGGTCGACGCTCCGGAAAGGAATAGCCACGATGGTAGGCGTGCAGCCGCGCAATGGGCTTGCGAAGTTGCACGGTTCCGCGCGCTGCGCGCAATATTGTTGCGTGTAAGCCATGTTGCAGAGCAATAAATGACCGGATCGCCGACCTTCGACCGCACCGACCTGCGCCTGCTCGCCCTGCTGCAGCGGGAAGGCCGCGCCAGCAACGCCGAACTGGCCGCGCAGGTGAACCTGTCGCCCTCGGCCTGCCTGCGCCGGGTGCAGCGGCTGGAAGCCGAGGGCGTGGTCGCCGGCTACGCCGCGCGGTTGGTGCCGGCGGCGATCGGCCTGGGCCTGCAGGCCTTCGTCCGCGTGCAGTTGGAAAAGCACGGGCAGAGCGGCATCGCCCATTTCGCCGACAGCGTGCAGGGCTGGGACGAGGTGGTCGCCTGCCATGCGCTGACCGGCGACATGGACTACCTGCTGCACGTCTACGTCCGCGATCTGGCGCACTTCTCCGCGTTTCTGCTGGACAAGTTGCTCAATGCCGCCGGCGTCGCCGACGTCAATTCCAGCTTCGTGCTGCGCACGGTCAAGGACTTCGCCGGCCTGCCGCTGCCGCGCGGCTAGCGGGACTGCTACGGATGTGTCGCCGTGTGTCGCCGTGTGTCGGCGCGTGGCCGCTCTTGTTAAGTTGTTGCTAACGATTTACATTTGCGTTCTGCGACGGCCATCCACGGCCACAGCCCCTCCGCCAGCCCTGCAGGGCCAGCCACGCCGGTCTCCGCCGTGGGGTGCGGCTGCGCCTGTCCTTTTCCCGCCACCCGCGGCGCGACCGTGTCGCCCGTGCCCAAACTTCGCGAGATCGATCCATGCTTTCCTCCGCTCCACGCCGTCTGCTGTCCCTCGCCGTGCTGTCCGCGCTCTCCGCCGCCTCGGCACCGCTGCTCGCCGCCGAAGCCGAGGCCGCGGCCGATGTGCAGCCGACCACGCTGGACAAGGTCGAGGTCAGCGGCAGCCCGTCGCGCGCGCAGCCGTCCACCACCACCCGTCTGCCGCTGACGCTGCAGGAGACGCCGCAGTCGGTGAGCGTGCTGGGCCAGCAACGGCTGGAAGAGGAATCGCTGTTCAGCATCAACGACGTCATGCGCAACGTCACCGGCGTCAACGTGTCCTTCTACGACACCCAGCGCCCGCTGTACTTCGCGCGCGGCTTCCAGATCACCGACTTCCAGGTCGACGGCCTGCCCACCTACAGCGGTTCCACCAACCAGGAATACGACATGGTCTTCTACGACCGCGTCGAGGTGATCCGCGGCGCCAACGGCCTGCTCAGCGGCGCCGGCATTCCCTCGGCCACGGTCAACCTGCTGCGCAAGCGCCCGGGCAAGACCTTCGATGCCGCGTTCGCGGCCTCGCTCGGCACCTGGGACTTCCGCCGCACCCAGGCCGACGTCACCGCGCCGCTGACCGCCGACGGCCGCTTCCGCAGCCGCTTCGTCGCCGCCTGGCAGGACCGCGGCTACTACTACGACCACTACAGCGACCAAAAGATGTCCGGCATGGCGGTGCTGGAGGGCGACCTGACCGGCACCACCACGGTCACCGTCGGCTACCAGCGCCAGGACAACGACCCGGTCGGCGCGACCTGGGGCACGGTGCCGTATTTCTTCGCCGACGGTGCGTACGCCGACCTGCCCACGTCCACCAACCTGGCGCCGAAGTGGACGCGCTGGCAGCGCAACACCCACACCACCTTCGCCAACCTGGAACAGCGCTTCGGCGAGAACTGGCTGCTGAAGGTCAACCTGGCGCGCACCGAGGGCGAGGTGAACAACCTGCGCGTTTACGGCAGCGGCTATCCCAAGCGCGACGGCAGCGGTATCTACCTGCGCGCAGCCGCCGGTCGGACCACCGACACCCGCGACGGCCTGGACGTGTACCTGTCCGGTACGTTCCCGCTGTTCGGCCGCGACCACGACGTGGTGATCGGCGGCAGCTGGCAGGACCTGCAGTCGACCACGCCGACCCTGGCACTGCGCTATCCAGGCGACTGGACCACCTGCGGCCGCGAGCGCTGCTACTACATCCCCAACGTCTACGACTGGCGTGGCGACGTGGGCCAGATCACCACCACCCGCACCGGTGCGCGGCGCGAGGCGCGCACCACCCAGCGCGGCGTGTATGCCTCCACCCGGCTGCGCCTGGCCGACCCGCTGTCGCTGATCGCCGGCGCGCGCCTGAGTTCCTGGCAGACCCGCACCCAGGCCTTCGCCGCCGACGGCAGCTACACCGGCACCAGCGGACGCTACCGGGTCAGCGACGAGGTCACGCCCTACGTCGGCCTGGTCTACGACATCACCCCGGCCATCTCCACCTACGCCAGCTACACCGAGATCTTCAATCCGCAGAACTACAAGGACAAGGACAACAACCTGCTGGCGCCGGTGCAGGGCTCCAACCTGGAAGCGGGCATCAAGGCGCAGCTGGCCGATGGCCGCGCGCTGCTCAGCGCGGCGGTGTTCGAAGCCAGGCAGGACAACTACGCGGTGCGCGACATGACCCAGCCCGAAGCCTCGCTGCCCGACGGCAGTTCGGCCTACATCGGCGTCGACGGCACCAAGAGCCGCGGCTGGGAAGTGGAATACAACGGCGAACTGCGCCCGGGCTGGACGCTCAACGCCGGCTACACCCGCGCCAAGGTCACCCGCGCGCCGACCGATGCGATCTACGCCAACCTGCCGGAGGACTACCTGCAGCTGTCCACCCAGGTGCGCCTGCCCGGCGCCTGGCAGCGCCTGAGCCTGGGCGGCGGCGTGAGCTGGCAGAGCGCGGTGCGCGGCTACAACATCCAGCGCCCGGTCGGCGACGGCAGCGCCGCCACGCGTCCGGTCACCGTGGTGCAGGACCCGTACGCGCTGGTGCATTTCAACGCCAACTACCAGCTCAGCGCGCAGTGGACCGCGACCCTGGCGGTGACCAACGCGCTGAACAAGAAGTACTGGGCCAACCTGGACTACCAGAACTACGGCGAGCCGCGCTTCGTCAGCTTTACATTGCGCTGGCGGTACTGAGCCGCGGCGCATGACGGGCAAGGACGCCTGTCGCGCAGCCTGGCATTGCTGCGCCGGTCGTCGCCGTGGCGATGCGTGCCGATGGCCGGCACTGCGCGTCTATACTGCCGCCGCCATCATCGGAGGATGCAGATGCGACCCGCCACGCGCTTGGCCCAGTGCTTGTTGCTTGCCGGCATCCTGCCCCTGGCAGGGTGCGCCCAGTCCGGCTCTGCCGACACGCCGGCGGCCACCTCCACCAACGCCCAGGGCTGCGTGAGACAGCGCCAGCTCGGCCCACAGGATCCGTTCAAGACGCCGCCGCCATTGATGGAGGCATGCCTGGGTCCGTACAAGCTACGCATTCCTGCCAACTACTTCGGCGACCAGATGGGGCCGAACTTCGACGACAGTTTCGGCCTGTACCTGGAATACCCGTCGCTGCAGCCGTTCGCGCCGGGCGAACGCACGCATCTGCGCCTGGATGTGTCGACGCGGACGGTCGATATCGGGTATCACTATCTGGATGGCGTGGATCCAAATGACGTCCTGTACGCGCCGAATTCTACGGATGATGACGACCCGGCTGAACGTCTTGAGGGCAGAATTCAGGGTAAGGAGATTTATGGCCTGACGCCATACTATGCCGATCTGAAAAAATCCTTCGCCTATTATCGTAAAAAGGGCTACAACGAGTCGCACTCGGATGAGCCAACAAGCATTTTCAATGTCGCCAGCCAAAAAGACTGGTATGTGGCGCGCGATCACAAGGGGCAGATCAGCACGCTCATCAAGTGCACGTCGCATGAAGTGGCCCAGTCAGGTGTCGAGTACCGCGATGGGAAACTGGTCCGAAGCAAAGAAGATCCACTTCCGGACTGTACTCATTTGTTTGTCATAAAGGACTTGAACGCCATGGTGGAAATCCGGTACGTCCGCTTCGCGCTGCCAGATTGGGCAAAGATCGAAGCAGCTGCGCGCGACAATCTGAAGAAGTTCATGGTGCGGAGTCGAGGGCTGTAAGGTGCGATCTATTCGGGATAAGGAGAATCTCTGATGGCAGGACTTGATGAAAAGGATATCGAAATCCTCAAATACTATGCCCAGGATGGAAACCGGGAGCTTTACTGGAACTACCTCGCGCACAAGCAGGGAAATGACGGCTATGGCTTGCTTGCGCTTGGCGTAGTTCGCAACGACAACGCGCCAGGTGCCACTGCCAATGCATTTGCAGATCGCCAGGCGCGGGAAGATGGTGTCCGCATGAGTGAGCGCCAATGGAATGGTTTTGGTGTCGACTTGATGAGGAGTGATTTCGAGCAGCGTGAGCTCTATCAGAAGAAAGCGCATCGCCCCGATCTGGCGCTCAACCTACCAGTCAAGGACGTCGAAGCCGTCCACGACGCCACCTTCCAGAAGCATCACATCAACCCCAACGGCTGGACGCCGCGCGAACTGCTCGACGCCGCGCGCCGCCATGGCGGTGAGCCCGAGGCGGAGAAGGTCTGGTCGATGATGCTCGACAATTCCGCACTCGGCTTGAGCCGCGCCGGTTTCACCATGAACGACGTGCGCAAGTACGACGACGCGCAACTGGATGTGATGTCCTACACCGGGCGCATGACCGCCGCGCGCCTGCTCGCGCACGAAGCGCGGCCGATCACCGATCCGGAACGGATCGGCGCGCAGAGCTTCTATTACGAGCGCGATGCGCGAACCGGGCAATGGACCAACTGGGTGTCCGGTGGCGAGCAGACCATCGCCCAGCCGGTGCGCGACCCGCAACAGCTGCGCGAGCTCGACGATACCCGTGCGCTGCGCCTGGAGCGCCAGCAGTTGCGCGAACAGTTCCACCCCGAGGATCCGTATCGCCACCAGCCGATCCTGCGCAGCCCGCAGACGCTGGCCGAAGCCGATCCGGTCCAGGCGGGACCGGCGGTCGCGCAGGCCGCGCGCACGTCCGATCCCACCGAGCCGGGCCATCCGCGCCATGCGCTGTACCAGCAGTGCGCCGCCGGCACCCAGGCGCTGGATCGGCAGTTGGGACGCAGCCCCGATGCGGACAGCGCCTGCATGGCGGCCAGCGTCACCGACCTTGCCGCACGCAACGGTCTGCAGCGAGTGGATCACGTGCTGTTGAGCGAGCACGGGCGCACGGCGCAGCCGGGCGAGCTGGTGTTCGTCGTGCAGGGCGATCCGAAGGATCCGGCGCACCTGCGCGCGCACATGTCCACCGAAGAGGCGATCCGCACGCCGGTCGCGCAGTCCTTCGAGCGGCTTGCCGAGTTCGATCGGCAGCAGGCACTTGTCCAGGCGCAGCAGGTCGCGGTGCAGCAGACCGTGCAGCAACAGGACGCACAGCGGCAGAGTGCCGCGGTGCCGCGGATCTGAGCGACGCGCCGCTTGCGGGACCTGTGGTCATGTCCGCAGGGCGCATGCTGGAGGCGACTGCTGTGCGTCCCACGCCAGACGCCACAGCGGCGCTCGCGTGTCTGCAAACGTGACTGACTTACCCTCACCCCCGGCCCCTCTCCCGGTGGGAGAGGGGAGTGACGCCTCAGTCCTTGGGCTTGCAGGGATCGTCGCGGCGCAACAGGCGGCCCAGCCGCGACGGCGGTTCGCACGGCGGCGGCGCCGGTTGCGCGGCCTTTGCCGCCGCGGCGGCGGCGTCGCTGCGTTGCTGCTGCAGTTGCGCCAGCTTGGCCTTGATCTGCGGCATCGCCGCCAGTGCGGCCTTCTCGCCTTCCAGGATCGCGGCGTTGCGCTGGGCGAAGTCGGCCGCGCCGATGTCGTTGACCTTGGGCCGGATCACGATGTCGGCGCGGCCCAGTTCCTGCTGGCCCAGGCGCTGGCCCATGATCGCGATCGACTGGTTGACGGTGCCGAGCATGCTGCCCGGGTTCTTGCCGCTGGCCTTGCTGGAGATGTCCACGGCGATGACGAAGTCGGCGCCGAGCTGGCGCGCCGCATCCACCGGCACCGGGCTGACCACGCCGCCGTCCACGTAGTGGAACTTGCCGATGGTCACCGGCTCGAACACGCCGGGAATGCTGCTGGAGGCACGCACTGCCTGGCCGGCGTTGCCGCGTACGAACACGGTGCGCTCGCCGTCTTCCAGGCGCGTGGCGACGGCGGCGAACGGCTTGGCCAGCTTCTCGATCGGCTTGCCCTTGAGCTGGGCGTTGACGTAGTCCTGCAGCGCCTGGCCCTGCACCAGGCCGCCGGAGAACAGGCGCATGTCACGGATGCTGCTCTCGTCCAGCGCCACCGCCGCCTGCTGCATCTGGAACGCGTCCATGCCGCTGGCGTACAGCGCGCCGACCACGCTGCCGGCGCTGGTGCCGGATACCACCGTCGGCTCCAGGCCGTTGGCCTGCAGCATCTTGATCACGCCGATATGGGCGAAGCCCTTGGCCGCACCGCCGCCCAGGGCGATGCCGATGCGCAGCGGCCTGGCCGCCGGCGTGGGCAGCGGTGCCGGTCCGGTCACCACCGGGGCCGGCGGGGCCGGCTTGGGCTCACCGCCGCAGGCGGCAAGCAGGCCGAACAGGGACAGGGACAGCAGCAGGCGCGGGGAACGAAGCACGGTCATGGAAGCGTCGCGGAAAGGAGGAAGGAGCCGGCGCGAGCATAGCGGCATCCTCCTGCACCGCCCACGACTGGAGGTCATGCTTGGGTGGTCCGGGCGCTTCAGTGTCGGCGCGGAGGTTGAGTCTGCGAGGCGCTTCGCGCCCCGCACCCTCACCCCAACCCCTCTCCCGGGGGGAGAGGGGCTAAGCATGCTGGCTCAGAAGTTGTTGTCGCCGTCGAGGATGCGGCCGAAGCCGCCCAGTACCGAGCCTTCGCCGCGGTTCTGCCCGCCGCCCTGCGGTGCGGCGGCGAGCATGCGTCCGGCCAGGCGCGAGAACGGCAGCGACTGCAGCCAGACCTTGCCGGGGCCGGTGAGGGTGGCCAGGAACATGCCTTCGCCGCCGAAGAACATGCTCTTGATGCCGGTGACCGGGCGCACGTCCATGTCCACCGAGGCGTGGAAGGCGACCACGCAGCCGGTGTCCACGTCCAGCCGCTCGCCGGCGGCCAGTTCGCGCTCGACCACGCAGCCGCCGGCGTGCACGAACACCCAGCCGTCGCCCTCCAGCTTCTGCATGATGAAACCTTCGCCGCCGAACAGGCCGGTCATGATCTTGCGCTGGAAGTGGATGCCCAGCGACACCCCGCGCGCGCCGGCCAGGAAGCTGTCCTTCTGGCAGATCAGGCGGCCGCCGTGCTGGTCCAGCTTCATCGCCAGCACCGTGCCGGGGTAGGGCGCGGCGAAAGCGACCTTGGCCTTGCCCTGGCCCTGGTGGGTGAACACGGTGGTGAACAGGCTCTCGCCGGTGACCAGGCGCTTGCCGGCCGACAGCAGCTTGCCCATCAGCCCACCCTGGTCGGCGTTGGAGCCGTCGCCGAACACGGTGTCCATCCGCACCGCCGCGTCCTTGAACATCAGCGCGCCGGCCTCGGCCACCGCGCTCTCGCCCGGGTCCAGCTCGATCTCCACGAACTGCATTTCGTGGCCGACGATGCGGTAGTCGATCTGGTCGGCGCGGCTGGCGGCGGTGGGCAACGGCGGCAGGCCCGGCGGCAGGAAGGACGCGCCGCCCCGCAGCGCGGCGATCTGCGCCACCGGCAGCCAGCCGCTCTGGCCCTGGCACCAGGCCAGCGCCGTGGGGTTGTTGCGGGCGAAGGCGACCGCGTCGGCATCGTCGAACGGGCCGGAGCGGGTCTGTTCGCTGCCGGTCAGGAAATACCACTGGCTCATGGGTGCAGGTCCTTGGCGGGAAGTCGCGCGAGTCTAGCCTGCCGTTCCGGACCGTTCGCATCTGCCCAAAGGCAGGGGCGGTGCAGGCGGTCCGCACGCCGTGCCTACAGCGCGCTGGCCGGCCGCACCTGCAGGACGCCGGCCTCCGCGGCGCAGTCGCCGGCCGGCGCGCGCCCGGCCGCGCGTGCGGCCGCGATCTCGCCGCGGGCCGCGGCCAGGTCGGCGCGGAAGGCCGCATCGTCGTGCAGCCGCGCCACCGTGGCCGCGCCAATGAACCGGCCGGCGAGCACGTCGCTCTGCCAGTGCACGTTGCACACCAGCCGGCTCTCGCCGTAGTTGCGGCCGCGCGTGATCAGCGCATCGGCGCGCTCGGGCGCGATCTCGCTCAGGGTCAGCGCCCAGGCCCAGCCGATGGCGCTATGCCCCGACGGATAGGAACCGCTCTGGCGCAGGTCGTCCAGATCGTCCGGGGTGCACACCGCCTGCTGGTTGCGCAGGAACGGCCGCGCGCGCTGGTACTGGCGCTTGGCCGCCTTGGTGGCGGCGCTGGCGTCGATGCGGCTGCGCTCCAGCAGGGTGTACAGGTGCGGGGTGTGCTGCGCGTCGATCGCCACGCCCAGCGCGCAGGCGAACTGGCCGGCGCCGTTGGGGAAGCTCAGATCGGCATCGCGCGCGGCCTGCTGCCAGCGCGCGCTGCCGCGCAGGGCCAGCGCCTCGCGGTTGATCGCCAGGTCCAGCGCCTCGCCCGGCGAGTCGGCCGCCGGCGGCGCCGGAAGCAACCGCAGACTGTCCGGCACCGCTGTGGCCGGCAGGTAGCCCACGGCCTTGGCCGGCGCCGGCGCACGCAGCGCGGGGCCGCTGCAGGCGGCCAGGGCGAGCGCCAGCACGGCGGCGGCGGAGCGGAAACGGCAGGCGGGCGACACGGACATGCGAACTCGGACAGCGACGGCGGACCGGTCAGTGTACGGCGCGGCGCAGGGACAGGTGGCCCGTCGCGGCATGCCGCGGCGCCCGACCCCGGGTAGGAGCGGCTTCAGCCGCGACGGGCGTTACCGGGAAGGCGTCGCGGCTGAAGCCGCTTCTGAGGATGCAGATTGGCGTATTTCTGGAAGCACCTTTCCCGCCTCAGCCCCCGTCACGCTCCCCACGCGGCGGAAAGCGCAGCACCACCCCGCGCGGCGCCGACGGCGGCTGCCACAGCACCGGCACCTGGGTCGGCGGTGGCGGTTCCAGTTCGTCGTCGGCGGCGAGGAGGTCGTCGGTCTCGTCCTCGTCCTCCCAGCTGTAGCGCTTGCGCGGCGGCAGCGGATCGCGGTGGCGCAGCAGCAGCGCCGCGACCACCCCGCCCACCGCGCCGCCCAGGTGCGATTGCCAGGACACCCCGTCCTCGTGCGGCAGCACCGTCACCAGCATGCCGCCATAGAACAGGAAGGCGATCATGCTGGCGGCGATCGCGGCGCGGTCGCGGCGCAGCAAGGCCAGTACGAACACCAGGAACAGCAGGCCGTGGGCGACACCGCTGGCGCCCAGGTGATGGCTGCCGGGATCGCCGAGCCACCAGGCGCCCAGGCCCGAGCCCAGCCACAGCAAGGGCAGCCCGGCCAGGGTGGCGCGCGGATACACGCTGCCGGCCAGGGTGCCCAGGATCAGCAGGGCGCCGGCATTGGCCCCCAGGTGCTCCGGCGAGCCATGTAACAGCGGCGCGGTGAGCACGCCGAGCAGGCCGGCGGCCGTGTGCGGTGCGACCGCCCAGGGCCGCCAGTCGAACAGGCCCTGGCTGGCGAACACCGCCACTAGCACCGCCACGAAGGCCAGGCTGACATTGAACGCGCGCAGGATCCGCGCGCGGTCGAAGCGGCCCTGCGCATCGGGCTCGGGCGTGGGCGAGGGGAGCGAAGAGGTGTCCATGTTCCCTGGATGGCGGCGCCCCGCCACCAAGGCAAGGCGCCGCCGGTGGGAGGGACTGGCCGCGGCCGCGGGACAATCCGCGGCCGCGGCACAGGTGCCGGGTCAGTGCGCCGGCTTGGCCGGGCGCAGCAGGCTCAGCACCACGGTGGCGCCGATCACCACCGCCACCGCCAGCAGCGACACCAGCACCGGGATCTTGTACAGGTCGATGATCAGCATCTTGGTGCCGATGAACACCAGCACGATCGCCAGGCCGTAGGGCAGCAGGTGGAAGCGATCGGCCATGCCCGCCAGCAGGAAGAACATCGCGCGCAGGCCCAACACCGCGAACACGTTGGAGGTCAGCACGATGAACGGGTCGGTGGTGATCGCGAAGATCGCCGGGATGCTGTCCACCGCGAAGATCACGTCGGTGATCGCGATCAGCATCAGCACCGCGAACAGCGGGGTGAACCAGCGCTTGCCTTCCTGGGTCACGCTCAGCGCGTTGCCGTGGTACTGCGGGGTCAGGCGCAGGTGCTTGCGCATGAAGCGCAGCACCGGGTTGGCTTCCAGGTCCGGCTCCTTGCCCGCGGAGAACCACATCTTGATGCCGGTCAGCAGCAGGAACGCGCCGAACACGTACAGCAGCCAGTGGAACTTGGTCAGCAGCACCGAGCCGGCGAAGATCATCACCGCGCGCAGCACGATCGCGCCCAGTACGCCGATCACCAGCACGCGCTGGCGCTGCTCCTCCGGCACCGCGAAGTAGCTCATGATCATCAGGAACACGAAGATGTTGTCGACCGCCAGCGACTTCTCGACCAGGTAGCCGGTCAGGAACTCAAGCCCCAGGCGGTTGCCGGTGGCCACGTCGATGGTCTCGCGCAGGTACCACCACAGGCCCGCGTTGAACGCCAGCGCCAGCGCGATCCAGCCGATGCTCCACCACAGCGCCTCCTTGAAGGTGACCTTGTGCGGACCGCCGTGGCGCATCAGCACCAGGTCCGCCAGCAGCGCCACGACCACCACGATCGCGAAACCGCCCCACAACCACACGTTGCCTATCGTTTCCATTGGGAATTTTCCGTCAGTGAACAGGGAACCTCGGGGCCGCGTTGGCGGAGGCGTTCCGGACGGAGACGACGGATGTCGTCCAGAGGGTGCCTTCGCCACTGCGGCGAAGGTCTCGCTCGCAACCGGCGGACCGGTTGCCGTTGCACCGGAGCCCGCGGGCTCGAATTGACGGCGACAACGTCGGGAGCTACTCCCCTTCTGCGCGCATTCTTGCGGCTGCCGGCGGTGCCGTCAATCGGGGCGGCTACAATGGCGTTCATGAATAGTCCCCTGCCCGTTGTCCGCCTCAAGAACGCCTGGCGCTCCAGCCATCCCTGGATCTTCCAGAAACTGGTCGAAAAACCCGCCGCCAAGCCCAAGCCGGGCGCGCTGGTGGACGTGGTCGGGGTGGACGGCGACTGGATCGGCCGCGGCTTCTACAACGGCCACTCGCGCATCGCCGTGCGCATCCTCGAGACCCATCCCGACATCGCGGTCGACGAAGCGTGGTTCGCGCGCAAGATCGCCGAGGCGGTGTCGCTGCGCCGTGACGTGCTCAAGCTGGACGCGGTCAGCGATGCCTGGCGCGTGGTGCATGCCGAGGGCGACGGTCTGTCCGGCCTGGTGGTGGACCGCTACGGCGACCTGCTGGTGGTGGAATTCTTCAGTGCCGGCATGTTCCGCCACCGCGAGTGGATCTACGCCGCGCTGCGCGCGCAGTTCCCCGGCGCCCGCTTCTACAGCTTCGCCGAGGAGCACGTGCAGAAGCAGGAGAGCTTCGACTACCGGCCGGTGTCCAGCAGCGGCGAGCGCCCGGAGCCGGCGATCATCAGCGAGTACGGCGTGCGCTTCCGCGCCGACCCGGCCGGCGCGCACAAGACCGGCTTCTTCGCCGACCAGCGCGAGAACCGGCAGTGGCTGAGCCAGCAGGTGGAGGGCAAACGCGTGCTCGACCTGTGCTGCAACACCGGCGGCTTCGCGGTCTACGCCAAGGTCCGCGGCGCCACCGAGGTGGTCGGCGTGGACATCGACGAGGACGTGATCGAGATCGCCAAGGGCAACGCCCGCCTCAACGACGTGCGGCCCAAGTTCGTGCAGGCCGACATCTTCCCGTATCTGCGCGACGCCGCTGCCCGCGGCGACCAGTACGACGTGGTGATCCTGGACCCGGCCAAGATGACCCGCGACCGCGATCAGGTGATCCCGGCGCTGAAGAAGTACCTGGACATGAACAAGCTGGCGCTGGGCGTGGTCGCCCCGGGCGGCCTGTTCGCCACCTTCTCCTGCACCGGCCTGGTCGCCGAGCACGAGTTCCTGGACATGCTGCGCCGCGCCGCCTATTTCTCGGGCCGCACCATCCAGATCCTGAAGGTGGCCGGCGCCGGCGCCGACCATCCGTTCATGGCCCACGTGCAGGAATCGCGCTACCTCAAGGCGGTGTTCTGCCGCGTGCTGGACTAGCGCGCCGCGCATGCGCCAGGCCGAACCGCGATGCCTGCGTGACGGCCTGATTCGGGCGCGCCGGCCGGCGCTCGCCGCCGCCGCTGCATGAAGATCGTCATCGCTCCGGACGCATTCAAGGAGAGCCTGTCGGCGGCGCAGGCCGCGGCGCAGATCGCGGCCGGCTTCCGCAGCATGTTCCCGGACGCACAGTACGTGCTGCTGCCGTTCGCTGATGGCGGCGAGGGCACGGTGGACGCGCTGGTGGCCGGCGCTGGTGGACGTCGGGTCGCCTGCACGGTGACCGGGCCGCTGGGTGAACCGGTGGCGGCGCAGTTCGGGTTGAGCGAGGACGGCGACACCGCGCTGATCGAGATGGCCGCGGCCAGCGGGCTGATGCTGGTGCCGCCGCATGTGCGCGATCCGCGCCTGACCGGCACCCGCGGCGTCGGCGAACTGATCCTGGCCGCGCTGGATGCCGGCGCGCGCCGGCTGCTGATCGGCATCGGCGGCAGCGCCAGCAACGACGGCGGCGCCGGCATGGCGCAGGCCCTGGGCGTGCGCCTGCTGGACACGCACGGCCGCGACCTGGCCGCCGGCGGCGCGGCGCTGGGCGCGCTGGCGCGCATCGACCTGGACGGGCTGGACCCGCGGCTGCGCGACTGCACCATCGAGGTCGCCTGCGACGTCGACAACCCGCTGACCGGGCCGAGCGGCGCCTCGGCGGTGTTCGGGCCGCAGAAAGGCGCCACGCCGGCGATGGTCGCCCAGCTCGATGCCGGCTTGCGGCACTACGCCGAGGCGATCGAACGCACCCTGGGCATGGCGGTGGCGCAACTGCCCGGCGCTGGCGCCGGCGGCGGCATCGGCGCGGCCCTGGTCGCCTTTCTCGGCGCGCGCCTGCGCCCGGGCGTGGAGATCGTCGCGCAGGTGCTGGGGCTGGAAGCGCACCTGGCCGGCGCCGATCTGCTGGTCACCGGAGAGGGCCGCCTGGACGGGCAGAGCGCGCAGGGCAAGGTGCCGGTCGGCCTCGCCCGCATCGCGCGACGCCACGGCGTGCCGGTGCTGGCCATCGCCGGCGGCCTGGGCGACGGCGCGGCGGACCTGCATGCGCAGGGGATCGACGCGTTGTTCGGCGCGGTGCAACGGGTGTCCACCCGCGAGGCCGCGCTGGCCGACGCCGCGGATGCCCTGCGCGCGGCGGCGCGCAACGTGGCTGCGGCGATCGCGCTGGGCCAGCGCCTGGGCGGCTCCCGGACGCAATAGCGGCCCGTGCCGCTGGTGCGGCTTGGCGGCGCACTGCAAGCCGCGGCGTTGGTTCGCGATACGTCAGCCCCTGTGGGAGGGACTTCAGTCCCGACGCGCTGACCGGTGGTTATCGCAGAACCCGTGAGTCCGTTGCCCCGCGCGTCGCGGCTGAAGCCGCTCCCACAGGTGGGTATTCGCCAGCGGATGCGCCACGCGCAGGCAAGCCGTGTGGGAGGGACTTCAGTCCCGACGCGATGGCCTGTGGTTACCGCAGGGCCCCGCTGGACCGCTGCCCCACGCGTCGCGGCTGAAGCCGCTCCCACAAGGGGGCATTTCGCCAGCGGACGCGCCATGCACAGGCAAGCCCTGTGGGAGGGACTTCAGTCCCGACGCGATGAAACGGCGGTTGTCACAGGGGAAAGGGAGCCCGTCCCTGGCAGGCGTGGGTCCGCGCTGAGCCCGCTTTTGCCAATCCCAACTCCCAACTCCCGATACCCGCACCAAACTGGTGCTGCAGCCCGCGCTCATTTGGCGCACGCCGCCCCATTCAGGTAAACTGAAAACGTTTACAACACGGATGCTCTCGCAATGGAAACCCCCAATCTTCCGCAACGCGCCCCGCTCAGCCCCAAGTGGCAGTTCCGCTTCGACTTCTTCGACCGGTATGGCGCCCCCTCCACGCCCGAGTACAAGGCCGCGTTCAAGGCGCTGCCGTTCATGGAGCGGTTGAAGATCAACATGAACTTCTTCGCCCTGTTCTTCGGCTTCATCTACTTCTTCGTCCTCGGCATGTGGCGCAAGGCGCTGGGGCTGATCGGCATCTCGCTGGTGCTGGGCATCGTCGCGGCGTTCCTGCCCGACGCGCTCGGCCGCGGCCTGGGCATCGCCTACTCGCTGCTGGTCGGCATGGCCGCCAACTACGCCTACTACCTGGACCAGCGCAAGGGCAGCGTCAGCTGGAACCCGTTCGAGGGCGTGCGTTGGTGGTAATGGCCGGGTGTGGCGGCGCGAGCATGCGCTGCGCCGCCACGTCAGTCAGCGCTTGCGTTTCCAGAACTGCCAGGCCGGTGCCGATGTCGGCGTGACCGCCGCGGCGGTGGCCTGCACCGGGGCCAGTTGCCCCTGCACGCTGGTCAGGCGCTGCTGCGCATCGAACGCCAGGACGATGCGGCTTTCGCCGCGGGTCGCCACGGTCTGCGCAGGGTCGCGCTGCAGCGCAAAGCCCTGGTCGGCCAGAAAGCCGTCGGTCATGGCGCGATGGTCGAGTTCGAACTGCATCGGCAATTCGCCGAGCAGGCGCAGCACGCGGGCGTCGTCGCAAGGCGCGAAGACCGCGGCCGGCACGTCATCGAGCAGGAAGAACAGCGCGCCGCCATCGTACGGCGCGCGGTAGTAGCAGCGCCCGCGCAGGGCGCCGGCGAGCAGGGCGACATGGTGGCCGGCGTCCGTGCCCACTGCCGAGGACGGTTCGACTAACTCCTCGATGCCTTCGCGCTCGCCGTATGCGCGTAGCGCGGTCGCCTCGGTCAGCAGGGCCGGCGGCAGGTTGCTGGCGGTGTTGGCCCAGGCCCACAGCCAACTGGCGCTGGCCTCGGCGGCCGTGCCCAGCAACTGCAACGGAAACGACAGATCCTCGCCGAAGTGCACCCGGCCTTCGCCCAGGTCCACTTGCCAGCGACGCTCGGCCAGCACGTCGGCCAGCGCCAGTTGGCGGGCATAGGCACTGCCGATGTGGCGTGCCAGGGCCGCTTGGAATTGCGGACTCATCGCGGGGTCTGCGCGCGCTGCAGCAGGCTGTTGCGGCGGCCATACAGCAGGTAGGCGACCACGCCCAGCGCGTTCCACAACCCGAACCAGATCTTCGTGGTATCCGGCAGGCTCCAGAACAGGTACAGGCAGCCGCCGATCGCCAGCGGCCCGACCAGCCACGCCAGCGGCGTGCGGAAGGTGCGGGCACGGCCGGGTTCGCGGCGGCGCAGGACCAGCATGCAGGCGGCCACGGCGATGAAGGCGGCCAGGGTGCCGGCATTGGCCAGCGCGGCGATCTCGTCCAGCCGCGCCACGCCGGCCAGCGCCGCCACCAGCGCCGCGGTGAACAGCGTGGTCGCCACCGGCGTGCCAGTGCGCGCGTTGACCTTGGACAGCCCGCGCGGCAGCAGACCGTCGCGCGACATCACGAAGAAGATCCGGCTCTGCCCGTACAGGAACGCCAGCAGCACGGTCGGCAGCGCGATCACCGCGACCACGCCGATCGCCGCCGCCGCCTTGCCGTGGCCGAGTTCGCGCAGGATCAGCGCCAGCGGCTCGGCGCTGGCGCCGAACACGTCGTAGCGCATCGCGCCGACCGCGGCCAGCGCCACCAGGATGTAGATCAGGGTGCAGCCGATCATCGAGCCGACGATGCCGATCGCCAGGTCGCGCTTGGGGTTCTTGGTTTCCTCGGCGGCGGTGGAAATCGCATCGAAGCCGTAGAAGGCGAAGAAGATGATGGCCGCCGCGGCCATGACCCCGTGCGCCACGCCGTCGGCACCGACCGTCTTGGGGAAGCCGTAGGGCATGAACGGATGCAGGTTGGCGCTCTGGAACGCCGGCAGCGCCACCGCCACGAAGATGCCCAGGGCGATCAGCTTCAGCACCACCAGCACCGCGTTGAGCGTGGCGCTTTCCTTGGTGCCGGCCATCAGCAGGCCGGCCACGGCGAAGGTGATCAACACCGCCGGCAGGTTGACGATGCCGCCGGCGTGCGGCCCGGCGGTCAGCGCCGCCGGCAGGTTCAGATCCATGCCGCTTTGCGCGCTGGCCCAATGCAGGAAGCCGACGAAGTAGCCGGACCAGCCCACCGCCACCGTGCTGACCACCAGCGAGTACTCCAGGATCAGGCTCCAGCCCACCACCCAGGCGATCGCCTCGCCCAGCGCGACGTAGCTGTAGGTGTAGGCGCTGCCGGCGGCCGGCATCATCGTCGCCATCTCCGCATAGGCCAGCGCCGCGCAGGCGCAGATCGCCCCGGCCACCGCGAAGGACACCAGCACCGCCGGCCCGGCCAGTTGCGCGCCGACCCCGATCAAGGTGTAGATGCCGGTGCCGACGATCGCGCCGATGCCCAGCGCCACCAGATGCGGCCAGCTCAGCGAGGGCACCAGCCGGCGGCCGGCCTCGTGGACGGTGACCAGGTCGAGCGACTTGCGCCGGAACAGGAACGACATGCGGGCCTCGGGTGCGGAAGTGACAAGCCCGGCAGTGTCGCCGAATGCGGTGCAGCAAAGCTATGCCTGTGGCGCGGTATGGCACGGCGCTTGTGCGGCTCGATGCGAAGCGCACATCCGGCCTTATCGGCGGAGACCGCTCTCTCTCTCTGTCTCGTAGGAGCGGCTTCAGCCGCGACGGGCGTTCCCGGTGACGCCCGTCGCGGCTGAAGCCGCTCCTACGGCGCATCATCCATCGTGCGTGGATCCGCTCTTCAGTCGCGCTCGGGCCGCAGCAGCCAGCGCAGATGCGCCTTGAGCTGGCGGCCGTGCTGATGGACCC